>JBKPSR010000021.1:0-42945 GCA_046735115.1 Actinomycetota bacterium
GCCTCGGCGAGCGCCGCCAGCGAGCCGCGCTCGATCGCGCGCGCGCCGCGCTCCGCCAGCGTGAGCACGCGGGCTCGCCAGTCGCCCTCCTCGGGGCCCTGCGGCCGCGCCCGAGCGACGATCGCAGTGGCGCCGCCCCCGAGGTCGCAGCCAAGCTCGGCCGCGCGGGCCACAATGTTCTCCCGGTCGGTGATCCGGCGTGCCAGGAGGTCCTGGATGAAGTCGCCGACAGCGGCCTCGGTCGCCCGCTCGGGCGCACGCGCCCGCTCGAGCTCCAGCCCGATCAGGTTGCCAACCAACCGCAGCAGCGCGCCCGGCGGCGGCTCGCCGCGCGGGCGGTAGCGCAGCCGGCCGACCTCGGCGTCGGCGACGCGCAGCTCGATCGTCTCGGTCCCGCTCTCGCCGGCCATGACGGCGCGCTCGTCCTCCGGAGAGGCACAGGCGACCGCTAGCACGCTGCTCCCGGGGTCGAGCACGATCACACTCGCGTCGAGCGCCCGGCCTGCCGCCCGCGCCACCGCGGGCAGGCCGGCGCCCGACTCAACCGCGTCCGAGACCTCGTCGAGAGCCTCGAGGAAGGGGCGCTGCTGTGTGGACATCAGGCGTAGGTGTCGTAGGTCCAAACGATCGCGAGGCCGATCGCGGCGCCGATCCCGATCAGCGTCCCGAACACGTACAGGGTGAGCACGCCCGCCGCGCACTTCTCCCACACGCGCCCGTAGCAGCGCGTGGCCGGCACGAGGATGAGCGCCACGTAGCAGACCAGCGCAAGCGCGCCCGCCAGGGCGAGAACGATCTGGGTGCTCGACAGCTCGACGTTTCCCATCAGGTGGCCCGCGCGGGCGCGGAATCTCGTTTCTCGCCGGCCCGCTCCTCCCCATTGTGGCGAACGTGCTCGACGACAAGGGCCAACGCGGCCAGCGACGCGAAGATCCCGACGCCGAGGCCCCAGCCGCCTGCGACATCGGACCACCAGTGTGCGCGCAGGTAGATCCGCGATCCGCCGACGGCGGCCGCGATCGCGAGCGCGATGAAGACGAGCACGCCGCTCGTCACGAGGCGAAGCCGCCGGGTGAGCGCGACGGCGCACGCGATCCACGCCGTCGCGTACGCCGCGTGCCCGCTCGGGTACGCCTGGCCGCTCGTGTCTACGAGCGAGCCGCCGGGCCGCGGGCGGTCGACCGCGTCCTTCGTCACCTTCACCGTGATGTAGATCAGGACCAGGCCGAGCACGAGCACGATCGCCTCGGCGCCACGGCGCCGCATTGCGAGGAGCGCTGCCGTCCCGGCAACCAGTCCGGCGACCGTGGGTATGGCGCCGAGAGCGCTCACGACCTTCGCGACGTCTACGAGCATGCTGGACCTCAGCCGGTCGGCCAGGTCCAGCGCGTCGGTGTCGAAGGGAGTCGGCCCCAGGTCGCCCGCCAGGACCGTGATGTAGAGGACGAAGAAGAAGATGCCCACTCCTCCGACGGCCACGAGCGTGGTGAACTCGAGCCCAAGCTCGCCCGGCATCAAGCGATGGGCGACGAAGCGGACGTAGGGCGACAGAAAGCGCACGAGCGGGCTGACGACCCAGCGGTGCAGTGGCCGGCCGACCGCGAACAGAGGCCGTACGAGCGTGTGGTCCCGGTGCGCATGGAGCCAGTCGCGGATCTCGCGGCGGCGCTTGTAGGCGACCACGATCCCCACGATCAGCGCCACCGTCACACCGAACCCGAAGATCGCCTGGCCGACGATGTGCGCGACCTTGTCGAACGAGCGCCAGAACACGTAGCCGAGGACGCAGAAGGTCGTCGACCACAGGCCACAGCCGACGATGCTGTACGGGATGAAGCGCCGGTATTGCAGGCCCGACGAGCCGGCGATGAACGGCGCGAGCGCCCTCACCAACCCGATGAAGCGGCCGATCAGGATCGTCCGGCCGCCGTAGCGCTCGAAGTAACCCTCCACCTGCTCGAGCCGCTCGTGCGTGATCTTGACCCGCGGGCCGTGCTTCTCCAGGAAGCGGCGGCCTAGCCTGCGCCCGATGAAGAAGCTCGTGGTGTCGCCGAGGACGGCGCACGCCCAGACGAGCCCGATCAGCGGGATCAGGTCGATCTCTCCCTGACCGGCGATCACGCCACCGGAGAGCACGATGGTCTCGCCCGGCGCGACCAGGCCCACGAACGCGCCGGTCTCGAGAAACGCGCTCACGCCGACGAGCGCGTACGTCCACGGGCCGAGCGCGTGGGCGATGTCCTCGATCACCTTCTTCGGATCGGGCAGCGCCGAGAACACGCCGCTCGCGTACACGGCGAGGGCGAGCGCGATGGCTATGCCGATCGCCTTGCGCTCGAAGCTCAGCTTGCGCCAGCGCCAGATGACGTACGCCGCCACGAGGACGGCGGCCACCGCGGCGATCATCTCTCGGACGGACATCGACGCCGCAGGGTATGTCAGCGCAGCCGGGTCACGAGCGCGTCGGGCAGCTCGCCCGCGGCTTCGCCGGCCGCTCCCCTGTCCTCGAAGAGCCCGAAGCAGGTGGGGCCCGACCCGCTGACGGCGGCGCCGAGCGCCCCCGCGGCGAGAAGTGCGTCGAGCCGGAGCTCGAGGTCGGGCCGGAGCGAGAGCGCGGCCGGTTGGAGGTCGTTGTGGAGCGCGGCGGCGAGGTCGGCGGCCGTGGCGTCTGCGAGCCCGCGGAGCGGGGTCGGATCGAGCGTGCCGCGGGTCCCCTCGAGCCGGTCGAGCTCCGCGTAGACCGCCCCGGTGGACAGTCCCACGGGGTCCGGCACGAGCACGGCGATGAGCGGCGGCAACCGCACGCGCTCGACACGCTCGCCGGTGCCCTGGACGAGCGCGTGCCCCGGGTCGAGCTGGCTCGGGACGTCGGAGCCCAGGTCGGCCGCGAGCCGCAGGAGCTCCTCGGTGCCGAGCGGGCTACCGGCGAGCTGGTTCGCGATCCGCAGCGTCGCGGCGGCGTCCGCACTGCCGCCGGCCAGGCCGGCCGCGAGCGGGATGTGCTTGTCGATCGTGACGTCGAGCGGCGGCAGCTCGGCTCCCACGCGCGAGCGGAACTCTGCGAGGGCGCGCGCGGCGAGGTTGTCGCCGTCGGTCACGCCCGGGCAGTGGACGCTGTCCCGCCCGGACGCGCTCGGCTCCGCCCGGACCTCGTCCGCGAGGTCGATCGAAGCCATCAGCGAGCAGATCGGGTGGAGGCCAGCCTCGCGCGGGTGGCCCACGTGGAGGACGAGGTTCAGCTTGGCGTAGGCGAGCTCGCTGGGCACCGGTCGCAGACTAGGTGGTGGGTTGCCTAACGCGGCCGGAGCTCGGCGAGGTGTTCCCCGCCGAGCTTCTCCGCGAGCCGCGGCCAGTCCTGCGGCGGCAATGCTTCCGCCCGCGCGTCCGCCGGGTGCCCGAGCTCCTCGAGGGCGGTCCGCGCGGCCTCGCGGATTCCCTCGGCCGCTCCCGGCGACAGCGCCAGCGAGCCCGCGAGCGCCTTGCGCCGGTGCGCGAACGCGGCGTGCACGAGCGCGACGAGCCCGTCGGACGGCGCCGGGGCCGCGCGCCTCAGCACGACGAGCGCCGAGTCGACGTTCGGCTCCGGGTGGAACACGCTTCGCGAGACCCTGCGCAGGACCCGGACCTCGCACGACAGCTGCGCCAGCACCGAGGTCGCGCCATAGCTCTTGCCGCCCGGCGCGGCTGCGAGCCGGTCGGCGACCTCGCGCTGAACCATTGCCACCCACACGCCGGCACCCGGCAGCTCCGCAATCGACTTCAGGAGCACGGTCGCCGCGACGCCGTAGGGCAAGTTCGCGACGACCTTGCTAGGAGCCGGCTCCAGCTCCGAGAAATCGAGCTTCACCGCGTCCGCCAGGTGGAGGGTCGCGTTGCCAAAGGGGGCGAGCGCCTCGCGCAGCGGCTGCTCGAGCGAGCGGTCGACCTCCACAACGTGCAGGTGCGCGACCTGTGGCGCAAGGAACTCCGACAGGGCGCCGAGCCCGCCGCCCACCTCGAGGACGACGTCGCCCGGCCCGAGCTCGGCAGCGCCGCCGATCACGCGCAGGATGTTGTTGTCGATGAGGAAGTTCTGGCCGAGCTCGCGGTTCGGCCGGACGCCGAAGGCACGCAGGCGCCGGAGCGAGGCCTGCCGCGGCTCCCCGCTCACGGGCCGAACATGCGCTCGGCGTTCGCCGCGACGGTTCGCTCGAGCTCCTCGTACTCGACCCCGCGGAGCTCCGCGACGAAGCGCGCCGTGTGGGCGACGTTCGCCGGCTCGTTCGGCCGTCCGCGGACGGGCTGCGGAGCGAGGTACGGGGAATCGGTCTCCACGAGCAGCAGCTCGGCGGGGAGGGTGCGGGCGGCCTCCTGCAGATCGGTCGCCTTCGGATAGGTGACGTTGCCGGCAAACGAGCAGACGTAGCCGCGCTCGACGCACTCGTCCAGCCTGTCGGGTGCCGAGAAGCAGTGCATGACGACAGCGGGCAGCGAGTCGGCGTGCTCGCGGAGCAGCGCGAAGGTGTCGTCCTCGGCCGCTCGGGTGTGGATCACCACCGGCAGCTCCACGCGTGCCGCGAGCTCCAGCTGGGCCTCGAAGGCGCGGCGCTGGTCGGGCCGCGGGGCGTGGTCGCGGTAGAAGTCGAGCCCCGTCTCGCCGATCGCACGGGCGCGCGGGTGCGCGGCCGCGCGCTCGATCTCCTCGAGCGCAAGCTCGTCGAAGCCAGTGGTCTCGTGTGGATGCCGACCGACGATCGCGACCACTTCGCCGTGATCCTCGGCGGCCGCGAGCGCGTGGCCTATCGAGGCGCCGTCCGTGCCGACCGTGGCCAGCCGCGTCACGCCGGCCGCCCGCGCCCGACCGACCAGCTCGGCGACGGGCGGCTCGCACGCGTCGAGGTGGCAGTGGCTGTCGATCACGGCCTCAGGCCGCGGGTGCCTCGGCCTCTACGCGCGGGAAGAGCTGGCCGAGCTCGCCGATCCGGGCGCCGCCCTCGACCGCGCCGAGTCTCGCTCCGTCCAGGCCGAGCTGCTCGCGGCCCAGCGCGGCGAGCAGCCGCTCGGCGGAACCGGGCATGAATGGGTGGACGAGCACGGAGACCACGCGCAGGCCCTCGGCGAGCGTGTAGAGCACCTGGTCGAGGTGGTCTGCCTCCGCGTCGTCTTTCGCGAGCTGCCAGGGCTCCTGCTCCTGCACGTAGCGGTTGAGCAGCTTGATTCGACGCCAGACCTCGTCGAGCGCGGCCGTGAGCTCGACCTCGTCGATCCGCGCGCGGACCGCCTCGGCAACTCCCTCGAATGCGGTCGCAACCTCGGCCGGCGGCTCGGCGCTCGGCACGACGCCGTCGCGGTAGCGCTCGATCATCGCCAGGGTGCGGCTCGCCAGGTTGCCGTACTCGTTGGCGAGCTCGGTCGTGTAGCGGGTCTCGAAGCCCTCGGGGGAGACCTCGCCGTCAGAGCCGAAGCTCACCTCGCGGAGGACGTAGAAGCGCAGGGCGTCCGGGCCGTAGACGTCGGCCACCCGGAACGGCTCGATCACGTTGCCGAGCGACTTCGACATCTTGTGCTCGCCGCGGAGCAGATAGCCGTGGATCGCGACCTTCTGCGGCACCTCGATCCCGGCCGCCATCAGCAGCGCCGGCCAGATGACGGCGTGGAACTTCAGGATGTCCTTGCCGATCAGATGGACGGTGGCCGGCCAGAACCGGTCGGTCAGGTCATCGCCGGGGCGCGCGTAGCTGAGCGCGGTGTAGTAGTTGAGGAGCGCGTCGATCCAGACGTAGATCACCTGCGACTCGTCCCACGGCACCGGCACGCCCCACTTCAGGTGTGCGCGCGACAGCGACAGGTCGCGCAGGCCGCTCTTGATGAACGCGAGCGCCTCGTTGTAGCGGTTCTGCGGGGTGACGAAGGAGGGCCGCTCGGCGTAGAGCCGCTCGAGCGGCTCCTGGAACGCGGACAGCCGGAAGAACCAGTTGTCCTCCTTCTCGATCTCGAGGACGATCTTGTGGATCGGGCAGCGGGTGCCCTCCTCAAGCTCGGATTCGGTCTTGAAGTCCGCGCAGCGCGGGCAGTACCAGCCCTCGTAGGTGCCGGCATAGACGTGCCCGTTGTCGTGGATCCGCTGGACGACCTCGGCGACCCTCGCCATGTGCTCGGGGTCGGTCGTCCGGATGAAGAAGTCGTTCGTGGCATTGAGCCGCTCGGCGAGCTCCCTGAAGCGGACCGCGTTCCGGTCGCCCAGCTCGCGGGGCGTGATGCCGAGCTTCTCGGCCGCTTGGGCGACAGGCTCGCCGTGCTCGTCGGTCCCGGTTAGGAAGAAGACGTCCTCGCCGCGCTGCCGCATGTGCCTGGCCAGCACGTCGGCGGCGATCGTCGTGTAGGCGTGCCCGAGATGAGGCTCGCCGTTGACGTAGTAGATGGGCGTTGTGACGTAGTACGACATCGCCCACCGACTCTACCCGCGTGGGGCTGGCGGGCCGGGGCGAGAAAGGGGTCGCGCGGGCACACGATGCCCGGGCGGGACGAGTGGCGCGGGCGTCATCGCCTGCCGGTGAGGGGACGGAGCGCCGCCGTCAGGACGCGGGTTCCAGTCCGCCTCCCCGCGCGACGTCGATCCGGAGTCATGCCGAGGACGCCGGCGGCCAGCAGGAGCCCGCCGCACGCGAGCGCCCAGCCGACGTCCAGGGGAGGCGCCTGAGCGGCTCGGGCCTGAGCCAAGCGCGGCTGTGCGGAATGCCCAGGACCCGACGTCGACGCGGGGACTCCGTGGTCGCCCTCGTCAAGTGGGTGCAGCGCTTCTCTGGGTTGGGGCAACCGGTGTGGCGCGGCCTTGGGATGCGGCGCGGGCGTCGCGTGTGGCGCGGCCATGGGACGTGGCCCGCTCGCGAGCCCCGGCAGCGGGCTCGGCGCCGGCCGGGGCATCGGGTGCCCTCCCCGCGCAGATTGTGGTGAGGGATCCCGGTGTGCGAAGGCATGTGGATGCGGGCTCGCCTCCGGCCGCAATGCCCCACCTGGGCGCACCGCCCGATCCGGCCGGAACGCTCCGTCTGCGCGCGGCGCGGCTCGCGGCGCTGGGGCGGGCGCGGGAACGGCCACGGGTTGTGCTGGTCGAGGGGCCGGTGCCGGTGCGCTCGCGGGCGGGCTCGGTCTGGGCGCGGCGGCGGGCGGCGCCAGGAAGTTCAGCGGGTCGTGGTATGCGTGGCGCGTCCCCGCGTCCCGGACCCCGAAGTGGAGGTGTGGCGCGGTCGCGGATCTGGTGCCGGTGATGCCGATGGCTCCGATGCGCTCGCCGGCGGAGACGCGTGCTCCCGCGCGAACGGCAAGCGACGAGAGGTGCAGGTATGAGGTGTCGTAGCCGTCGCCGGTTCGGATGTTGATCGTCAGGCCCGACGAGCCGGCGGTCCCCGCGAAGCGGACGTCGCCGCCCGCGGCCGCGACCACGGGCGTGCCACTAGAAGCGGCGATGTCGATACCCCGGTGCTGTCCCGATGCATACGGGTCCGTCCCGTTGCGATAGGGCGTGATGACGTCTCCTGAGACCGGCCAGACCCAGGCGGCGTGAGCCGGTGCGGAAGCAGCGAGGAAGGCTAGGGCGGCCGAGATGGCCGTGAGGAGGTGGGTGAGCGTGGGAAGTCGGCGCATCGCGCCACGGTACGAGCGGATCCGCGGCGGCTGGAGGCGCCCGTCGCAAGGTCGTGCGCGTTCGGCACTGGGAAGTGAGCGCCCGTCGCAAGGACGTGTGCGGCGGTTACTTGGAGGTGAGTGCCTGATACAGGCTGTTTGCGCTGGCGCCTGTCAGCGAGGCGACGACGGTCGCGGCCTTTCGGGGATGGGCGCCGGCGTCCACGAGCTTCCGCAGGGCGTCGAGGGCGGCGGGATCGGGTCCGTCGGTACCGGCCTCGGAGCCGGCTCGCGGGGCGAGCACCAGGACGATCTCGCCCTTCGGCGGACCGTCGGCGTAACGGGCGGCCAGCTCGGCCGCCGTTCCGCGCACTACCTCCTCGTGCGCCTTCGTCAGCTCGCGGCAGACCGCCACCTCGCGCCAGGGATCCAGCTCCGCCAGCAGGGCCAGCGTCGCCGGCAGCCGGCGGGGTGACTCGAAGGCCACCAGGCTCACGTCCGCGGCAGAGAGCACCTCCCGCAGCTCGCCCTTCTTCCGCGGCAGAAAACCGTGGAAGTGCCACTCGTCCGCCGGCAGCCCTGACGCGACGAGCGCCGTGATCGCTGCCGAGGGCCCCGGCAGCACCTCGACCGGCAGCCCCGCCGCCACGCACGCGCGCACGAGCAGGTAGCCCGGGTCGGACACGAGCGGCATCCCGGCATCTGAGACAAGTGCGACCACCTCGCCGTCGCGCATGCGGTTCACCAGCTCGGCCGCTCGCGACTTCTCGTTGTGCTCGTGGTATGAGACGAGCTTCGCCTTCACCCCGTAGCGGTCCAGCAGCACGCGGGTGCGGCGGGTGTCCTCGCAGGCGACCACGTCGGCCTCGCGCAGCGCCGACAGCACGCGCAAGGTGATGTCCTCGAGGTTCCCGATCGGGGTCGGGCAGACGACCAGCCGGCCGCTCATGCGGGCGACTCGAGCGCCATGAGCGCCGCGCCCATCATCCCCGCCTCGTCGCCGTAGTGCGCGGGCACGACTCGCAGTCCCTCGCGCGCCGGCGGCAGAGCGCGCTCGCCGATCACGCGACGAGCAGGCTCCAGCAGGAGGTCGCCTCCGCGAGCCGCTCCACCCCCGATCACGATCACCTCCGGGTTGAACGTGTTCACGAGCCCGACCAGGCCATAGCCGAGCCGCTCGCCCACGACGCCCAACACGTCGCGCGCATGCTCGTCGCCGTCGTGCGCCATCTCGGTGACGATGCCGCCGCTGATCTCCTGGTCCGCGGCCAGCCGCCGTCCGAGCGCCGAGTCCGGCTCGACCTCCGCCGCGCGCCGCCCCTCGCGCCCGATCGCGTTGCCGGACACCAGGGCCTCGAAGCAGCCGATCCCGGGACAGTCGCCGGGGCATTCGGGACCGTGCAGCTGCAGCACCACATGACCCAACTCTGCTCCGAGCCCGGACGCGCCCCGGTACACCGCGCCGTTCAGCCAGAGACCGCCGCCGATCCCGGTTCCCAGCGAGATCATCACGGCGTGCTGAGCCCCCATGGCGGCCCCGCCTCGCGCTTCGGCCAGCATCGAGGCGTTTCCGTCGTTGTCCACGACTACGGGCAGCCCCAACCGCTCGCTCATCAGATCCCGGAACGGCACGCCCTCGAGCGGCAGGTGGTTGGACCAGCGCGACACGCCCGCCTCCCACTCCACCAGCGCGGGGATCCCGAAGCCGATCGCCGCGACGTCCGGAGACGCCGCGCGGACCTCCTCCACGGCGTCGGTGAAGATGTCGAGCGTCTCCTGCCGGCCCGCTCCCCGCCAGGTCCTGTGGACCCGATGGTGGACCACCAGTTGCTCGTCGACGACACCCCCGAGGAGCTTGGTTCCGCCCGCGTCGATACCGATCACGCGCCTTGGTGGCATGGCCGGTAGATATACAGAGGGGGGTGAACAACCCGAAGTCCGGTCCCCCCGAGTACAAGGTCTACCGCGCGCGTCGCAGGCCGCGGGCGAGCGGTGGCGACCTCGATGCGCTCCGCAAGCGGCTCGCTCGCCACCGCGGCGACGACGGTGGCCCGCGTCCGCGGCGCGACAGGCAGCCGATCACCGCGGGACGCGTGCTCAAGTGGGTTGGGATCGCGCTCGCCGGCTGGCTGCTGCTCTCGTTCGTCCTGTTCATGATCAGCGCGCAGACGCAGGACGGGGTCTCGGCGGCCACTGAGCGCGCGCTGTCGAGCAAGGGCAACCTGTTCACCGGCAGCAACATCCTCGTGCTGGGCTCCGACGTACGCAAGGGCGACTCGATCGACACATCCCAAGCGGGCCCCGGCCGCTCCGACACCATCATGCTCGTCCACGCGGCGTTCGGCAGCGTGCGCAAGCTGTCGATCCCGCGCGACGTCGAGGTGGACATCCCTGGTCACGGGATCAACAAGATCAACGCGGCCTACGCGTTCGGCGGACCGGCGCTGGCGATCGAGACCGTGGAGTCGTTCCTCGGGCATGGTCTCCAGGTGAACCACGTGGTGGAGGTCGACTTCAAGGAGTTCCCCGACTTCATCGACTCGCTCGGCGGCGTCACGGTGAACAACAAGACCAAGATCTGCTCACCGCCCTTCGACAACTTCTGGAAGGGGATCCACTTCAAGAAGGGCGAGATCGAGCTCAACGGCCGGCGCGCGCTCGGCTACGCCCGCGTGCGGAAGAACAGCTGCGCGCCCGCCGAGGACGACCGCGACCGCGCCGCCCGCCAGCAGCAGGTGCTCGCAGCGATCGGCTCGAAGGTGAAGTCCCCCTCGACCTTCCTGCGCCTGCCCTGGGTGAGCTGGAACGCGCCCCGCACGCTCAAGTCCGACATGAACGGGCTCCAGCTGATGGGCCTCTTCAGCGACATGGCGACCGGCAACTCGGGCGACACCGAGGTGCTCGAGGCCACCTGCTGCAACAACGGCAGCAACCTGTTCGTGTCGGAGGGGTCGAAGCGGGACGCGGTGAGGAAGTTGCTGGAGGGCGATTAGCGGCTGCGGGCGGCAGGGCGAACTACGGCATTGAGGGGGTGACCGGGAGCGACGATCCTGCCCGGGCCACGTATACGGTGGGTAATCCAGAATCGTTGCGCGAGGGGGGCCCCTCACTGCTGTCGTTCGGCCCTGCTATTCGCCGGAGCCGGCTGACTTCGAGGCCGGCTTAGAGCTCGAGTCCGTCGAAGAGCTCGAGTCCGTCGAGGAGGAGCCCGATCCGGAATCCGACGAGCCCGACCCTGAGTCCGACTTCTTCGACGAGTCCGTCGAAGAGCCCTCGGCGGCCGACTTCTTCTTGCCGTAGTCCGTGTTGTAGAAGCCCGAGCCCTTGAAGTGGACGGCCACCGGGTGGAAGACGCGCTGGACCGGGGTTCCGTGCTCCTCGCAGACCTCCAGCGGGTCGTCCGTCATGCGCTGCATCACCTCGAACGTGTGGCCTCGCTCGCAGCGATACTCGTAGATAGGCATGGCACTCTGAGTATATGAGTGCCAGAAAAGGCGAGGCTCAGGCGTTCTGGGGCGGCCTGGGGCTTTCGAGGTCTTCCAGAAGGGATACCCGCGCGGCGTGCCAGACGATCCATGCGGTGATGTGCGAGATCGGGCGCAGGGCTAGTCCGACCATCTACGACGAACGTACCCCAGAACTGAACAAATAGTCACATTGTCTGCGCGTGAAGATGCGTAAAGAGCGGCGTCTTCCGGGTCTGTAGCCTGCTCGCCCTCATGGCCGGCCCGGTGACCATGGACAAGATCGTCGCCCTCTGCAAGCGGCGTGGCCTCATCTTCTCGGCCTCGGAGATCTACGGGGGGATCGCCAACACGTACGACTATGGGCATTACGGCGTCCTTCTGAAGAACAACGTCGTCAACGCGTGGTGGAAGGCGATGATCCAGGAGCGCGACGACATCGTGGCGCTCGACTCGGCGATCATCCAGCACCCGATGACGTGGGAGGCGTCGGGCCATCTCGCGGGATTCAGCGACCCGCTCATCGAGTGCCGCACCTGTAACCTCCGCTTCCGCGCCGACCACCTGCAGGAGGCTCGCGACGGGATCGCCGAGCACCCGGACGTCCGCTGCGGCCGCGCGCCCTCGAAGCTGCCCGGGGACCACCCGGACTGCGACCTCACCGAAGCCCGCGCGTTCAACCTGATGTTCGAGACGCAGATCGGCCCGGTGAAGGAGGCCGGCTCGACGGTCTACCTCCGCCCCGAGACCGCCCAGGGCATCTTCCTCGACTTCAAGACCACGCTTCAGTACGCGCGCAAGAAGCCGCCCTTCGGCATCGCCCAGATCGGCAAGTCGTTCCGAAACGAGATCACCCCGGGCAACTTCGTCTTCCGCACGCTCGAGTTCGAGCAGATGGAGATGGAGTTCTTCGTGCCGCCGGACCAGGCGGAGCGGTGGTACGAGTACTGGATGCAGCAGCGGGTGGAGTGGTACGTCTCGCTGGGCATCGATCGTGAGGCGCTCCGGCTCCGTCCCCACACGGCCGATGAGCTGTCGCACTACTCCAATGCCACCAGCGACATCGAGTACCTGTATCCGATCGGTTGGTCCGAGCTCGAGGGGATTGCCAACCGCGGTGACTACGACCTTCGGCAGCACGCGGAGCACTCAGGGCAGAAACTCGAGTTCAAGGATGGTGAGGATGCATACGTGCCGCACGTGATCGAGCCCGCGGCCGGACTCGGCCGCACGGTGCTCGCGCTCCTGTGCGACGCCTACGACGAGGACGAGATCGGCGGCGAGCAGCGCACCGTCCTACGTCTCGCTCCTCACATGGCGCCGATCAAGGTCGCCGTGCTGCCGCTCGTGAACAAGGACGGCCAGCCGGAGAAGGCGCGCGCGATCTACGAGGACCTGCGCACGAGAGTGACCGCCGAGTACGACACCGGCGGCTCGATCGGCAAGCGCTACCGCCGCCAGGACGAGATCGGCACACCCTGGGGTGTGACCGTCGACCACCAGACGATGGAGGACGACACCGTCACCCTCCGCGACCGCGACACGCTCGAGCAGGAGCGCATCGCCGTGAGCGAGCTAGGAGCCGAGATCGAGCGCCGGCTCGCGGCGAGCTGAGCGGCCCTCGAAGCCCGCGTGCGGAAGCACGCGGTCGACCCGCTTCGGTAGCCACCAGTTCCAGCGCCCCATGATCTCCATCGTGGCCGGCACGAGGATCAGCCGCACCAGCGTGGCGTCGAGCGCGATCGCCACCGACATGCCCACGCCGATCTCCTTGATCGACGGCGTGCCGGTCCCGGCGAACACAGCGAACACCGCCACCATGATCAGCGCCGCGCTGGAAATCGTCGCCGCGCTCGCGCGCAGTCCCTCCGCCACCGAGCGCCTGGTGTCGCCGGTCGCGTCGTAGCGCTCGCGGATACGCGACAGCAGGAAGACCTCGTAGTCCATCGAGAGCCCAAACACGATCGCCAGCAGGAACGGCGGCGTCATCGAGTTCACGTAGCCGAGCGAGTCGTAGCCCAGCAGGCCATCGAACCAGCCGTACTGGAACACCATCACCAGCACGCCGTAGGCCGCCGCCACCGAGAGCAGGTTCACCACCACGGCCTTCAGCGGCAGCAGCACCGAGCGGAGCAGCAGGAACAGCACCAGGTAGCTGAAGACGAGGACGAACAGCAGGATCTTCCACATCGAGCCGGAGACGAGGTCGACGAAGTCCTCGTTGAACGCCGTGGCCCCGCCCACCTCGACGTGTGCCACGCCTCGGAGCGGGCCGGCGTCGGCGCGCATGCGATCCACGAGCGCCTCGGCACGCGGGCTCTCCGGATCGTGCCTCGGCAGCGCGGTGATCAGCGCGGCGCGGCCGTCGCGCGACGGCTGCGGCCCCGCGACCTGCGCCACCTCCGGGTCGTCGCGGAGCTCGGCCAGGTACGACGCGAGCGCCGCCCGGTTTGCGTCGTCGGTCGCCTTCCCGGCGTTCAGCTCGGCCACCACCTGCACTGGCCCTGCCGCGCCCGGGCCGGTCGCCCGAGCAGCGAGCTCGGCGCCCACGCGCGTCTCGTTGCCCTTCGGGAACTGGCGAAGCGCGCCGTTGCCGAAGTCGAGCGAGAGAGCCGGGATCGCGAGCGCCAGCAGCACGGCGGCGGCGGCGAGTGCAGACGCCCATGGCCGGGCCGTGACCATCGCGGTCCAGCGCTCCCAGAAGCCGCGCCGCGGCGTCGCTCGCGTGGAGCCCGGGCGGCGCCGGCGCGTGCGGACGCTGCGGACCAGCAGACCGGAGAGGATCGCGAGCCGCCCGCGCGCGTATGCGCGCCGCCCGAGCACGCTCATCAGCACCGGCAGGAGCGTGACCGCCGCGAGGATGGAGACTCCGACGACGATGATCGCGCCCATGGCCATCGACTGGATCGTCGTGGAGTCGACCAAATAGAGGCCGGCGAGCGAGAGCATCACGGTGATGCCCGAGAACGTGACCGCGAGCCCGGAGGTCCGAAGCGCGACGCGGCGGGCCTCGTCGCGCTCGGCGCCGCCGCGGATCTCCTCGCGGTAGCGCGCTAGCACGAACAGCGAGTAGTCCACCGCCACGCCGATCCCGATCATCGAGGCGATGTTGGTGACGAACACCGACATCGGCGTCGCCTGCGAGAGGAAGTAGACGACCGCCCCGGTAATCGTCACGCTCGCGAAACCGAGCGCGAGTGGCAGCGCGGCAGCCGCGAGCGAGCCGAAGACCGCCAGCAGGATGATGAGGACGATCGGGAAGCCGATCCGCTCCGCGCTCTCCAGGTCGTCCTTCGTGAGGTCCTGCATACCGGCCCAGAGCGCCTGCTGGCCCACGAGGTGCGGCTCGACTCCGGTGACGGGCGAGGCCAGCAGCTCGTCGCGGAAGTCCACGGCCATGTCCGCCGTGGCGTCGCGCTCGCCCTCGACCGCGAGCGGCACGACGGTGATCGACGCCGAGGCCGCCTCGCGCTTGGCGCTGGCGGCCGCCTGCGGGGTCAGCTCGACGTGCGGCAGCCGGTCGGCGATACGGCCCACGCGGTCCACCTCGGCGTGCACCGCCGCCGCGCCGGCGCCCTCGCGGCGAGCGAGCACCGCGGCGAGCTGGTCCTTCTGCGCGCCCTCGAAGCGAGAGATGTTCTCGGCCACGACCTGCGATTGCGATCCCGGCACCTCGAACCCGCCGCTCGTGAGGTGATCGGTCTGCTTGGCGGCGAACGGAAGCGCGGCGAGGAGCAGGAGCAGCCACGCGGAGAGCACGAGCCAGCGGCGCCGCTCCAGAAACCCTGCCAGTCTGTCCATCAGACCCTGCACCCTCGACCAGGAATACCGGGAGTCGACCGTCCCGTCTGTGATCCACGTCACTGACACGCCGCACGGGCCCGCGCACGTGCACCTGCATCCCGCCGAGGAGCCGCGCGCCGCGCTGGTGCTCGGCCACGGCGCCGCAGGCGGTGTGGCGGCCCCCGACCTCGTCGCCGCGACGGACGCGGCCGTGCCGCTGGGGTTCAGCGTCGCGCTCGTCGAGCAGCCCTACCGCGTGGCCGGGCGGCGCTCGTCGCCGCCGGCGCATCAGCTCGACGCGGACTGGATCGCCGTCCTCAAAGAGCTCAGCGCCGGCGAGCTGAGCGGCCTCCCGCTCGTCGTGGGCGGGCGCTCCGCCGGCGCGCGAGTCGCGTGCCGGACCGCCGAGGGCACCGGCGCCACGGCGGTCCTGTGCCTTGCCTTTCCGCTTCAGCCGCCCGCCCGCAGGGGCAAGCCTCCGGCGCCGGCCCGCCTGCCGGAGCTCGACGCCGTGAGTGTCCCGGTGCTGGTCGTGCAGGGCGAGCGCGACCGCTTCGGCATGCCCCCGGCGGGACCGAACCGCGAGGTCGTCGAGGTGCCGGGCGACCACAGCCTGCGGACCGACGCGGGCGCCGTCGCGGCCGCCGTGGCGAGCTGGCTGCCGCGGGCGGTCGGGGCTAGCCGGAGGCGCCGAGCAGGCGCCGCGCGCTAGCCACGCCGAGCTCGAAAGCGGCCTGCTGGTCCCAGTCGGGGTCGGACAGGACCTGAATCCCGAAGCCGTCGCCGAGCGAGAACAGGATCGATGCGACCGCCTCGGGCTCGGCCTCCAGCCGGATCACGCCCTCCCGCTCCTTGGTCCGCAGCCAGCCGGCCAGCCGCTCGCGCCACTGGCGGTACAGCTCGGCGAGCTCCGCGCGAATCTCCTCCGAGTGGCGCGAGGCGCTGAGCATCTCGTAGATCACGGCCTGGCCGCCCGCGTCGTCCTGGAGGAACTCCTCGAGCCCGACCACGAGCGCCTGGACCACCTCGTCCGGGCTGTGCGCTTGCGCGAGCCGCTCGTCCATGTTGCGCGTCCGCTCGGCCGCGTCGTGGCGCACGACCTCGACCAGCAGGCGCTCCTTCGAGCCGAAGTAGTAGTGCAGGAGACCTCGCGACACACCCGCCTCGCGCGCCACGTGGTCGAACGTCGACGCCGCCGCGCCGCGGGTTCCCACGCTCGCCCGCATCGCGGCGATGATCCGCTGGGCCTTGTCGCCCTCGAGCTTGCGCGCGCTGCCGGCGGTGGTCGCGGCCTCCATCCCAGCCGCATCTTAGTTGGCTGGCCAGTCAGGCCGAGTCCTCGCAACGAAAAGGGCGCCCGCTGGCGCCCCTTTCAAAGCTGCGTGCAGGACCGCGCTAGGTGCTGCCCACTGGCTCGCTCGTGCTGCTCGGCTCCGGCGTCGTGCTCCCGGTGTACTCGAACTCCTCCTCGGCACCGAAGAGCGCGTCGAGCACCTTCTTGCGAAGGCCCTCGCTCGCGGCGAGGGCGACCGCCGCGCCGATGATCGCCACCAGAAGCAGGCGGCCCTTGCGGCGCTTCTTCTTCTTGCCGCCGCGCAACGAGTCGGCGGCGTCCTTCAGAGACGTCGCGGCGTCACGCAGCTCGCGCTGCACCTTCTTGTCCTCCGTGACGGCCTTGACCGGCCCCTTGCCGTTCGACATCCGCGTGTACGCCTTGCGGCCGGACTCGAACGCATTCCGGAGGTTTTCGCGAAGCTCCTCGTCCTCGACGAGCCGCTGCACGTAGGGGTTCGAGCGGACCGCCTTGCCGGCGGCGAACGCTCCGGCCCCGGCCTTCGCGGCCTTTTTCTTAGCTGCCATTGGTCTCCTCGATCCGCTTGCCAGGGCGCACTCTACCCGGGTTGCGCCGCCCGCGAACGCCGTGGTCGCTTCTGGAGGGCGGTTTCCAGCACCTCGTCGACCGTGTCGACGAGCGTGAACTTCATCTTCTTGCGGAGCGCCTCGGGGATGTCGTCGATGTCGCGCTCGTTGCGGCGCGGGATGATGAGCCGGTTGATCCCGGCCCGCTGCGCGGCGAGCGCCTTCTCCCTCAGGCCGCCGATCGGGAGCACCATGCCGGTCAGGGTGATCTCGCCCGTCATCGCCGTGTCGGCGCGGACGGGCCGGCAGGTGACGCGGGAGGCGATCGCGGTGGCCATAGTGATGCCGGCGCTCGGGCCATCCTTCGGTATCGCACCCGCGGGCACGTGGACGTGCAGGTCGTGCGTGGAGAACCAGTCCGGTGGGACCTCGCCGTTGCTCCGGTTGCGCACGTACGAGAGCGCGGCGGCCGCCGACTCCTTCATCACGTCGCCGAGCTGACCGGTGATGTGGAGCTTGCCGTCGCCCGGGTAGGCGATCGCCTCGACGAACAGCACGTCGCCGCCGACGGGCGTCCAGGCCAGGCCGGTCGCCACGCCCGGCTCGCTGGTGCGGCGCTTCACCTCGGCCTGGAAGCGCGGCTTCCCCAGGAGCTCCTCGACCGTCTCGGGCCGGATGACCCGCTTCGAGCGCCGCGTGCGCTCGGCGAACTCGCGCGCCACCTTGCGGCAGATCGAGCCGACCTCGCGCTCGAGCGAGCGCACTCCCGCCTCGCGCGTGTAGCCGTCGATGATGCGGTCGAGCGCGGGCTTCGTGAAGACGATGGCTGCGCCGCGGGCACCGCCCGCGGCTTGCCCAGGGCCGATCTTCGAGCGCCCGAGTCCGTTTCGCTCCATCTGGCGCGGCACCAGGTAGCGGAGCGCGATCTCGCGCTTGTCCTCGTGCGTGTAGCCGGAGAGCTCGATCACCTCCATGCGGTCGAGCAGCGCCGGCGGGATCGTGTCGGTCCGGTTCGCCGTGCAGATGAAGAAGACGTTCGAGAGGTCGAGCGAGACGTCGAGGTAGTGGTCGCGGAACGACGTGTTCTGCTCCGGGTCGAGCACCTCGAGCATCGCGCTCGCCGGGTCGCCGCGGAAGTCGGCGCCCATCTTGTCGATCTCGTCGATCATCAGAACCGGGTTGTTCGAGCCGGCGTCGCGCAGCGCGCGGACGATCGTGCCGGGCATCGCGCCGATGTAGGTGCGGCGGTGGCCGCGGATCTCCGACTCGTCGCGAACACCGCCGACCGACATGCGCTCGAAGCTCCGCTCCATAGCGGAGGCGATCGAACGGCCGAGGGAGGTCTTCCCGACTCCCGGCGGGCCGACGAACAGCACGATCGAGCTGCGCGCCTCGGGGTTCAGCTTCCGCACGGCGAGGAACTCGAGGATGCGGTCCTTCACCCTCTGGATGTCGTAGTGGTCCCTGTCGAGCACCTCGCGCGCGTGCTTCAGGTCGAGGTTGTCGGTCGTCGACTTGGACCACGGCAGCGAGGCGAGCCATTCCAGGTAGCTGCGGATCACGCCGTGCTCGGCGGACTGCGGCGGCAGGCGCTCGAAGCGCCGAAGCTCGCGCTCGGCGACCGTCCAGACGTGCTCAGGAAGGCCCGCCCCCTCGAGCAGGGTGCGCAGCTCCTGGGCCTCGGCCTGCTGCTCGTCGACCTCGCCGAGCTCCTCCTGGATCGCACGGAGCTGCGAGCGCAGGAAGTACTCGCGCTGGCCGCGCTCCATCTCGGAGTGCACCTGGCTCTGGATCCGGCTGCCGATCTCCACCAGCTCGAGCTCGCGCGCGAGGATCTGCGAGAGGTGCCGCAGCCGCTTCATGATGTCGCGCTCCTCGAGCAGTCCCTGCTTCTCCTCGATGCCGATCCGAAGCGCCCCGGCGATCAGGTGGGCCAGCTCGGCGGGGTCGTCGATGTTCGCCACGGCGAGCTGGAGCTCCTCGGGGAGGTAGGGAAGGTCCTCGATGATCCTGGAGAAGGTGGCCTGGACGTTTCGCCGGAGGCCCTCGAGCTCCGACGACGGCTCCAGCAAGTCGGGCGCCTCGGTGATGCGCGCGATGAGGTACGGCGAGGTGGCGATGAAGTCGCCGAGCTCCACGCGCTGCCCGCACTGGACGAGGATCCGCACCGTGCCGTCGGGCACCTTCATCATCCGCGCGACCACACCCACCACGCCCACGCTGTAGAGCTGGTCCGGCTCCGGCGCCTCGGCCTCCGGGTCCTTGGACGCCACCATGACCAGCATCCGGTTGCCGGCCAGCACGTCGTCGACGAGCTTGATCGAGCGCTCCTGGCCGACCGCGAGCGGAAGCATCGTCTCCGGGAAGGGCACGTTGTCTCGCAGCGGCAGGACCGGCAGCGCCTGAGGCAACCCGGGCGGCACGGTCTGCTCGACATGCTGCCCGTCGCCGACTGGCACCTGGATCGTCATGAGCCGTCGATCGGCACGCGGCGGACCGACCGGTCCGGCTCGGCGAGCGGTATCTCGATCTGGAGGAAGCCGTCGGTGTACGAGGCGCCGGCCCTGTCGGCGACGACGTCCGCGCCCAGCTCCACTACGCGGCGGAACGGGCCGTGCTCGATCTCGATCTGCTGGTAGAGGCGGCCGCCCTCCTCGGTGGGCCGCCGCTCGCCGGCGATCACGAGCTGCCGCCCGCGGATCTCGAGCGCGACGTCGGCGGGGTCGACGGCAGCGAGGTCGACCTTCACCACTGCGCGCGGCGGGTCGTCCGTGTAGTAGACGTCGACGCGCGGCGAGAAGCCGCGCCCCGTGGGGCCGCGGCGGCGCTGCATCACATCGCCGAAGAGCTCATCCATCTCACGCCGCATGCGCTCGAAGTTCGCGAACAGATCGGGCTGAGAGGTCACCGCGACCGAGAATAGACCGCCCTGGGCCAGACTCCAGCTCAGGCGTAGTCCGTCGCGCCTAGACCTCGAAGACCGCCCCCTCCGTCGCCACCTCGACGGGGCCGCCGAAGGTGCCCTGCGCCTGCTCGCGCGCCCAGTCCGCGTCGAGCTCGTCCGAGATGTGCACGAGCAGGAGGCGCTTCGCGGCGGCGCCCTTCGCGCAGCCGCCCGCCTCGCCGGGCGTCAGGTGGCCGCGCATCCCCGTGCGCTCGGGCCGGGGGAGCGTCGCCTCCAGGAGCATCAGGTCGGCATCCTGGGCGAAGCCCGTAAGCGCCTCGGTCGGGCTCGAGTCGGCGCCGTAGACGATCCGGCCGGAGCCGTTCGTCGAGCTGATGCTCATGGCGAACGTCTCTGTGAAGTGCGGCACCGGCTGGAACGTGATGCGGATCGGGCCGATTCCAATCTCGCCCGAGGGGTCGTACTCGCGCAGGTCGAACGCCTTCTCGATCAGGTCCTCGTTCCCCCAGGACCCGACCACGCGGCGGAACACGTCGGTGGCGCCCGGCGGCACATGGAGCTCAGGGCAGGCGGGGTTGTCGGTGCCCGGCCAGCGGTCGACGGGGACGGGCTGCTGGCGGGGCGCGTAGGTGAGCGCGTAGGAGTACGGCACCAGGTCGAGGAAGTGGTCGGCGTGGAGGTGCGAGATCACGACCGCGTCGACGTCCACGTAGTCGATGTGCTCGCGCAGCTTGGCGAACACGCCGTTGCCGCAGTCCACGAGGACCGCGGTGTCCTCCTCCTCGATCAGATAGCCCGAGCACGCGCCGCCGGCGTCCTGCCAGGACGGCGACTTGCCGAGCACGGTGAGCCGCATGATGCGGAGATTAACTCCGCTGTTACACCCGCGGCTGAGGGAATGCGTACGCGGCGGTCGTACGCTCGGTGCGGAAGACGAAGGCCAGCTGGCGCTCCGGGGCGAGGCCCCGCTCGGCCGGGCGGAACGTCGTGCAGGGCTTGCCGAGGTTGAGCGCGCAGAGCATGTTCTGCTGGAAGTAGCAGTCCTCGCAGCTGGCGGGCTTCGTCTTCGGCACGAGAGCCATCGAATACCAACTCGGCCCGCGGCGCCACTCTCCGTTTCCCGGAGTTTGCAGGGTCGCTAATCGAAGCCCCGCTAGGAGCGCATTTTTCAAGGGGGCGAATTTCACAAGAGAGGTTTAGTTCCGAAGCGCGCTGCCCGGGTACTGTCTTCCGCTCGCCATGGAGCTGGTCGCCGGAGCAACCGGATACGTCGGCAGCCGCCTTGTAAGCCGCCTCGTCGCAGAGGGGCGGCCGGTGCGCGCGCTGGCACGCCGGCCGGAGCTGGTGCCCGATGTCGAGGTGGTGCGCGGCGACCTCCTCACGAGCTCGGGGTTGGAGGAGGCCCTCGAGGGATGCTCGACCGCCTACTACCTCATCCACTCGATGGAGCCGGCCGCCGGCAACGGCAGCTTCGCCGGCCGCGACCGCCAGATGGCGACCACGTTCGCCGACGCGGCCGCCAGCGCAGGCGTGGACCGGATCGTCTACCTCGGCGGGATAGTGCCGGCGCAGGGCGGGATATCTCCCCATCTACGCTCCCGGCTCGAGGTCGAGGACATCCTTCTGTCGGCCGTCCCCGGCTCCACGGCCCTCCGCGCCTCCATCGTCATCGGCGCGGGGTCGTCGAGTTTTCGCATTCTCGTTCGCCTGGTGGAACGGTTGCGGGTGCTGCCGTTACCGGGGTGGCGGCACAATTCCACGCAGCCCATAGACGAGCGCGACGTCGTCGAGTTTCTTGCCCGGACCCCGCAGGTGCCGGAAGCCGCGGGGCGGGCGCTCGACGTCGCCGGCCCGGACGTGATGACCTACGGCGACATGATCGAGCGGATCGCGGAGGCGCTGGGCGTCGGACGGCTTCCGCTGGGGTTCGGTCGTTCGCTCACGCCGCCCGCGAGCGCGGTGGTCGCGGCGGTCACCGGCCAGCCGGTCGAGCTGGTCCGGCCGCTGATGGAGAGCCTCGAGACGGACCTCCTGCCGCGCGACCCGGAGGAGGCCCCGCGGCTGTACGGCCTGCGCCCGCGCTCGTTCGAGCGCGCGCTCGACCACGCGCTGGCGGAGTGGGAGCGGCTTGAGCCGCTCGCGGCGCGATGAGGGCGCAGTGGGAGAGGCCCGAGCCGCTCGGAGCCCGATGAAGGTCGAGCGCGACATCCGCATCGACGCGCCGCCCGAGCGCGTCTACGACGTGGTGATGGATCCGCACCGGCTCGAGGACTGGGTGACCATCCACGATCATCTCGAAGATGCGCCGGCGGGTCCGCTCAAGAAGGGGTCGAAGCTGACGCAGATCCTCAGGCTTGCCGGGCGCAGGTTCCACGTGCGCTGGACCGTGGTCGAGAACGAGCCATGCAAGCGCGTCGTCTGGGAGGGCCGGGGCCCGGTCGGGTCACATGCGAAGGTGATCTACGAGTTCGGCGACTCCTCGAACGGCGACTGCACCGACTTCCTTTACTGCAACGAGTACGACCTGCCCGGCGGCCCTCTCGGCCGCATTGCCGGCCGAGGCGTTGCGCGCGTGACTCAAAAAGAGTTGGACGCTACGTTGCAGAAACTCAAGCGGATTACCGAGTAACGGCCGTTACGAGGCGCTGAGCGTGCCCGGCGCGGAGTATTTGTATTACAGTTATCCGTTAATGGCTGACTTCCTTGACGAGAAGCGTCGCGAGATCGACGCGCGGCTGAAGGAGCTGCGCCCGCTCGTCGACGAGTACAACCGGCTGGAGAAGGCGGCGGCGGCGCTGAGAGGCGTCACCGACGGCGGAACTCGCGCGCCAAGGGCGCCGCGCCGCCGTGGGCGTGGTCGCCCGCGCGGCAGCGGCACCCGCGCCAAGCAGGCGCTCGAGCTCGTGCGGGCACGCCCCGGGATCACCATCCGCGAGCTCGCGGACTCGATGGGAATTCACGCGAATTACCTGTATCGCGTGATGCCGATTCTCGAATCAGAGGGCCAGGTCGTGAAGCGCGACCGCGGCTGGCACCCGGCGTAGTCGCCTTAAATCAGGCCCAGGTCCCGCACGCTGTCCCGCTCGTCCTTGAGCTCGTTCACCGTGGCGTCGATCTTGGCGCGCGCGAAGTCGCCCACCTCGAGCCCCTCGGCGATCTCGTAGGCGCCCCCGCTCACGCGCACCGGGAAGCTGGAGATGAGGCCCTCCTCGACGTCGTACGCGCCGGGCGAGTTGACCGCCATCGAGCGCAGGCCGCTCGCGCCCTGCACCCAGTCGCGAACGTGGTCGATCGCCGCGTTCGCGGCGCTCGCCGCCGATGAGGCCCCGCGCGCCTCGATGATCTCCGCGCCTCGCTTGCCCACGCGCGGGATGTACTCGTTCTCATACCAGTCCATGTCGACCTGGTCCACCGCGCGCTCGCCCTTCACCTTCGCGTTGAAGAGGTCGGGGAACATCGTCGGCGAGTGGTTGCCCCAGACCGCGAGGTCCTCGACATCCTCGACCCCGGCGCCGACCCGCTGAGCGAGCATGGCCACCGCCCGGTTCTCGTCGAGCCGGGTCATCGCGCTGAAGCGCTCCTTTGGGATGTCGGCTGCATTGCTCATCGCGATGAGCGCGTTCGTGTTGGCCGGGTTCCCCACGACCAGAATCCGCACGTCGTCGGACGCGCCCTCGTTCAGCGCCTCGCCCTGCGGCTTGAAGATCTGGCCGTTCGCCTCCAGGAGGTCGGCGCGCTCCATGCCCTTTGAGCGGGGCCGGGCGCCCACGAGCATCGCGACGTTCACGCCTTCGAAAGCCTTGTTCGGATCGTCGAAGATCTCGGTCGAGGCGAGCAGCGGGAAAGCGCAGTCCTGCAGCTCCATGGCGGTGCCCTCCGCGGCCTTGACGGCGTCGGGGATCTCGAGCAGCCGCAGGTCGATCTTCTCGTCCGGGCCGAGCATCTGGCCGCTCGCGATCCGGAACAGCAGGGCGTAGCCGATCTGGCCGGCCGCGCCCGTGACGGTGACGGTGGTTGCCATCAGTGCTTCATCTCCTCGATAACAGCGTCGGCGAACTCGCTCGTACCCACTGCGGAGGGATCGTCACGCGAGGGCTTCAGGTCGTAGGTCACGTCGTCGCCCTTGCGGATCACCTCGGCGATGCCGTGCTCCATGCGGTCGGCGGCATCGGTCTCGCCGAGGTGGCGCAGCATCAGCACGCCCGAGAGCAGGAGCGCGGTCGGATTCACCTTGTTCTGGCCCTTGTACTTCGGGGCCGAGCCATGCGTGGCCTCGAAGATCGCCCCCTCGGTTCCGATGTTGGCGCCGGGCGCGAGGCCCAGGCCGCCGATCATGCCGGCGCCGAGGTCGGACACGATGTCGCCGTAGAGGTTCGGCAGCACGATCACGTCGTACTCCTCCGGGCGCGACACGAGCTGGTTGCAGAGGTTGTCGATGATCCGGTCCTCGAACTCGATGTCCGGGTGGCGCTCGGCCACCTGGCGTGCGACCTCGAGGAACAGGCCGTCCGAGAACTTCATGATGTTGGCCTTGTGGGCCGCGGTGACCTTCTTGCGGCCGTTCTCCTCGGCGTAGTTGAAGGCCGCCTCGACGATCCGGTCCGAGCCGAACACCGAGATGGGCTTGATCGAGATGCCGGACTCGTCCCGGGTCGGCGAGTCCAGCTCGTCGGCGAGGAAGCGGCGCAGCTTCTCGACCTCGTCGCTGCCCTTCTCGAACTCAATGCCCGCGTAGAGGTCCTCCGTGTTCTCGCGGACGATCACGATGTCGGTCTCCGGGAAGCGGGTGCGCACGCCGTCATAGGCCTTGCAGGGCCGGATGCAGGCGTACAGGTCGAACTCCTTTCGGAGGGCGACGTTGATCGAACGGTGCCCGGAGCCGACCGGCGTGGTCGTGGGGCCCTTGATCGCGATGCCGCGCTCGCGGATCGAGTCGAGCGTGCGGTCGGGGAGCGGGTTGCCCTCGGACTCGTAGACGTCAACCCCGGCGTCCTGGAAGTCCCAGTCGAACTCGACTCCGGTGGCCTCGAGGACGCGCCGGGTCGCCTCCGCGAGCTCGGGCCCGGTGCCGTCGCCGGGGATGAAGGTGACTCGATGAGCCAAAACGGTCCTTTCTCGTCAGTCTGGTGCGGCGGGATTACTAGCAGCAGCGCTCAGGCGGCGGCCTCGGCGGGGGCGCCGACGAAGTCGCGCCGCCTGACCAGGGCGAGCGCCAGGACGGAGCCCGTGAAGGCCACCACCGCCGCCACCACGAACAGCTCGTTCAGGGCGTCGATGTAGGCGGCGCCCGCCCCTGGGGCCGCGAAGCCGCCGGCACCGAGGCTGTGGGTCAGCTTTCCCTGGAGGATCGCCCCGAGGCCGGCGACCCCCACGGCGGTCCCCACCTGCCGGAACGTGCTGTTGATTCCCGAGGCGGCGCCGCTCCGCCGCGGCTCCACGACGCCGATCGCGGCGGTCGCGAGCGGCGGGTTCACGCAGCCGATGCCGATCCCCCCGAGGATGAAGCCGGGGAGCAGAGTGGTCCAGTCGTCGCTCGGATCGATGCCCGACATGAGCAGCAGCCCGAGGCCGATCAGCGCCAGCCCCGTGCTCAGGAACACGCGCACGCCGAGACGCTCCGCGAGCTTGCCGGCCGCGGGCGCGACGAGGAAGGACAGGAGCGACACGGGCAGGAACCGGACGCCGGCCTCGAACGGCGAGTAGCGGAGCACGTTCTGCATGTAGAGCGTGATGTAGAGGAACATGGAGAACATCGACGCGTGGATCGAGAAGGCGACGATCTGCGCGCCGGTGAAGGTCGGCACCCGAAAGAGGTGCAGGTCGAGCATGGGCTGCTCGCTGCGGAGCTCGACCGTGACAAAGATCAGGAGCAGCAGGGCCGCGGTGATCAGCAGGGTCACGATCTTGGCGCTCCCCCAGCCGTCGTCGTTGCCGCGGATCAGAGCCAGCACCAGGCAGAAGAGGGCGGCGCTGAAGGTCACGAGCCCGGCCCAGTCGATACGCGCGCTCGGGTCGCGCGTCGACGCCGGCACGCGCATGAGGGTGATGGCCGCCGTGGCGAGCCCGATCGGGACGTTCACGAGGAAGATCCACTCCCACCCGAGGCCGTCGGTGAGCGCCCCGCCCACGAGCGGACCGACCGCGACGGCGAAGCCGGTGGTGGCGCCCCACAGACCCAAGGCCGTGCCGCGCTCGTGCGGCGCGAACTCCTGCGCGATCAGCGCGAGCGAGGTGGCGAACATCATCGCCCCGCCGATCCCTTGGACGCCGCGGGCCAGGTTCAGCATCGTGGGTGAGCCAGAGAGCCCGCAGAGGAGCGAGGCCGCCGAGAACAGCACCAGGCCCACGACGAACACGCGCCGGCGGCCGAGCAGGTCTCCCAGCGAGCCGAACGGGAGCAGCACGGCGGCAAGGGCGAGCGCGTAGGCGTCCACGACCCACTGCAGATCCTCGAAGCTCGAGCCGAGCTCCTTCTGGATGCTGGGCAGCGCGACATTCACGATCGTGATGTCGAGCAGCAACATGAACACCGAGAGGCAGACGACCAGGAGGGTCCACCATTTCGAAGCCATGCCACTCACGTTAGGCCACTGCGGTCTGACACCATCCCTCGGGTGTTCGGCGGCGGCTCACTGCAGCTGGCCCGGATCTTCGGAATCCGGATCGGGGTGGATTTCAGCTGGTTCCTGATCTTCTTCCTGATCCTCTACTGGCGCACCCAGGACTACCAGGACGTTGTTCCCGGGTCGAACGCCTTCCTGCTCGCGCTGATCAGCGCAGTCCTGTTCTTTCTCTCAATCCTGCTGCACGAGCTCGGCCACGCCGTGGTCGCCATCCGGAACGGAATCCCGATCCTCGGAATCGACCTGTGGATGTTCGGCGGCGTCGCGAAGCTCGGGAAGGACAGCGACTCGCCCGGGGTCGAGTTCCGCGTCGCCGTCGCCGGCCCGCTCGTGACGCTCGTGATCGCGGCCGTGGCCTTCGGGCTGGGGTCGGCGACCGAGGGCGGCACGTCCGCGATGCTCGACGACATATTCCTCAACCAGAACATGACCGCGAGCGCGGCCGTCCTTGGCCACCTCGCGCTGGTGAACGCGGCGCTGCTCGTCTTCAACCTGATCCCGGCATTTCCGCTGGACGGCGGGCGGATCGCGCGCGCCATCGCCTGGAAGCTGACCGGCGACCGCACGAAGGCCACGCGTTTCGCCGCCCGGCTCGGGCGGCTGGGCGGCTACGCGATGATCGGCGGGGGCCTGCTGCTCGCGTTCAGCAGCGACGATCTCGTCGGCGGCCTATGGCTGGCGTTCATCGGCCTGTTCCTCGCGGGTGCGGCGCGGTCGGCGGAGGTCCAGGCCGACTTCTCGGGGCGGATCGAGCACATCCGCGTCTCCGACGTGATGGACGCCGAGCCGGTGGCGATCCACGAGGACGCCCCGATCTCCTACGCGGAGCACGCCTTCTTCCTCCGCTACGGCTGGCCCTGGTTTCCGGTCGTGGATGCAGACGGCCGGCTGGTGGGCGTGGTCTCGCGCGAGGCCGTCGAGAGCGTGCCACAAGAGGATCGCGACACCTGGACGGTCCGGAGCGTGATGGCGCGCGACGACGGCTCGAGCGGGCTGCGCGTCGGGCTCGAAGAGCCGCTAGAGAACCTGCTGGCGCAGGACGGGCTGGCGCGGCTCGGCGCGATGATGGCCGTCGACCGTGAGGGCGTGCTGCGCGGGATCGTCACGGTGGATGCCGTGAGGCGTGCGCTGCAGGCGCCCGCCTGAGCAGCCTTCGCAGCTGGTCCTCGACCGCGTCCGGCTGACGGGAAAGGCGCATTGAGGTGATGCGGATCACGCGCCAGCCGGCTATTTGGAGGTCGGCGTCCCGGACCGGATCGCGTTCCTTGGCCCGGCGGGTACCGTGCGCCGCGCCGCCGTCCGTTTCAACGACGACCCCCTCTTCCCCCCACACGAAATCGCACAGATAGCCCTCAACGCTGATGTTCACATCCGGGCGCCGGAAGCCGTAGTCGTCACAAAAGGCAATGAACGACTCCTCGAGCTCGGACAGCGTCCTGGTGCTGCCGGGCTCGTGGACGGCGAGCACTGAGGCCAGGAGGCCGCTGCCGCGCCGGCCGAGTCTCGGTTTGGCGCCCTGCCAGTTGAGCCTCAGGTATTCCGCCTCGTCGAAGGCGCGCTCGAGGATCCTCCTGCGCGGCACCACGTCGGCGAGGTCGACGAGCGTGCGGGCCGGCGTGGTCACGACGATCGCCTCGCGGCGTAGGCGCTCTCCCTTCAGCGGAGACACGTGCACCACTACGCCCTTCGCTCGCCGTCGACCCGGCGCGGTGACATGAATCGCGTAATCCCTGTCCTGGAGCAGACCCCACAGAACTGCAGCACTGAAGTGGCTGAGGGCCGCGCCGTCACCGCAAGCAAGCACCGCCGCCATGAACCGACCGTTACGCGTGAGCGCCAAATGGCCAACGGCGTAGACGCCGCGGTGAACGGCATGCAGCCTCCGCGTCTTCAACCGCCACTGAATCGCGTCTTCACCCAAGCCGAGCGCGGCGAGCTGGGCACGCCCAACCACGCCATGTTGGCGCCGTGCGAGCTCGGCGACCGCGCCATCCACGGGGTCCTCCGCAATCTGACCGCGCATAACGCGGTTAAGTGACCGAGCCCCCGGGTTCACCCCCTCAATGCCCGTGGTTCGGCCCGCCGCGCGCCGCGGCCGCCGCTCGCCGCCGCCGGCAGCGTGGACCGGCGGCGGCCCTGAATAGACTGCGCGCCGCATGCCGCAGCACGACGTACTGGTCATCGGTGCTGGCCTTGCGGGCCAGCGCGCCGCTCTTGCCGCGGCTGAGCTGGGCGCTTCGGTTGGTGTGATCTCCAAGGTTCATCCCGTGCGGTCGCATTCGAATGCGGCCCAAGGCGGCATCAACGCAGCGCTCGACCCGCAGGATTCCTGGGAGTCGCACGCCTTCGACACCGTCAAGGGCTCGGATTACCTCGGCGACCAGGACGCCATCGAGATCATGTGCCGGGAGGCGCCGAACGAGCTCCTCCACCTCGAACACCTCGGTGTCACCTTCCACCGCGACGAGCGGGGCCGGCTCGGCAAGCGGGCGTTCGGCGGGGCGTCCGCAGCCAGGACGTACTACGTCGCCGACATCACCGGGCAGGCGATTCTGCACGTGCTCTACGAGCAGCTCATGAAGCACGAGGAGGTCACCCGCTACGAGGAGTGGTTCTCCACGGCGCTGGTCCAGGACGACGATGGCGGCATCGCGGGGGTGGTCACGCGCAACATCCGAGACGGCGCCATGGAGCTGTTCGCCGCGAAGGCCGTGATCCTCGCCACGGGCGGCAACGGGCAGATCTACGACCCCACGACGAATGCCCTGATCTGCACCGGGGACGGGATCGCCATGGCCTACCGGATCGGCGCCCCGCTGATGGACATGGAGATGATCCAGTACCACCCGACGACGCTCGCGGGCCTCGGCCTCCTCATCACCGAGGGCGCGCGCGGCGAGGGGGCGCACCTCTATAACGCTGAGGGCGAGCGCTTCATGGAGAAGTACGCGCCCAACAAGATGGAGCTGGCGAGCCGCGACGTGGTCTCGCGCGCGGAGCAGACGGAGATCAACGAGGGCCACGGCTTCCCGGACGGGACCGTCGCACTCGACATCACAGTCGTCCCGCGCAAGCGCATCCACGAGGCGCTCCGCGAGATCGTGAACGTCGGCCGCGACTTCGCCGGTGTCGACATCACGCGCGAGCCGATTCACATCAAGCCGGGCAACCACTACGTGATGGGCGGCGTGCGGACCGACATTCACGGCCAAACCCCGATCCGCGGGCTCTACGCTGCGGGCGAGTGCGCGTGCGTCTCGGTCCACGGAGGCAACCGCTTGGGCGCAAACAGCCTCCTGGACACGCTGGTCTTCGGCCGCCGCTCCGGGGAGCACGCCGCCTCCTCGGTACACAATCTGTCGATGCCCCAGCCGTCACGCGCCTCGCTCAACGACGAGGAGCAGCTGATCCAGGCCATCGTCAACCGCGACGGCACCCGCCGCAGGGTCTCCGAGCTGAAGGCCGAGCTCGGCCAGACGATGGACAAGTACGTCGCCGTCTTCCGCGACGAGGCCGGCCTCGACACCGCGCTCGAGATCGTCCGCCGCCTGAAGGAGGAGGCGGAGAACATGGCCATCGACGACAAGGGCACGGTCTTCAACCAGGACGTGCTGGGCGCGCTCGAGCTGCAGTTCATGCTCGACAACGCCGAGGCGATCGTGATCTCCGCGATCGAGCGCAAGGAGAGCCGCGGGGCGCAGTACCGCACCGACTACCCGGAGCGAAACGACGACGAGTGGCTGAAGCACATCAACGTCTCGGCGAACGGCGCCGAGCCAGAGCTCTCCTACTCGCCCGTCACCATGACCCAGTGGGAGCCGCAGGAGCGAACGTACTGAGATGACGGACTTCAAGCTCAAGATCCGCCGCTTCGACCCCGAGTCCGGCGAACCCGCCTACTGGGCCGACTACGACGTCGACCTGCCGCCCGAGCGCTCGGTGCTTGACGGCATCCTCCAGGTCAAGGACCGCGAGGACGCCTCGATCGCGATCCGCTGCTCGTGCCGCGCCGCGATCTGCGGTTCGTGCGGCGTGCGCATCAACGGCCGCTCGGCGCTCGCCTGCAACACGAAGATCGGCGAGGCCGCCGAGCGCGGCCGCGACGGGGTCGTGACCGTCGAGCCGATGGGCAACATGCCGGTCGTCAAGGACCTCGTGACCGACATGGAGGCGGTGCACTGGAAGAAGGTCCGCCGCGTCGTGCCCTGGCTCGTCCCCGCCGAGGACCCGCCCGAGGGCCAGGAGTACATCGTGCCGGCGGAGGCGATGCTCGACGTGACCCAGGCGATGGCATGCATCCACTGCGGCGTCTGCGTCTCCGCCTGCCTGTCCATGGAGGTCGACCCAGACTTCATCGGCCCGGCGGCGCTCGCCAAGGCGTACCGGTTTGTCGGCGACCCGCGCGATGGCGAGGAGGAGGCCCGGCTACGCGACCTGGCCGAGGATCCCCACGGCATCTACGACTGCACGCACTGCTTCGCCTGCGTCGAGGTCTGCCCCAAGGACGTGGCGCCGATGAACCAGATCATGCGCCTGCGCCGCCGCGCGACAGACGACTACGAGATCAAGGACGAGAACAACGGCTACGGCCACGAGAAGGCGTTCGTCGGCCTGATCGAGAAGTACGGAACGCTGTTCGAGGCTCAGCTGCTGCCGCGGTCGTTCGGGGACGGCTCGCTCGTGAAGGGTCAGTTCGCGCCGGCGGGCGCCAAGCAGCTAACCCGCGAGCTACCGACTGCCTTCCGCGGCCTGCGATCCGGGAAGGTGACGCCGAAGAAGGCGCTCCTCCATCCGAAGCTTCCCGATCAGAAGAACGTACGCAAGATCTTCCACGAGATCGAGTCGCATGACGAGCGCGTCGAGCTCAACCTGTACATCGTCGGAGAGATGGCCGAGGAGGAAGAGGGCGCCATGGCCGAAGGGAGCCAGGAGAAGTGAAGCTGGCGTACTGGCCCGGGTGCGTGTCCCGGGGCTTCACTCCGGAGCTGCACGGCTCGGTCGCGAAGGTGGCGCCGCTGCTCGACATCGAGCTCGTGGAGCTGGACCGCGCGAACTGCTGCGGCGCCGGCGTGATCGCGGAGCACAACCAGGAGCTCGCGGACGCCCTGAATGCGCGTACGTTCGCGCTGGCCCAGCGGGTGGACGGCGCGGCCGGGATGATGAACGTCTGCTCCACCTGCCAGGGCGCCCAGTCGGAGTGCCAGGAGCGTCTCGACGCGAGCTCGGCGTACCGGGGAGAGGTCAACCGGCATCTGAGCGACGAGGGTCTCTCCTACCAGGCGGACGGCGACTGGTGGAACAAGAACTTCCTCTGGATCCTGGCCGAGGAGATCGGCTTCGACGCGCTTCGGGAGCGCGTCCGGCGGCCGCTCACGGGGCTCCGCCTGGCGCCCTTCTACGGCTGCTACATCGTGCGACCCTCGAAGCGGCTCGGCTTCGACGAGCACCCCGAGCGCGACGCCTACCTCGGTCAGCTGATCGAGGCCCTTGGCGGCGAGGCGGTGGAATACGCCGGCGCGCGGAAGTGCTGCGGCTTCCCGGTGATCACGATGAACCGGGTCACATCGCTGCGTCAGGCCGGCCGCCACCTCGCGGACGCGATCGACGCTGGGGCCGACTGCCTCGTGACCCCCTGCCCGCTCTGCCACCTGAACCTCGACATGCAGCAGCCCGCCGCGCAGCAGTACGTGGAGCGCGACCTCGGGATTCCGGTCCTCCACCTGCCGCAGATGGTGGGGCTCGCCCTCGGCCTCGAGCCGAAGGAGCTCGGGATGGGCAAGCACGTCGTGGGCACGGAGAGCGTGCAGCGCAAGGTCGCCGAACTGGCTGCCGCATAAGTCCGCATACGTTCCAGCCGAAACGGGTAACCCCGGGGTGAGTATGGATCCTCAGCGGTTGCAAGCCCCATGGCGACGGTAGTCGCCGGCCAATTCGAGGACCTGATCGCGATTGGGCTGTCGGTCCTCATCGAGAAGGACCCGAACCTCGAGCTCGCGGCTCGCGACGTGCCGATGTCCGAGCTCGAGTCGGTCGCCCAGCGGCACTCCCCCGCCGTGGTGCTGCTGAACTACGGCGCGCTCAGCGGGCCGACGGACCTGATCGTGTTCCACCAGCACGTTCCCGACGCCAACATCGTCGTGCTGGCCAACCGCCCGACCGCGGCCGAGTGCACGCAGATGCTCTCGTTCGGGGCGACCGGCTGCATCTCGAAGGAGACCCAGGCGCGCGACATCGTGAACGCGATCCACCTCGCCTCCAGGGGAATGCACGTGCTGCCGCGCTCCGCGTCGGCGGGAGGCGGTGTGGACCGCCTCGGGCTCGAGGGCAGCGACCTCACAGCGCGCGAGGCCGAGGTGCTGGAGCTGCTCCAAGACGGGCGCACGAACTCCGAGATCGCGGACCAGCTCGAGATCGGGATCGAGACCGTGCGCACGCACGCGCGCAGCATCTACCGGAAGCTCGGCGTGCCATCTCGCCGCGAGCTCGCGCGGATGGCCCGGCAGGAGCCCGTGGTCGTGGACGAGGAGCGCCGCCCGGTCGAGAGCGCCTAGGCGGCGCGCGCCGCGCGCAGCAGGCCGCGCACGTTCAGGAGCTCCGCCACCTGGACGGCGTTCGTCGCGGCGCCCTTGCGCAGGTTGTTCCCGACGATCCAGAGGTTGAGGCAGCGCTCGTGCGAGGGGTCGCGGCGGATGCGGCCGACGAGCACGTCGTCGCGGCCGGCGGCGTCGAGCGCGGTTGGGTAGAGGCCGTTGGCGGGGTCGTCGATGACCGTGACGCCCGGTGAGCCGGCAACCAGCTCGCGGCATTCGTCCGGCGAGAGCGGGTCGCGCGTCTGGACGTTCGCGGAGACGGAGTGGCCGGTGTAGACCGGAACGCGCGCGCAGGTGGCGGACACGCCGACGTCCTCGTCACCGAGGATCTTGCGCGTCTCGCGCATGCACTTGCGCTCCTCGGTTGTGTAGTCGTCCCCCTCCTTGAAGCTCTCCACCTGCGGCAGGACGTTGAAGGCGATCTGGTGCGGATAGACAGCCGGCGCAGGCATCTCCTTCGCGTGGAGCTGCGCCTCGACCTGGTCGTGGAGCTCCTCGACGGCCCGCTGGCCCGTGCCAGACACCGCCTGGTAGCTCGACATCACAACGCGCTCTATCCCCGCCCGCCTCAGGATCGGCCCGAGCGCCACGACCGTCTGCATGGTCGTGCAGTTGGGGTTCGCGACGATGCCCTTGTGCCCGTCGAGCGCGTCCGGGTTGACCTCGGACACGACCAGCGGCACGTCCTCGTGCATCCGCCACTGCGACGAGTTGTCGACCACTACCGCGCCCGCGTCGGCAAAGCGCGGTGCCCACTCGGCGCTCACGCTCGAGCCGGCCGAGAACAGCGCGATGTCGAAACCCTGAATCGACTCGTCGTCGAGTGGCGCGACCGTGAGCGAGCGGTCCCCCCACCCGATCGTGCGTCCCGCAGAGCGCTCGGACGCGAACGGCACCACGTCGTCCAGGGGGAACGAGCGCTCGCGCAGGACGTCGAGCATCGTCGACCCGACGGCGCCGGTGGCGCCCACGACGGCGACCCGCATGGCTAGGCCACCTTCGGGCGGTGAACGCCCGCCACGTCCTCGGGGAGCACGGCGTCGGCACCCAGCTCGAAGGCCGTGTGCAGCTGTCGCACCGCGTCGGCCACGTGCTCTTCGCGCACGACGCACGAGATCTTGATCGGAGAGGTCGAGATCATCTCGATGTTCACCCCCGCCTCGCCCAGGACGGTGAACGTCTTGGCCGCGACGCCCGGATGGCTCTTCATTCCGGCTCCGACGACGGACACCTTCCCCATCCGGTCGTCCGACTGGATCTCGCCGAAGCCGAGCTCGGCCTGGAGCGAGTGGAGCGACTCGCGCGCGAGCTCCACATCTTCGCGCGGCACCGTGAACGACATGTCGGCCAGGTGGCCCTCGGTCTGAGGCTCGTTCTGGATGATCATGTCGACGTTGATGTTCGCGTCGGCCAGGGTGGTCAGGACGCGGCCGGCGATGCCGGGCACGTCCGGAAGGCCGGTGAGCGTGATGCGGGCCTCCGCGGTCGAGTGGGTCACGGCGGTAACGAGCGGTCGTTCCATGGTCTGTTCCTCGTCCTGGATCACCGTACCGGGTCCGTCGTCGAAACTTGACCGGCAGTGGATCGTCACCCCATGGTTACGGGCGTACTCCACCGAGCGGAGCTGGAGCACCCCCGCCCCGCTGGCCGACATCTCGAGCATCTCCTCGAAGGTGAGCACGGGCAGCTTGCGAGCCTCGGGCACGATCCGCGGATCGGCGCTGAAGACGCCTGCCACGTCCGTGTAGATCTCGCACACGTGTGCGCCCAGCGCGGCCGCGAGCGCGACCGCCGTGGTGTCCGAGCCGCCGCGTCCGAGCGTGGTCACGTCGAGCGAGTCCTGCGACACGCCCTGGAAGCCCGCCACCAGCACGATCTTGCCGTCGTCGAGCCCGTGCCGGATGCGGTCGGCCTTCACCTCGATGATGCGCGCCTTCGTGTGGCCGCTGTCCGTGACGATCCCGGCCTGGGAGCCCGTGAGCGAGATCGCCTCGTGGCCGAGGTCGTTGATCACCATCGCGGCCAGGGCGCAGGTCACGCGCTCGCCGGTTGAGAGCAGCATGTCCATCTCGCGCGGGTGTGGCCGCGAGGACACCTCGTAGGCGAGGGAGACCAACTCGTCGGTGTGCTTGCCGCGCGCGGAGAGCACGGCCACCACGCTCGCACCCGCCTCCTTCGCGCCGACGATGCGCTTCGCGGCGCGCTGGATGCGCTCGGCGTCGGCGACCGAGGTGCCCCCGAATTTCATCACGACGGTGTCGATACCGGCGGGCGGCATGGCGCCGAACGATAGCCCGCCTCTTGCGCAAGCACCGGGCGGTGCCCGGTGCGCAGCGACGCCTTTCTTCGGCGCGGAGCGCCTCCGCGCTTTGTAGCGTTCGGGGCGGTGCGAGCTAGACCCAACCGGCGCCGTCTCGCCATTGCGGTGCTGGCGGTCCTTGGGCTGGCGGCGGGTGGAGCCGGGGTCGTGGTGGGTGCCGCGCACGACGACGACGGTGGGTCCGCGTCGAAGGTGCCGTCTCCTGGGCGCGCCAAGCCCTCCGAGCACATCTCGTTCCTGGCGAAGATCGTGCCCCCGCCCGCTCGCGAGCCGGGCGGCGGCGCGTCCTCGTTCCCGCGGCGAGTGGCCGGCGTGGCGCGGCGCCTGTCGACGGAGCGAAAGGTGGCGCAGCTGTTCCTGCTCGGCTTCCGGGGCACGGATTCGACATCCGAGATCTTCGGCCGGCTGCGTCGTCTCGATCTCGGCGGGATCGTGGTTTCGGCCGACAACTACATGAACCAGACGCAGCTGCGCGCGCTCACGAGTGAGGCCGCCGCCGTGGCTCGCCAGCACCGCCACCTGCGGCCGTGGGTGTTCGCAAGCCAGGAGGGCGGCGAGCTCAACTCGTTCCCGGACATTCCGCCCTCCGCGGCGCCGGCGGACGTGGGCTCGCCGCGCGACGCAGGGAGCCAGGCCCGCAGCTCGGCCTCCACCCTGCGGTCGCTGGGGGTGAACGGAGTGCTGGGCCCGATGGTCGACGTGGGCGCCGGCGAGACGGGTTCGGTGCTCGGATCGCGCATCTACTCGGACGAGCCGGAGCAGGTCTCGAAGTATGCCGAGGAGACAGTCCGCGCCTATCGGGCGGAGCGCGTGTTCAGCGCCGTCGGGCACTTCCCGGGGCTGGGCGCGACCGACCAGTCGACTGAGGACGGCCCGGCGACCGTGGGCCTCGGGCTTGACGAGCTGCGCCAGCGCGACCTGATCCCGTTCAAGGCGGCGTTCGGGGCCGCTGCCCCGGGCGTGATGATCGCCTCGGCGCTCTACCCCTTCAGCGACTTCACCGTGCCCGCCTCGCTGTCCAGGGCGGTGGACTCGACGCTGCTGCGGCGAGAGCTGAAATACAAGGGCGTCGCGATGACCGACGACCTGGCGGACCCCGCGATCACCGCGCTCCACAGCGTGCCCGATGCGGCCGTGCAGGCATTCCGGGCCGGCGCCGACATGTTCTACATCTCGGGCAACGCAGGCGAGCAACAGGCCGCCTACATCGCCGTGCTGCGGGCGGTGCAGCGCGGCCGCGTGCCCCGCAGCCGGCTCGACGAGGCCGTCGGGCGGATCCTGCTGGCGAAGAAGTACTACAGGCTGATCCGCTAGATCGCCTGCCGGCCGCGCAGCGCGCGGCCCAGCGTGATCTCGTCCGCGTACTCGAGGTCGGATCCCACCGGGAGACCGCTCGCCAGTCGTGTCACCACGACGTCCGGGGCACGCTCGCGGAGCGCGTCCGCCAGGTAGAGCGCGGTGGCCTCGCCCGTCGTCGTCGCGTTGGTGGCGATCACGACCTCGCGCACGCCGGCGCCGTTGTCGACCCTGCCGAGGAGCTCTGCGATGTGGAGGTCCTCGGGATCGACTCCGTCGATCGGCGACAGCGCCCCGCCGAGCACGTGATAGCGGCCCTGGAACTCGCCCGATCGCTCGATCGGGATCACGTCGCTGGGCTGCTCGACGACGCAGATGGTCGCCGCCTCGCGGCGCTCGTCTTGGCAGATGCGGCAGGTGGGGTCGGTGGCAAGGTTGAAGCAGACCTCGCAGTGGCCGACGGTCGCCTTGACCTCACGGATCGCATCGGCAAGCGCAAGCGCCTCCTCCTCGGAGGTGCTGAGAATGTGAAAGGCAAGCCGCTGAGCGGTGCGCTGCCCGATGCCAGGCAGGCGGCTGAGCTCGGTGATGAGCCGGTTGACGGGTGCCGCGAACAAGGGAGATAGAGGCTAGCCGCGGGGGCGGCTGCTTCAGGCGCGTGGCGGTGTGGCGGCGCGCGACGATTCCGGCTAACGACGGCATTGAAGCGGTGGGCACCGCCAGGACTTGAAGTCCTCGGTCAGTTCTTCGTCATATCGACAAAAAACCGTCCAAGTTCCCTCCCTCAGTGCCCGTCCTTCGCCGGAATCGAGGCCGCGGCCGGCTGCCGCGCGCGGGCCAGCCCGGCCGGGCCGCTACAACCCCGGCAGCCCCAGCCCGCCCAGGCCGCCTGGCCCGGCAAGGCCGCCGGCTGCCGCGTTCATCTTCGACGCGGCCAGCTCCTGGGCTGAGCGGATCGCCTCGTTCACCGCTGCCTGGACCATGTCCTGGAGCATCTCGACGTCCTCCGGGTCCACGGCGTCGGGGTCGATGGTCAGCTCCTTCAGCTCCAGCTCGCCCGTCATCTTCACGGTCACCATGCCGCCGCCCGCGCTGGCCTCCACGATCTCGTTCTTCAGCTCCTCCTGAGCCTTCTGCATGTCGGCCTGCATCTTCTGGACCTGCTTCATCATCTGGTTCAGGTTGGGCTGACCCATCAGTCCTTCTCCTCGTCGGGTTCGTCGAAGACTTCCTCGGCGCCGAACTCTGCCCGCAGGCGCTCGATCAGCTGGTCGTGGTCGAGGGTGGCCGGGCCGGCCGGCGGCGCGACGGCGTCGCTCAGCTCGAAGGCGAGCGTCAGCGGATGGCCCGTTATCCCTCGCACCGCAGTTGCAACAAGGTCGCGACCCTGCTCCGCCTTCTTCTTGACGAAAGCCGCGTCGGCGGGAAAGGCGACCGTGAGCCGCTCCCCGTCGAGGGCGGTCGGCGTGGCGGCGGACAGCGCGGCGCTGAGCATCCCGTTCTGCTCGGCAACCGTCTCCGCCACGGCGGGCCACAGAGCAGCGATCTGATCGAGCTCAATCGAGCCCATAGGCTGCGGCGACGCGTCGACCTGGGGAGCGACGGCCGCCGCTGCGGGGGCGCCCTTCGGTGCCTGCCGTTGGGCGCGAGGAGGGGGTGGCGGCGAGTCCGGCGCTGCGGAAGAGGAGCCATCCGCGGCGGGCGCGGGGGCATCGCTCTTGCCGAGGGCCGCCTCCAGCTGGTCGATCCGGAACATCAGGGCCTGCAGCGAGAGGTCGGCCTGGGGCTGCGTTGCCTTCAGCAGGGCCATCTCCAACTGGATGCGCGGCTCGCTGCCGTCCTTGACCGCGGCGATCGCCGCCGCCAGGAAGTCGATCGCGCGCAGGATCTCGGCTTGCGAAAGGCGGTCGGCCTGGGCGGCCAGGCGGTCGGTCTGCTCGGCGGTGACCGAGAACGAGTCGGGCACGTGGCCCAGGGTCTGAACCACGAACAGGTGTCGGAGGTGCGCGGACAGGTCGCGCATGAACTGGGTGAAGTCGCGCCCCGACTCGGAGAGCGATTGGACCGTGAGCAGCGCACCCCGCGGGTCGCGATCGGCGAGCGCCTCGCCGGCCCGCAGCACCAGCTCGGCGTCGGCCACGCCGAGGATCTCAAGCACGTCGTCGAGCTTCACCTCGTTCCCGCCATACGTCACGAGCTGCTCGAGCGTCCCGAGCGCGTCGCGGAACGAGCCCGTCGCCGCGCGCGCGAGCATTCCCACCGCGGCGTCCGGGATCTGGATCCCCTCCTCGCTCGCCACGCGCTGGAGCACACCCGCGATCTGCTCGAGCGAGGGACGCTGGAAGTCGAAGCGGTGGCAGCGGTCGATGATCGTGGGCGGCACCTTGTGCGCCTCTGTCGTCGCCAGCACGAACACCACGTGCTGCGGCGGCTCCTCCAGCGTCTTCAGGAAGGCGTTCCACGCCGCCGTCGTGAGCATGTGCGCCTCGTCAAGGATGTAGACGCGCTTCCCGCCCTGCATCGGCGCGAGCGCCACGTTCTCACGGAGCTCGCGGATGTCGTCGACGGAGTTGTTCGAGGCCGCATCCATCTCAACCACGTCGAGCGACGTCCCGGCCAGGATCGCCCGGGCCGAGGGCGACTCGGGGTCGAAGTCGGCGCGCGCGCCGCCTTCAGCGTTGAGCGCGCAGGCGAGGAGCTTCGCCATGGACGTCTTCCCCGTGCCGCGCGAGCCGACGAACAGATACGCGTGGTGGACCTTGTCCAGCTCGAGCGCGTTGCGGAGCGTCCTGACGATGTGCTCCTGGCCCACAACCGCGTCGAAGGTCCTCGGGCGGTGGCGGCGGTAGAGCGAGAGCATCGTTAAATCGAGCATAACCACCGCTATGGCCGGAGGCTCGGATGCCGATAGAACCTAGGTGGAGACCCAGACTCCGCAGGCTCTGACGGCTCGTACGCGCGATCGCGCACGCGCAGCGCTGGGCCGCGCGTTCGAGGAGGCGGCCGTCATGCCGGGGACGCTGCTCCCCTGCGAGGTCCTCGCGGATCTGACCGACGTCGCCGGGGAGATCCTGGACGAGGTCATCAGGCAGGAGGACCGGGCTTTCTCGTTCGGGAACGGCTCGGCGGCGGAGGTCTACAACGTCGAGCACTCGATCGACGCAACCATCGTCGGCCTGCTTGTGGGCCGCAAGCTCGTGTCGCAGCACGCGCTCGTCGAGCTGGCCACCGGCCTGTTCCTCCAGGACATCGGGAAGCTCGCCCTCCCGCATCGGCTCGTGCACAAGGAGGGCCCGCTCGCGCCGGACGAGTGGGAGCTGATGATGCAGCACCCCCTTCTGGGCCTCGAGTTCCTGCGGGACGACTCCATTCCCGCGGGCGCGAAGTCGGTCGTCCGCTCGCACCACGAGCGCTGGGACGGCTCCGGCTACCCGGGCGCCCTGATCGGCCCCGAGATCTCCCTTTTCGCTCGCATCGCCGCGGTGGCGGACGTCTTCGACGCGGTCACGAGCCATCGCTATCACGCGCCGGCCATGTCGCCGCGGGACGGCGTCGAGCTGATCCGCGCCGGCGTCGGCAGCGCCTTCGACCCGATGGTGGTCGAGGCGTTCCTCGAGGCGATCGCCCGTTAGCCGAGCAGGTCGAGCGCGGCGCCGACGATGCTCTCGGCGTCGATCTCGTGGTGGCGGTAGACGTCCTCGAGGTCGCCGGACTGGCCGAAGCGCGTGACCCCCAGCGGCGTCAGCGGGACGGCATTCACGGCCGCGAGGAAGGCGAGCGCGTTGGGGTCGCCGTCCAGCACCGTCACGATGGGCGCCGCGCGCTCAGCCGGAAAGAGCTCGTCGAGGATCTCCGCCGGGTGCTCGCCAAATCCCGCGCGCGCGCGTAGCGCCCGGTGGAGCAGGTCCGCGCTCGTGACGTTGATCACCTCGGTTCGATCTCCGAGCGTGTCCGCCGCGCGCAGGACCTCGGGCAGCGCGGCGCCCATCCCCACGAGCGTCACCGCCGCGCGTCCCTCCGGGCGACGCAACGGGTAGCCGCCGGCGAGCACCAGCTCGCGGCGCGCGTCGGACGCATCGTCGCCCGCGAGCGACTGGTCGATCGGCCGCGTCGAGAGCCGGAAGTACGCCGACTCCCCGTCGGGGCGCCCCAGCCGAGCGAGCGCGTGGAGGAGAGTCCACTCGAGGTCCTGCCCGAACGCCGGCTCCCAGAACGTGCAGCCCGGCTGGCCGATGCCGATCGACGGCGTGACGATGGACTGGTGGGCCCCGCCCTCCGGGGCGAGCGACACGCCCGATGGCGTGCCGATCAGGATCGACTGCCCGCCCGCGTAGATGCCGAACGACCACGGCTCGAGCGCCCGCCCGACGAACGGGTCGTAGATCGTGCCGATCGGGAAGAGCGGCTGCCCGTGGCGGCTCCAGGTGGCGCCCAGCTCGCCGAGCAGCCCGACGAGGTTGGTCTCGGCGATGCCGAGCTCGATGTGGCGCCCGCCCGGCGTCTCGTGCCAATGCACGAGCGTCTGCGTGTCGTCCGCGAACCAGTCGCGCCGCTCGCCCACCGACCAGATGCCGGATTTGTTGATCCAGCCGCCCAGGTTCGTGGAACTGGCGACGTCCGGGCTTACGGTGACGACGCGCTCCACAACCTCGGGCGCCTCGTGCACCAAATCAACGAAGAAGCGGCCGAACGCCTGCTGGGTGGACTCCTTTCCGCGGTGCTTTCGGCCGAGCGCGGCGGGCACCTTCGGCGGCGAGCGGAGCGGCGGCTCCTCGCGCGCCAGCGCCCTGGCGGCCGCTGCCGCGAGCCCGCCCTCGGGACTGCCCGCGTCGAACGGCGCCCAAGGGTCGTCGGCGTCGGCGCCCAGCGCCCCCGCCAGCTCCACGAACTGGTCCTGCGTGAGCAGCGCGGAGTGGTTCTCGGGGTGGCCCTCGATCGGCAGCGACCAGCCCTTGATCGTGTAGGCGAAGATCACCGTCGGCCGGTCATGCTGGACGGCGCGATAGGCGTCGATCAGCTTCCCGAGGTCGTGGCCGCCGAGGTCGCGGAAGGCGGCGCGCAGCGCGTCGTCCGGCAGGTCGCCAACGAGCGCCGCCAGGCCGGCGTTGCGCCCCGGCAGCCGCTCGCGGAGCTCGGCCGGGTCGGCGCGCAGCAGGCGCTGGTACTCCTCGTTCGGCATCTCGTCGATCCGGCGCCGGAGGTCCTCGCCGCCCGCGCGCTCGAAGAGCGCCTCGAGCCTGCGCCCATACTTCACCGTGAGCACCTGCCACCCGGCCGCCTCGAACATCCCCGCGAGCCGCCCGAAGGCGATGTCAGGCACCACGCGGTCGAGCGACTGACGATTCAGGTCCACCACCCACAGCACCTCGCCGAGCAGGGCCACCCACGGATCGGCGATCGCCTCCCAGACGGCGCCCTCGTCGAGCTCCGCGTCGCCGAGCAGGGCGATCTCGCGGCCGCGGGGCGGCGCCTCGAAGCGGTGGTGCTCGAGATAGCGGCGGGCGATCGCTGCCCAGATCGGCGCGGTGGCGCCGATGCCGACCGAGCCTGTCGAGAAGTCGACCGGGTCCGGGTCCTTGGTGCGGCTCGGGTAGCTCTGGAGGCCGCCGAATGCGCGCAGCGACTCGAGGTAAGGCCGCTCGAGCCGGCCCAGCAGGTAGTTGATGGCATGCAGCACCGGCGAGGCGTGCGGCTTGACCGACACGCGGTCCTCGGCGCGGAGCTCCGAGAACCAGAGCGCGGTCATGAGGCTCACCATCGACGCGCTCGACGCCTGGTGGCCGCCCACCTTCACGCCGGAGCGATTCGCGCGTACGCGGTTCGCGTGGTGGACGATCGCCGTGGCGAGCCAGAGCACGCGGCGCTGGACGGCCTCCAGCGTCTCCAGGTCAGCCGTCGCGCGTGGCTGCGACGGCCGCGTCGTGGTCTGCGAACCACTCAAGTCGGGCGATTCTCCCATCCCGCACCGTGTAGACGATGTGGATCGGCATCGTGCCCTCGACGCCGCTGACCCGGCCCATGGTGCGCCAGGAGCCGACCGCCAGCACGCGGTCGCCGAATGCCTCGATCTGCTCCGTCTCGATCTCCATCGACTGCCAGAGGCTCATCCAATCCTCTGTGATTTGGCGAAAGGCCGCCTTTCCCTGCGACGGCTCGGCGTCCGGCCAGTCCGGACTCGGCTGGTGGACGATGTCCTCGTCGCAGAGGTCGAGCACGCCCTCGACGTCCCCGGCGTTCATACGGTCGGCGACCTGGCGTATGACTTCGACGGGCTCCATTTCGAAAAGCGGACCGTGCACCCATCTCTGTGACTCGATCTCGGGCGTGCCCGCCGATCTTCGGCTCCGGCCAGGCTTGTCCGCGGCGCACGAGCGGTATCGCTTAAGGCTGCTTCCTCCCGGATCTGACCTGGTTCGCGAGCGCTCGCCGCGCGGGACCCGGCCATCGACGCCTCTGTCCGGCGTACTGGCCCCGAGAGCCGAAGTCCCTCGAACGGGAATTC
>JBKPSR010000022.1:0-34068 GCA_046735115.1 Actinomycetota bacterium
CTCGAGCGGGACCAGCTCGAAGCGGTCCACGTCGACGAGTCCGCGGTCGGTGATCTTGAGCGAGGGGATCACGGACAGGCCCAGGAAGCTCAGCGCCACGAACGGACTGCGGACCTCTACGCCGAGCGAGCGGGCCGCGCGGAGCAGGTCGCCGAGCGCGGCCGCCACCTCGGCCCCGGGCCGGTCCGACATCAGGCCGGCGACGTGCAGGGGCAGCTCGGCGAGGACGGTGCCACCGGAGACGACCACGATGCCGCCACCCAACTCGCCCAACCGGCGGGCGCACGCCTCCATGTCCCCGTCGGAGACACCGACGACGATCACGTTGTGCGCGTCGTGCGACACGGTCGAGGCGAAGGCGCCCTCGCGAAGCCCGAACCCGCGCACGAACCCGCACCCGACGCGGCCGGTGGCGTGGTGGCGCTCGATCACGGCGATCTTGGCCAGGTCCCGCGCGGGGTCCGCCACCGCCAGCCCGTTCGACGTGGGCGGCGTCTCGGAGGCGGACTCCGTGAGGATCTGATCGGGGACGAGCTCGATCACGCGCACCGGCCTGCCGTTCGTCGGGATCGAGAAGTCTGAGGCGGTGAGCGGCCCCATCCGCACCGTATCGGTGAGCCACACGGGCGGCGGCTCCACCTCGACCGGCAGCGGCTCGCCGTCGCGCGCCACGAGGCGGCCGTCCTTGTAGACGCGCTCAGGCCTGAGCTCCGCATCCGGCATCAGCGAGAAGTCCGCCCGGTAGCCCGGCGCGATCGCGCCGATGTCGGCAAGCAGATGGCACGCGGCCCCGTTGTGGCTCGCGAGCACGAGCGCGTCCTCGACGGCAAGTCCCGCGGCCACCGCCGTCCTGCACATCCCGTCGATGTGCCCCTCCTCCAGGAGCATGTCCGCCTCGCGGTCGTCCGTGCAGAAGGCGCAGCGCTCCGGGCCGTAGCGGAGCACGAGCGGGAGCAGGGCCTCGAGGTTGCGCGCGTTCGAGGCCTCTCGGATCAGGACCCAGGCGCCCTTGCGTCGCTTCTCGAGCGCCTCCTCGTAGGTGGTCACCTCATGGTCGGAGCTGATCCCGGCGGCCAGGTAGGCGTTGAGCGAGTGTCCGCTGACGCCCGGCGAATGCCCGTCGACGTGGGTGGCGCCGGACGCCGCCACCTTGGCGAGCGTGGCCTCGTCGCCCGCGATGACGGCCGGGAAGTCCATCATCTCGGCCACCCCTAGCGCTCGCTCGCGGCGCAGGATGCCCTCGATCTCGGCCAGCTCGAGCGGGCCGCGGGGCGACTCGTACGGGCTCGCCGGCACGCACGAGGGCGCCATCACGAAGACGTTCAGCGGCACCTTCTCGGCGGCGTCGAGGAGCCAGTGCACCCCCTGCGCGCCCACTACGTTGGCCAGCTCATGGGGGTCGCAGACGATCGTGGTCGTCCCGCGGGCGAGCACCATCTCCGCGAAGCGCTCGAGCGTGAGGAGCGACGACTCGATGTGGACGTGCGAGTCCACGAAGCCCGGCACGAGCATGCTGCCGTTCGCCTCGACCGTCTCGCGGCCGTCGTAGGCGCCGACACCCGCGAAGCGACCGTCCGCCACCGCGACGTCGCCGTCCAGCCATTCGCGCGTGAAGACGCTGAACACGCGCGCGCCGCGCACGACGAGGTCGGCGGGCTCGTCGCCCCGCGCCACCGCCAGCAGGTGTTGTCGATCCGTCACGCTGTGGGCGATTATCTCGACCGGAGCGCCCGACGATGGAGTTCATCCAGCCGACCACGTGGGAGGAGGCCCTCGCGGCGAAGGCCGCGCGGCCCGATGCGCTGCCGATCGCGGGCGGGACGGACGTGATGGTGGAGCTGAACTTCGACCGGGCGCGGCCGGATGCGATCATCGACCTCACGCGCGTGGCTGAGCTGCGCGAGTGGGCCGCCGACGACGGCCGGCTGCGCGTCGGGGCCGGCGTCTCCTACGCGCGGGTGATCGCGGAGCTCGCCGGGCCGCTGCCCGGGCTCGCCCTCGCGTCGCGAACCGTCGGCTCGCCGCAGATCCGCAATCGCGGCACGATCGGCGGCAACCTCGGCTCGGCCTCGCCGGCGGGTGACGCCCACCCGCCGCTTCTGGCCGCCCACGCCGAGGTCGAGCTGGCCTCCGAGCGCGGGACGAGGCGGATTCCGGCGCGCGAGTTCTTCCTTGCTCCGAAACGCAGCGTGCTGGAGGGCGATGAGCTGATCGCTGCCGTGTACGTCCCGCGCGCTTCCGGCCCGGAGCAGTTCTCGAAGATCGGCACCCGCAACGCCATGGTGATCGCGGCGTGCTCCTTCGCCCTCTCGCTGGACCCCGAGCGGCGCCGAGTGGGCACCGGAATCGGCTCGGCCGGGCCAACTCCGCTCGTGGCCGGCGAGGCCGAGTCGTTCCTCGAAGGGCTGCTCGACGAGACCGGCGGCTGGGAGGGCGGCAGTCCGCTCCCTAACTCCGTCCTCGTGCGCTTCGGCGAGCTGGTGGCGGCCGCCGCCCGACCGATTGACGACGTCCGGAGCACCGCCGCGTACCGCGTCCACGCGCTCGGCGTGCTGGCGCGCCGCACGCTCGCCTGGGCCCGGGGGCAGGAGCGCTGATGCGAATCGAGTGCACCGTGAACGGCGAGCGCCGCCAGGCCGACGGCGCCTGGGAGGGCGAGAGCCTCCTCTACCTGCTGCGCGAGCGCATGGGCCTCCCCGGCTCGAAGAACGCCTGCGAGCAGGGCGAGTGCGGCTCCTGCTCGGTCTATCTGGACGGCACGCTCGTCTGCTCGTGCCTCGTGCTGGCCGGCCAGGCGGACGGCGCCGAGATCGTGACCGTCGAGGGCCTGGCGAGCGGGGAGGACGAGCTGCATCCGATCCAGGAGGCCTTCCTGCGGGCAGGCGCCGTCCAGTGCGGCTTCTGCACCCCCGGCCTCGTAGTTGCGACGCACGACCTGCTCGCACGCAACCCTGCGCCGAGCGACTCCGAGATCCGCGAGGCGCTGGCCGGCAACCTCTGCCGCTGCACGGGCTACGAGAAGATCCTCGACGCGGTGCGGGCGGCCGCGGTGGCGCGCATCCCGTGAGCGGCGCGGGAGCCAGCCCGATCCGGTCGCCGGTCCGAGACGGCATCGGCGAGAGCGTCGACCGGCCCGACGGGCGGCTGAAGGTGAAGGGCGAGTACGCCTACTCCTCGGACCTCTGGGCGGACGGGATGCTCTGGGGCACCACGCTCCGCAGCCCGCATCCGTACGCCCGCATCCGTTCGATCGACTTCGCCGAAGCGCTGGCGCTCCGGGGCGTGCACGCCGTCCAGACCCACGAGGACGTCCCGGGCCGGAAGACCTACGGCCTCGAGCTGCCCGACCAGCCGGTGCTGGCGATCGACGTGGTGCGCTACCAGGGCGAGCCCGTCGCGATCGTCGCGGCCGACCATCCCGAGACGGCGCGCCGGGCCGCCGAGCTGATCCGCGTCGACTACGAGGTGCTCGACCCGCTCGTGGACATGGAGCTCGCCGCCCGGCGGGACGAGCCGCGGCTCCACGAGACCGGCAACGTGCTGAGGCGCATCCACGTGCGCCACGGCGACGTCGCCGCCGCGGAGAGGGATGCCGAGCTGGTCGTCACGGGCGACTACGAGCTCGGCATGCAGGACCAGGCCTTCCTCGGACCCGAGTCGGGGCTCGCCATACCGGCGGACGATGGCGGCGTCGACCTCTACGTGGCGACGCAGTGGCTGCACGTGGACCGCGCCCAGGTCGCGGCCAGCCTCGGCCTCCCGCCGGAGCGCGTGCGCATCACGAACGCGGGCGTCGGTGGCGCCTTCGGCGGCCGCGAGGACCTCTCGATGCAGATCCACGGCTGCATGCTCGCGCTACACACGGGCCGCCCGGTGAAGATGGTCTACTCGCGCGAGGAGTCCTTCTTCGGGCACGTGCATCGCCACCCGGCGCGGCTCCGCTACGAGCACGGCGCCACGCGCGACGGCCGGCTCCTCTACGTGCGGGCGCGGATCGTCCTCGACGGCGGGGCCTACGCGTCTAGCTCCAAGGCCGTGTGCCTGAACGCGGCCACGACCGCCGGGGGGCCGTACGAGTGCCCGAACGCGGACATCGACACGTACGTCGTCTATACGAACAACCCGCCGTGCGGCGCCATGCGCGGCTTCGGGGCCGTGCAGAGCTGCTTCGCCTACGAGGCCCAGATGGACAAGCTTGCCGCTGCCGCCGGCCTCGACCCCGTGAAGCTCCGACAGCGCAACGCGATGGACACGGGCACGCTGCTCCCGACCGGCCAGGCGATCAACGGGCCGGCGCCGGTCCACCGGCTGCTCGAGGAGCTCGCCTCGACGCCGCTCCCGCCCGCGCCGAACGGGGACGGCGAGCCGGACCTGCGCGAGCTGCCCGGGGGCGTGTCGAATACGACCCACGGCGAGGGCGTCCGGCGCGGCGTCGGTTACGCGGTCGGCTTCAAGAACGTCGGCTTCTCGTCCGGCTTCGACGACTACTCGACCGCGCGCGTCCGCCTCTCGACGGCGGGCGGCGAGCCCCAGGCCGAGGTGCACACCGCCGCCTGCGAGGTGGGCCAGGGCGGGATCGTGGTGCAGGCGCAGATCGCCCGCGACGTGCTGGGCGTGGAGCGCGTGATCGTCCTGCCGTCGGACACGCTTGTGGGGAACGCCGGGTCCTCGTCGGCGTCGCGCCAGACGTGGTTCACGGGCGGTGCCGTGAGGGACGCCTGCGAGGCCGTGCTGGAGAGCGCGCGGCGGCGCGCCGCGGAGCGCCTCGGAGCCGAGCCCGACGAGCTCACGCCCGCGCTGCTGGCCGAGGTGATCGGCGACCACCCGATCGAGGAGACGCGCGAGTACCGCCCGCGCAGGACCGAGCCGCTCGACGAGAACGGCCAGGGCGACGCCCACCTGGCCTTCTGCTTCGCGGCCCACCGCGCGGTCGTGGACGTGGACGTCGAGCTCGGCCTCGTGCGGGTGGTCGAGATCGCCACCGCCCAGGACGTGGGCCGGGCGATCAACCCGCTCGCAGTCGAGGGGCAGCTCGAGGGCGGCATCGCGCAGGGGCTCGGGCTGGCGCTCATGGAGGAGATCCAGCTCTCCGAGGGCCGCCTCCGGAACGCATCGTTCACCGACTACCTGATCCCGACGATCCTGGACATGCCGCCGGTCCGAGCCTCGATCCTGGAGCTGCCGCAGCCCGAGGCGCCGTACGGCCTGAACGGCATCGCCGAGGCGCCCACGATCTCCTCGACGCCCGCGATCGTGGCCGCGATCCGAGCCGCCTGCGGCCGCGAGCTCACGCGCGTGCCGGTGCGCCCCGACGACGTCGTCGGCCTGGCGGCCCCGGCTGCATGACCGCCGACCGCGCCTCGTTCGTCGGGCGCTACGGCGCGGTCTTCGAATCCTCGCCGTGGGTCGCGGAGGCGGCATGGGACGAGGGGCCGTTCGAGACGGCCGCCGACCTGCACCGGGCGATGGTTCGCGCGGTCGAGCGCGCGCCCGCCGAGCGCCAGCTCGAGCTGATCCGCGCGCACCCGGAGCTCGCCGGGTCAGAGCTCCGGCTCGGGACGCTCACGAGCGCCTCGGCGGCCGAGCAGTCCGCCGCCGGACTCGACCGGCTGAGCCCGGACCAGGCCGAGCGGCTCGAGCGAGCCACGTCCGCCTACAGGGAGAGGTTCGGCTTCCCGTTCGTCGTCTGCGTGTGCGAGCACACGCCGGACAGCATCATCGAGAACGCCGAGCAGCGGCTGGCGCATTCGCGCGAGGACGAGGTCCGCACGGCGCTCGCCGAGATAGCGAAGATCGCCGCACTGCGGCTCCGGAACGGTACGGTCGCGGGCGTGGACTACGAGATCGCGTACGGGAAGGAGTCCGTGCCGGTGTACCGCCACCGCGCGTCGCCCCTCACCGGCATCCCGACGGTCCCGGAGTCGCGCTTCCGCAGGCGCGACAACGTGGTGTTCGCCCACGAGATCTCGGTCGAGGTGCTCGGGGACAACTTCCTGCCCGCGTACACGCACGGCGACAACTCGGACGTGGTGGCCACCGACTCGATGAAGAACTTCATCCTGAGCCAGGCCGGCGAGTACGAGGGCGCGACGCTCGAGGGCTACCTCGCGCGCCTCGGCCGCGGGTTCCTCGAGCGCTACGAGCAGATGCAGGAGCTGCGCGTGAGCGGCCTGGAGCTGCCGTTCAGCGCCGCCGAGGTTCCGGGCGAGGAAGGCTTCGAGCAGAGCCCCGTGCTGCGCCGGCGCGAGTGGAGCGACCGCTCGGTCGCGGAGCTTCGCTACGGACGCGCGGACGGGGAGCCGGTGCTGGTCGATCACCGCAGCGGGCGCGTGAACATGGAGCTGCTGAAGACGGAGGGCAGCGCCTTCACGCGCTTCGTCCGCGACGAGTACACGACCCTGCCGGAGCGCTCGGACCGCCCGCTCTTCATCCGGCTCGACGCCCACTGGTCCTACGCCGACCCAGCGGACGTCACGGGGGACGACGTGAGCCGCTACGTGGCCGGGGAGCAGGTGCGGGACGTGTGCGCCGTGGTCTTCCACGAGTTCGTGAGCGAGTCGATCCAGCAGCTGGTGCACGAGATGGGGAGGCGGCTGTTCGACCGCTACCCCCAGCTCGCCGCGCTTGACTTCGTGGGACGGAACATGACGCGCGACCCGTACGACGGCGGCGAGGCCGCGGACGAGCGCCCCACCGTGTTCGTCCCGCCGTTCCCCGCGTTCGGCACGATCAGGCTGACGATGAAGCGGAGCGCCTAGCCGTGGCCGCCACGGGACAGCTGACGACACACGTGCTCGACGTGGTGCGCGGCCGCCCGGCGGCCGGGGTTCAGGTGGAGCTGCTCCGCCATTCGCCGGGTGGGGGCGCCCCGGAGACGCTGACGCGGACGCGCACGAACTCCGACGGCCGCACGGACGAGCCGCTGCTGGCCACCGGCGAGCTCACACCGGGCATCTACGAGCTCGTCTTCGACGTAGGCGCGTACTTCGAGGAGCACGGCCTCGCGGACGACGGCGGGCCGTTCCTCGGGCTCGTGCCGATCCGGTTCGGGATCGCGGACTCCGAGGCGAGCTACCACGTGCCGCTGCTGGTCTCGCCGTGGGCGTACAGCACGTACCGTGGCAGCTGACCCCGTGGCCCGAGCCGAGGTCCTTGCGCGCCACAGCGAGGAGCCGGACCGGCTCACCCGGCGCTACGGCACCGCGGCGCTCGCCGAGGCCGGCGAGGCGGTGGAGGAGTGGATGCAGGCGGCGGGCATGACCGTCCGCCGCGATGCGGTGGGCAACGTGATCGGCCGTCTGGAGGGCCCCGATCCGGCCGGCCCGGCGCTGCTGCTCGGCTCCCACCTCGACACAGTGCCGGACGCCGGGCGCTACGACGGCGCGCTGGGCGTGCTGGCCGGGATCGCGGTGGCCGAGCGGCTGAGGGCAGCCGAGCTCCCGTTCGCGCTCGAGGTGGTGGCGTTCGCCGACGAAGAGGGCGCCCGTTTCGGCACCGCGTTTCTCGGCAGCTCGGTGCTCGCGGGAAGCTTCGACGCCGCCGCGCTGAGCCGCACCGACGCCGGCGGCGTGACCCTCGAGGAGGCCGTCCGCGGGTTCGGGGGCGACCCGGCGGCGCTCGACGGCGCCGGCCCGCCTCCGGGTTCGCTGGTGGGCTACGCCGAGCTCCACATCGAGCAGGGGCCGGTACTCGACGAGCTCGAGCTTCCGATCGCGGTCGTCTCCGCGATAGCCGGGCAGACGCGCGCCGCGCTTCGGTTCGCCGGCCGGCCCGGGCACGCCGGCACGGTTCCGATGGAGCTTCGCCGGGACGCGCTCGCCGCGGCGGCCGAGCTGATCGTCGCGGTCGAAGCGCTCGCCCGGGACACCCCCGGCCTCGTCGCCACCGTGGGCGACGTCACGGTGGTGCCGGGCGCCGCGAACGTGATCCCCGGCGAGGCGGAGCTGGTCCTCGACGTGCGGCACCCCGAGGACGCGGACCGGGTCTGGGCCGTCGCCCGCCTGCGCGAGCGCGCCGCCCGGATCGCCTCGGCTCGCGGAATCGAGCACGAGTGGGAGCTGCTGCACACGCAGGCGGCGGTCCGCTGCGACCCGGGGCTGACCGGGCGCATGTGGCAGGCGGTGCGCGACGTCGGCGTCCAGCCGCATGCCCTCGCCAGCGGAGCCGGGCACGACGCGGCGACGATAGCGGGAGTCGCACCCGTGGCGATGCTGTTCGTCCGCTGCGCCGGCGGGGTGAGCCACCATCCCGGCGAGTCCGTCTCGGAGGCGGACGTTCGCGGGGCTGTGGACGCGCTCACGCGCTTCGTCGAGCTCGTCGCGGCGCGCTTTTCGGAATCGGGCGAAGGAGAGCGATGACAGTCTTGAAGATCACCGCCGGACCGCACGAGTTCAGTGCCCGGATGGAGGAGGAGAAGGCGCCGGTCACCTGCGAGGCCTTCACGCGCATGCTGCCGTTCGAGGGCAAGCTCATCCACGTGCGCTGGAGCGGCGAGTCGTGCTGGATCCCGATGGGCGACTTCGAGACCAACCTGCCCTTCGAGAACCACACGAGCCATCCCGCGCCGGGCCAGATCCTCTGGTACCCGGGCGGCTACAGCGAGACCGAGATCCTCTTCCCCTACGGCGGCTGTCACTTCTCGTCGATAGTCGGCCAGCTGGCCGGCAACCACTTTTTGACGATCGAGGACGGCGGGGACAACCTGCGCGCACTGGGCGAGCTGACGCTCTGGCAGGGCGCCCAGGACATCGTGTTCAGGGCGAGTCGGGCCTGAGTGACTTCGTCCGCTCAGGCCGGAGGGCGGTAGCCGCGCACGTAGTCGACGACGAACTCCTTCGGGTAGCCCGAACTTAAGGGCACAGTCACTTGATGTTGGGAGTCGCCGGGGAACTCGTAGATGCCCAGCATCAGCTGCATCGGGTAGTCGGGCGACTGGCTCACGCTTCGGATCCGCTCGCCGTCGACGAAGAACGAGACGCCGCCGGCAGTCCACTCGGCCGCGTAGACGTGGAACTCACGCGCGTCGATCGGCACGGTCTCGGCCGCGAAGTCGTCGACGATGTCCCGGTCCCCGAACGGGTGCACGCCCATGCCCACCTTCGCGCGATCAGGGTCGACATCGCGTCCGAAGATCTCGCATACACAGATCTCGGCCGAGTGTGACGGCTCGTCCTCGTAGCCGATCATCCACAGGGCTACCATGGCGCGCGGGTCGTCGATGGCCCTGGCGCGCAGCTCGATGAGGCCGTAGCGGGGCGTGTACAGCCGGACGTTCCGCTGCTCCTCGGTGACGACCGCGTTCTGGTTGAACCGGTGCTGGCCCACCGTGCTGCCCAGGGGGCCGGCGAACAGCCCGGTCTGGAGCGACGACACGCGGACCTCGCCGTCGAGCGCCGGGCACCATGGATCCTGGTCGCCCTCGATCCGTAGGCGCAGGCAGCCGCCGCCTACCTCGTAGCGCGCCGCCGCGCGCTCGCGTGTGCTCCAGTGCGGGAGGTAGTAGGGCAGCCAGCGTCGGTCGTCGAGAGCGTCACCGTCGAAGGTGTCCTCGAACTCGAGCTCGTATCCGTCCCGGATGCGCACACGGCGCACCCTATTGGTGCTGGGTCAGGCCCTTGCCGCCGGTTCCGGCTCGCGTGCCGGACGCGCACTGGGCTCAGGCTCCTCGTCGAAGTACCCCGATCCCTCGATGCTGATATGCGGCAGGATCCGGTCGAGCCAGCGGGGCATCCAGATCGTGGACCTCCCGGCGACCGTGATCAAGGCGGGCACGAACAGGGTCACCACGATCGCGTCGATAGCGACCGCGGTTGCCAGTCCGAGGCCGAACTGCTTGATCGTCGGGTCGCCGTTCAGGACGAAGCTGGCGAAGACGCAGAACATGACGGCCGCCGCTGCCCCGATGATGCGCCCCGAGTAGCCGAGCCCCTCGATCACGGTCTGGCGGGCGCCCTTGCCTTCCGTGAAGTGCTCCTGGATCTGGGTCAGCAGGAAGACCTGGTAGTCGGTCGAGAGCCCGAACAGGATCGCGAACATGATCAGCGGCACGAAGCTGACGACGGGTATCGCGCCGTCAAGTCCGATGAGGCTCGTGGCGAAGCCCTCCTGGAAGACGAGCGTGAGCACGCCGTAGGCAGCGCCGACCGAGACGAGGTTCATGACGGCCGCCTGGGTGGGCAGCAGGAGCGAACGGAACCCGACCAGCAGCACCAGGAAGCTGAGTGCCGCCACGACCAGGATGACGAGGGGCAGCTTGCTGGTGATCTTGTCGGCGAGGTCGACATAGGCGGCTGTCGTACCGCCGACGAACGCAGTCATGCTCTGGCCCTTGGTGGCCTTCGGGATGGTCGAGTCCCTCAGACGCGAGACCAGGTTCTCCGTGTCGAGGTCGGAGGGCGAGGTCGTGGGAATCAGGTTGTAGACCGCCGCGGTCCCCTTCTTGTTGACCAGCGGCTGCGTCACCGACTTGACGCCCTTCGTCTTCTGGAGGTCGGTTCGCAGGCTCTGGAGGCGCGGGTCGGTTGCCGGCTGCTCGGCCTGCTTCTTCTTATTGGCGAGCTCGTTGGAGTTGTTGGCGAGCTCCTTGGACTGCTTCTGCGTCTGCTGCTTCGCCTCGGACTCAGCCTGCTGCTGCGTCGCTCCCTCGAGCTCGGCCTCCTGCTCGATCTGCTGCTGCTGCTGCTTCAGCTGCTGCTGCTGCTGGTTCAGCTGCTTCTGGTTCTGATTGACCTTGTTGAGGTTCTTCTGATCCGGCTTCGCGGGCTTGCTCAGGTGGGCGGAGATCAGGAAGGGCCCGTTAGTTCCCGCCCCGAAGCCCTTCGTGATCAGATCGTAGGACTCGCGCGCGGTCGTATCGGTCGGCTCTGCCCCGACGTCCTCCTGGCCCAGGCGCAGCGACAGCGTCGGGATCGCCAGAGCCAGGAGGGCTGCCAGCACGGCGACCATCACCGGCCAGGGGTGATCCGCGATCCACGTGGCCCCCTTCGTCCAGAACGGGGACTGCACCTCGTTGGCACGCTCCTTGCGGAACGGCAGCTGGAGCGCCGAGACGTGCGTCCCGAGCACCCCGAACAGAGCCGGCAACAGGGTGAGCGCGCCCAGGATGGCGAACGCCACAGCGATCGCCGACGTGTAGCCCAGGGTTGTGACCAGAGGGATGCCGGCGACCACCAGCGCCAGCAGCGAGATCGCAACGGTGCCACCCGCGAACAGGACCGCGCCGCCGGCAGTCGCGGTCGCGCGCGCGATCGACTCGCGGACCTCCATGCCCTGATTGACCTGCGTGCGGTGCTTGGTGACGATGAACAGCGAATAGTCGATCCCGACTGCGAGTCCGATCATCGTCGCCAGCGTGGGCGCGGTGGTGGGCACGTCGGCGATGTGGCTGAGTAGCGTTACGACGCTCAGGCCGCACAAGAGGCCGAGCACGGCGGTGACGATCGGCAGGCCCATCGCCACCGCGGAGCCGAAGACGAGCAGCAGGATCAGCATCGCGGCCAAGATCCCGATCTTGTCGCTGGCCCCTGTGTCCGGCTTGGACAGCTCCTGGCCAACGTAGCCGCCGATTGCGACCTGCAGCCCCGCCTTCTTCGCCGGGTTTGCGGCGTCGAGCACGGCGTTGGCCTCGTCCTCGGTGATCGACCCTTGGCCGACGTCGAGCGCCACCGATATGTAGCCGATCTGCTTGTTCTTGCTGAGCGCGTCCTTCCCGGCCTCGCTCAGGGGGCTGACGGCGGCCGTCACGTGCGGCGTCTTCTTAAGGGCGCTCACCGACGATTTGATGGCCTTCGAGTACTTCGAGTCGGTCAGCTTGCCGCTGTCGGTGGCGACGACCAGCGGGTTCGATCCGTACGCCTGGCTCGGGAAGCGGTCGCTCAGGAGGTCTGTCGCGCTCTGGCTCCCCGTCCCGGGCAGGGTCACGTTGTTGGTGGTGTCCGAGCCGGCGCCACGGGCGGCGATCACGAGCCCCACGACCAACACGAGCCACAGTCCGAGGACCACAAAGCGCCAGCGCGCACATGCGTGGCCGAGTCCGTAGAGCATGCGAGTCATCGAAACCTCCTAGGGCGGGCGCCTGTGAGACGAGGAGTGCGAGCCGTGCCACCACCGTACGTCAGTCCCCCAGCCCAAACAAGAGGGGGACCCCCCGTGTTTCCCCTACGGTTTCGCGGGGAGGGGCGTTTCCCGAAGCCCCGAGGCGATGGCCGCCGGCAGCTGGAAGCGAGAGCGGATCCCGAGCTTCTGGTAGGCGCTGCTCAGGTGGCGCTCGATGGTCTTCTCGGTCACGAACAGGGCTTGCGCGACCTCACGGTTGGTGTGCCCCGCAGCGACCTGGCGACATACGCGCCACTCTGCCGCCGTGAGCGCGCCCGGCCCGGTCAGCTCTGCCCGAGGGCGCCGCCCGGGTCCGGAGTGCAGCTCGGCCCGCGCGCGGTCGGCCAGCGCTATCGCCCCGCACTCGTCAGCCAGCTCGATCGCCCTCCGCTGGGCGTCTCGCCCTTCACGCCGCTGTCCGGTGCGGCCCAGCTCTGCACCGAGGTCGGCGAGCGCGTGAGCCAGCTCCAGGCGCGCAGAGCTGCGCTCCAAGACGGACACCGCTTCCTCGAGCAGCTCCAGCCCCTCGCGGCCACCTATCGCCAGCCCCGCGCTGCGCAGTGCCCGTCCCAGCGCCCCGGGCGCACCCACGCGCCGAGCGATGGCCAGCTGCTCCCGGCCGAGCCCGGCGGCCATCTCCGACTCGCCGAGCGAGGCGAGCGCGGGCGCCGCGAACACCTTCCAGTCGCCTGGCCACGGCACGTCGTAGGCCTCCAGCCGCCGGCCGCACCAGATCAGCTCATGGGCGCCCTCGCGCACCTCACCCTCGGCTATCCGCAGCCGCCCGCGTGCGACCAGGAACTGGTCGAGGTACAGGCGATCTTCGGCGATCCCCACCGCCTCGCCGGTTTCCGCCAGCTCCGCCGCGGCCTCGAGATCTCCGCGCTCGATCTGCACGGTCATCGCCACGGCGAGGAGCTGAAGCAGAGCGAAATGCTGGTTTTCCACGAGCAAGAGCCCGGTCTCGGCCTCGACCTGTGCGTCGTGCAGCGAACCCTGGGCAAGCGCGATCGCGGCGCGCCGGCCGTGGATGAGGCCCTGTCTCGTCGCGTGGCCCTCACGGCGGGCGCCTTCGAGAGCGATGTCAAGCAGCCGAAGGGCCTGGTCGTACTGCTCCCCGAGCTCCAGGATCAGCAGCGCGAGGAAGGTTGCGTTCGTGGCAGCGCCGGCCGGCAGGCCGGCCGCCAGCGCCGCCTGCGCCTCCTCCACGGCCGCGGCGGCCGCGCCTCCCTGAATGAGCCGCTCCTGGGCCGCGTGGATTCTCGCTACCGCCTCGAAGCCGGGGTGGCCCGCGGACTGCTCTCGAAAGCGCTGCAGGTGCGCCGCGAGCCCGGATCGCAGGCGCGGCACCGCTGTTGCGACCATCAACAGCTCGGCCCCTAGCTCGAGCGAGCGCTCGGGGTCGAGCGGGCGAAGCTGGTCGGACAGCGAAGCCAGTGCGTCGACGGTGGCCTCCGCGGAGCGACCCCCTGACGCGATCGCGCAGCGCCCCAGCATCGACGCTGCATCGGCTCGAAGGATCGGCTCGGCCTCCGAGCTCAGGGCCGAGTGGAGGTGCTCTTCGGCTGCCTCGAACTGCATCGAGGCCACCTCGACAGTCCCAAGCTCGACCAGGATCTCGGCGCGGTCGTGTTCTGCCGGGGATTCCGCAAGCGCCCGGCGCAGGCGCGCTGCCGCCGCGCCGGGGGCCCCGCGCCGCACCGCGTCGCGGCCCGCCGCTCTGAGCATCTGAACCCTGCGCTCGTCCCCGGTCGCGGTGGTCAACAGCAGGTGTGCCGTGACGCGTTCGGGGGGCGCACCCTCCCCAGCCAGTGCGTCAGCCGCCGCGGCGTGCCGCGCCTGGCGCTCGCCGGGGGCGAGATCTTCATACAAGGCCGCGCGAACGATCGGATGAACAAACCCCAAACGCTCGACACCCACGAAGATGTCAGCCCGGACAAGGTCATCGGCAGCTAGTCGGGCCGCGTCGTCAGTCAGCCCCGCGACCTGGCCGGCGAGCTCCAGCCCGCTGTCGTCGCCCAGCACGGCTACCGCCCTCGCCAGTTCGCCCGCATCAGGGCCGAGCGTGGCAAGTCGATGCAGAACGAAGCGGCTCACAGCCGCGGGGCCGACCGTCTGTACCTCGCCCGCCGCGTCCACCGAGGGCGCGACCCCCGCCGCGTCAAGTGCGCGGAGCAGCTCCCGCAGGAACAGGGGGTTGCCGCCGGTCGCTCTATGACAGGCGCGGCAGAAATCCTCGGCCGCCTCCGCGCCCAGGCGCTCCCGCGCCAGCGCAACCGAGGCGGACTCGCTCAGCGGCCGCAGCTGCAGCACGTCCGCCTCAGGACGCGACGCCACCTGGGCCCACATGGATCCTCCGTCGACCGCAGCAGAATCCGGCCGCCGTCCAGCGAGAAGCAACGCGACCCGAACCCCCTCGATGCGTTGCGCCAAGTAGGCCAGGAACCGCAGCGAGTCCCGATCGACCCACTGGCAATCGTCGACCGACACGAGCAACGGGGAGCGGTCGGCGAGGTTCACGACCAGCCAGTAGAGGCTGTGCAGGGCCTCGAAGCCGACCTCGGCATCCGGCGTTTGCCGCTCATCCGGCACGAACAACCGTGCCGCGGGGCCGGCCGCGCCGGCGAAGAGCTCGTCGCGCCCGGGAGCGTCGCCGATCATGGGCTCCAGCAACTGGCGAACGATGCCGAACGCGAACGGCTGCTCGAGCTCCGAGCCACGCGCCTCGAGGGGCGTCGCATTGGCCTGCTCAGCCGCTGCGCGCGCCTCGCGGACGAGCTCGGTCTTGCCAACGCCGGCGGGCCCCTCGACCAGGAGCAGGCTCCCTGTGCCGGCGCATGCTTGGTCAAGGCTTTCGCGCAGCGCCCCAAGCTCGCGCTCGCGCTCGCGCAGAGCCGACGTAGCGGACGACACGAGGCGACGATACACCGCGGCCGGTCACATGGCAGACAATGAAACCCAGGGGGAAAGAGTCGGGGTTCCTCCCTTGTAGACGCGGCTCCTCGCCGACATCGTCCCGACCGGTGGACAGCGCGAGCGAGGTCAACAAGCGAAAGGTCCGGCTGTTCGTGGAGGCAGTCTGGAATGAAGGGCGCCTCGAGTTGATCGAAGAGCTGGTGGCCGCCGACTACATCGGCCGCTTTCCACCGATCGACGGAGCGGTGCACGGACCAGAAGGTGTCCGCCGACTAGTCTCACGCGGCCGCCGCGCCTATCCGGATCTATACGTGAAGATCGAAGACCAGATCGCAGAGGAGGACCGAGTCGCAACACGCTGGCGTGCCACGGCCAAAGCGCCGGCCGCTCGGGCGACGACTGCCCCGGCCGGCAACACCGAGTGCTACGCGGGCATCTCGATCATTCGGCTTCTGGCCGGAAAGCAAGTCGACTCACACACACGCTATGCGAGAGTGGCACGGTGAACCGGACCAGCCCCTTCCCTCCGATCGGCGACTACGCGTTCCTATCCGACTGTGAGGTGTGCGCGCTCGTCGCGCCCGGCGGCGCCGTCGAGTGGCTCTGCCTCCCGAGGCCGGACTCACCCAGCGTCTTCGGCGCCCTCCTCGACCGCTCGGCGGGCGCGTTCGAGTTCGGCCCGTCGACTGCCAGCGTCCCCAGTCACCGGCGCTATCTGCCCGGCAGCCTCGTGCTCGAGACAACCTGGCAGACCCCGACGGGCTGGCTGCTGGTTCACGACTGCCTCGTGATGCGGCGCTGGGAGGGCGCTACGCGCCCGGAGCGCTACCGCCGCCCGCCCGGGGACTTCGCGGCGGAGGGTGTCCTCTTGCGTGTGGCCACCTGCATCGACGGCGATGTCGAGGTCGTCCTCAACTGCGTGCCCCAGTTCGACTACGGGCGCGAGCCCGGAATGTGGAGCTACTCCGGGGAGGGCTTCGGACAGGCGCAGGTGGCGTCGGACGCCACGGACCTGACCGTCGAACTCACCAGCAACGTGCACCTCGGACTGGCGGGCGTCAGGGGCTATGGGCACACCACGCTCAGCGAGGGGGCCAGCGCTTTCGTGGCGCTGTCCTGGGGCGACGGAGGCGGTCCCGGCACCCTGGAAGAGGCCTATGAGCGAACCTGGGCAACCGCCGGCTTCTGGCGCGATTGGCTGAAGGGCGGCAGCTTCCCCGACCACCCCTGGCGCTCCTACCTGGAGCGCAGCGCGCTGACCCTGAAGGGCCTCAGCTATGCGCCCACCGGAGCGATCCTCGCCGCGGGGACGACTTCGCTGCCGGAGACGCCGGGAGGCGAGCGCAACTGGGACTACCGCTTCACGTGGGTGCGCGACTCGGCGTTCATGCTCCGGGGCCTGTTCACGCTCGGCTTCGCGTGGGAGGCCTACGAGTTCTTCGCGTTCATGCTCGAGGCCGCGGCCGGCAGCTCGCTACAGATCATGTACGGCATCGACGGCGAGCGGGAGCTCCACGAGCAGACCCTCGACCACCTGTCCGGCTACGAGGGCGCTCGTCCCGTCCGCATCGGCAACGGTGCCTGGGACCAGAAGCAGCACGACGTCTGGGGGATGCTGCTCGACTCCGTGTGGTCCCACTCCCGCCGGCTTGGTCAGCAGCTGCCGCGGGCGGGCTGGGAGCTGATCGCGGGCCTGGTGGACGACGCGGCGGCGGCGTGGAGGGAGCCCGACCGCGGAATCTGGGAGATCCGCGGCGAGCCCAAGCACTTCACCGCCTCGAAGGTGCTGTGCTGGGTGGCGCTCGACAGGGGGATCAAGCTCGCCGAGGCCCGTGGCGACGAGGAGCGGGCGCAGCGGTGGCGAGAGCAGGCCGACGAGATCCAGCGGGAGGTCTGCGAGCGCGGGGTGGACGGGCGCGGCGTGTTCGTCCAGCACTACGACGGCGACGCGCTCGATGCCTCTGCGCTTCTGATCCCGATCATGGGGTTCCTGCCGCCCGACGACGAGCGGGTCCGCTCGACGGTCCTGGCGATCGCAGACGAGCTCACCGAGGACGGGCTCGTGCTGCGCTACCGGGTGGAGCACACGGACGACGGCCTGGAGGGCGAGGAGGGAACGTTCACGATCTGCTCCTTCTGGCTCGTCGACGCCCTCTGTCAGATCGGCGAGGCGGAGCGGGCGCGGGCGCTCTGCGAGAAGCTGCTCGCCTTCGCCAGCCCGCTCCAGCTGTACGCCGAGGAAATCGACGCGGAGAGCGGGCGGCACCTCGGCAACTTCCCTCAGGCTTTCACGCATCTGTCCCTGATTCACGCCGTGATGAGCGTGATCGCGCTCGAAGAGGGCGCAGCGCGATGACGCTGCGGGCGGCGCTCGCCGTCGCCTGTGCGGCCGCGCTCATGTCCGCGGTGCCTGCGAGCGCTAAGGCGCCCGCCGCATCGGGGCGCATCCTCGTGGGCTTCGAGAAGGGCGTCTCGAAGGACCGCCAGCAGCGCATCCTGTCGGCCGCGGACGGCCGGATCGGGCGCCGCCTCGGGGCTGTTCGCGGCGGCCGCCTCGCAGTCGTGCGCCCGCGCTCGGGAAAGGCGACCGACGCGCTCATGAAGAGACTCCGGCGCACCGACGGGGTGGCCTACGCCGAGCCCGATTTCTTCCTGTTCAAGTCGCAGGAGAAGACCCCCGACGATCCCTTCTACACGCTCGACTACGCCCTCGTCGACAGCCCGCAGGACCACGACATCGATGCGCCGAGCGCCTGGGCGACGCGCACGAGCTGCGCGAAGGTCGCGATCCTTGACACGGGCATCGACACCGACCACCCGGACCTCGCGCCGAACGTCTACAAGAGCTCCGACAAGCCGAACAACAACAAGGACGACGACAAGAACGGCTACGTCGACGACACGTACGGCTGGAACGTGATCAACGGGAAGGGCTCAGGCGAGGACAACAACGGGCACGGGACGCACGTCAGCGGCATCGTCGCGGGCCGCGGCAACAACCTGAACGGGAGCTCCGGGATCTGCTGGTCCGCGCAGCTCGTCGCCGTGAAGTTCATGAACTCGAAGGGCAAGGGCTCGACGTCCGACGCGATCGACGGCATCGACTACGCGGTCAAGAACGGCGTCAAGATCGTCAACTGCTCGTTCGGCTCGAGCTCCAAGTCGAGCGCGCTCCACGACGCGGTCGACTACGCGCAGGATCACAACGTCCTCCTGGTCGTGGCGGCCGGCAACAACAGCGAGAACATCGACAAGAATCCGATCTACCCGGCGTCCTACACGGACTCGAACATCCTGACGGTCGCGGCTTCCGACTCCAACGATGACCTGGCGTCCTTCTCGAACTACGGCTCGGAGGGCGTCGACGTCGCGGCGCCAGGCGACGACATCTTCTCGACCTACCTGAACGGCGGCTACAAGTACCTCTCCGGGACCTCGATGGCCGCGCCGTACGCGGCCGGGACCGCGGCGCTGCTGCGCAAGCAGGAGTCCGACGCCACCTACGGCCAGCTCCGCAAGGCGATCCGTCAGAAGGTCGACAAGCCGCCCGCGCTGGACGGCAAGGTGGTCTACAACGGGCGCCTCAACGTGCAGAAGGCGCTGGCCGCGATCCCGGGCCTCGTGGACTAGCTAACGCGGAGAGGCCCGCGCGTGCGGGCCTCTCCGTTTGACGGACGAGCTGTTCGCTAGTGGCCTGCGATTGTGTTGGCCACCGCGCTCTCGTCCGGGCCGCCGGTCGTGGTTGGAGCCTCGGCGGTGCCGATTGCGTCGGCGATCCTGCTCTCGTCGGGCCCGCTCGCGGTCGGTTGCGCCGCGACCGTGCCCGCGAGGGTGCTCTCCTCCGGACCGCCGTCGGAACGGGTCGCAGCGGCTCCGCTCGGCGCGCTCACCTCGGTTGCCGGGGCGAGGGTCGCGCCGCCGTTGTCGTCGATCGCGAGGACCACGACGGCCACCGTGAGGCCGATCACCGCGACCATCGCGATCGCGAGCAGCGTGCGCAGCTGCAGGTAACGGGAGCGGAGCACCACCGCGGGATGCTGGTTGGGGATTGCCTGGCCCATCGTTGCCTCCTATCGGGGGAGAAGACGGATCGGAGGCGATCATGCGGCGAGCCGGTATCGGCCCGGTCACGGGGCGGTAACAGCGAGGTATTCTCGCTTGGGGACTGGCTTGCGTCCCCCTTCGAAAATGGACTTCCGAATCCTCGGCCCGCTCGAGGTCCTGGACGACGGCCGCGCCGTCGCGCTTGCTGGGAGCAAGCCTCGCGCGCTCCTCGCGCTGCTGCTTCTGCACGCGAACGAGACGCTCACATCAGACCGTCTGATAGACGAGCTCTGGGGCGAGCGCCCGCCCGCCGGCGCGGCCAAGACGCTGCAGATGCACGTGTCGCGCCTCCGCAAGGCGCTGTCAGGTGAGGACGGCCGCAGCGCCGGCCTGATCATCACGCGGGAGCGCGGCTACAGCCTGGCCATCTACCCCGAGCAGCTCGACGCCTGGCGCTTCGAGCGGCTCGTCGCGGAGGGCCGCGACGAGCTCGCTGCGGGCCGTGCCGAGTCGGCGGTCACGGCGCTCGAGCACGCGCTGGACCTGTGGCGCGGATCGCCGCTGGCGGACCTCGCCTACGAGCCGTTCGCCCAGCAGGAGGTCGCTCGCCTGGAAGACCTGCGAGTGGCGGCCGTGGAGCGGCTCGTCGAGGCCAAGCTCGCGCTCGCCCGCCACGCGGAGGTGCTGGAACAGCTCGAGAGCCTGATCGCCGAGCACCCCTACCGCGAGGGCCTGCGCGCGCAGCTGATGCTCGCTCTCTATCGCTGCGACCGGCAGGCCGACGCGCTGCAGGCCTACCAGGACGCCCGCCACACCCTCGCCGAGGAGCTCGGGATCGAGCCGGGGGAGCGGCTGCGGGCCCTGGAGCACGCCATCTTGGTGCAGGACCCGGGCCTGCAGCTGATCGTCGGCGCTCAGCCGGCGAAGCGCAGCACGGGCGCTGAGACCCCGCGCCGGGCGTTCGTCGGCCGTGACCGCGAGCTCGGTGAGCTGGTCGCGTGCCTCGATGACACGTTCGCCGGCAGAGGACGCCTGGCGCTGATCGCGGGCGAGCCGGGCATCGGGAAGAGCCGCCTCGCGGACGCGCTCATGGAGGAGGCGCGTGCGCGGGGTGCCGGCGGTGTGGTCGGCCGCTCCTGGGAGGCCGGCGGCGCCCCTGCGTACTGGCCCTGGATCCAGGTGCTGCGCGGCTACATCCGCGACGCGGACCCCGACGCGGTCCGGACGCAGCTGGCTGCCGGCGCGACGGAGCTCGCCCAGCTTCTTCCCGAGCTCCGCGAGCGCTTCGACGGGCTGCCCGAGGCGTCCTCGCTCGAAGGAGCGGGCGCGCGCTTTCGCCTCTTCGAGGCGGTCGCGTCCTTTCTCGTGGACGCCGGTCGGGCACGGCCGCTCGTCATCGGGCTCGACGACCTCCACGCGGCCGACGAGCCGTCGCTCCTGCTCCTCCGTTTCGTCGCGCGCGGGCTGGCGGACAGCCGGCTGCTCGTCGTGGGCGCCTACCGCGACGTCGACCCGACGCTCCGAGCCCCGCTCACCACGGCGCTCGCCGAGCTCGTGCGCGAGCCTCATACGGCTCAGATCGCTCTCACAGGGCTGAGCGCGACGGACGTGGCGGAGTACGTCGAGCTCTCGACCGGGATCGAGCCCGCGCCCGGGCTCGCCGAGGCCATCCATGCGGAGACGGAGGGGAACGCCCTGTTCGTGTCCGAGGCCGTGCAGCTGCTGGTGGCGGAGGGCAGCGTCGATCGGGCCGAGGCGCACCTGAGCATCCCTGCGGGCGTCCGCGCCGTGATCGGCCGGCGCGTGGCGCGCCTGTCCGAGCCCTGTCGGACGCTGCTGGTGCCCGCCTCGGTCATCGGCCGCGAGTTCGCGCTGGACGCCCTCACGGAGCTCAGCGAGCTTGGCGGCGACGAGCTGATGGACGTCCTGAACGAGGCGATGGCCGAGCGCGTGCTGGACGACGTGCCGGGAGCGCCGGGGCGCGTGCGCTTCGGGCACGTGCTCATCAGGGACACCCTGTACGACGAGCTCACCGCGGCGCGGCGGATGCAGCTCCACAAGGAGGTCGGCGAGGCGCTCGAGTCGGTCTACTCGTCCGATCCGGAGCCGCATCTCGCCGAGCTCGCGCAGCACTTCGTCGCGGCCGCTCCGCTCGGCCTTAAGGACAAGGCGATCGAGTACTCGCGCCGTGCCGGCGACCGGGCTGCCCTCCAACTCGCAGCCGAGGAGGCGGCACGCCACTACGAGGTCGCGCTCAGCCTGGCCGACGCCGACCTGGTCCGCTGCGAGCTGCTGCTCGCGCTGGGCGACGCACAGGCGCGGGCAGGCGATTCGCGGGCCTCGAAGCTGGCACTCCGCGAGGCGGCCGACCTGGCCGAGCGCATTGGGCTTGTCCAGCACCTCGCGCGCGCCGCCCTGCACTACGGCGGAAGGTTTGTCTGGGTGCGCGGGAGCACCGATCCAGCCCTGGTGCCGCTGTTGGAGCGTGCGCTCGCGGCGATCGACGACCAGGACAGCCCCATTCGCGTCAGGCTGCTTGCCCGCCTCGCGGCCTCGGTGCGGGACGAACCGCTGCGCGATCGCAGGGTTGCGTTGGCGGAGGAGGCGCTGGCCATGGCGCGGCGCAGCGGAGACCCGTTGACGCTCGCCACCGCGCTCGAGGGCCATTGGATCGCGGTCGAGGCGCCGGATCTCTACCTCCGCGGCGATGGCCTGGCCGTGACAGACGAGCTGATTTCGCTGGGCGAGCAGCTTGGCGACAAGGAGAGGGTGTTCGCGGGCCACGATCACCGTTTACACGCGTTCTGGGCGCTCGCCGATCGTGCCGGCGTCGACGTCGAGCTGGACGTGGTGCCCGCACTCGCCGACGAGCTCCGCCAGCCCGCGCAGCACTGGGCTGTGGGCACGGGCCAAACCATGCTCGCGCTCATGGAGGGCCGCTTCGACGAGGCAGAGCAGCTGATCTCCGAGACGCTCACGCTGGGCGAACGGGCGGAGAGCTGGAACTCCGTCGTCTCTCAACGGCTCGCGCTGTTCGTCTTGCGCCGGGACCAGGGGCGGCTTGCAGAGCTCGAGGACGTGATCAGCCGATCGATTCACGAGTACCCCTCGCTCGCTCGGTTCCGCTCGGCGCTCGCCCACCTCTACGCAGAGCTGGGTCGCGAGCGAGACGCCCGCGCCACGTTCGATGATCTGATGTCGCGAGATCTCGCCCGCGAATACGTCGACGCGGAATGGCTCTTCATGCTTGCCCTGCTAGCCGATCCGTGTGCCTGGCTGGGAGACCGTGAGGCAGCGGGCAGGCTGTACTCGATGCTGCTGCCGTACGAGCGGCTCTATGCCATGGCCCCAGTCGAGGCCCTCTTCGGCTCTGTGGCGCGAGCGCTCGGCGTGCTGGCCACGGCGCTTGGACGCTTCGACGAGGCGGAACGGCACTTCGAGGTTGCCATCGAGATCGAGAGCACGATGCGGGCACGGCCCTGGCTCGCGCACGCGCGGCACGACTTCGCCGCGATGCTCCTTGTTCGGGCGAGTGCTGGTGATGCCGGACATGCACGAACGCAGCTCGAGGAGGCGATGGCGACCTACGGCGAGCTGGGCATGGACTCCTGGGTCGCGCGGGCCCAGGCTGTCGCTGACGGCGCGGCCTAGGTCCTCCGTTCGGCGAAGCCGCGCAGCGCCTCGCGCGCGTCCGGCTCCTCGAAGAGGCTCACGCAGTGGTGGGTCTCCCGGTCCATCGCCGCGGGCAACAGCTCGCCGAAGCGCTCGTTCAGCATCGCCTTGGTGGCGGCAACCGCGGCGCGTGAGTTGCGAGCGAGTAGCTCGGTCCAGTGCTCGATCCGAGCGCGGAGCTCGGCCGGCGGGACCAGCTCCGTCGCGAAGCCGTGCTCGCGCGCCCACTGGGCGTCGCGCTCCTCGCCGCTCAGGAGCAGCTCGCGTGCCGCCGTCTCGCCGAGAACCTCGGGGAGGAAGAGCGTTCCGGCGTTGCTCATCACGAGCCCGATCCGGATCTCCGGCGTGAGCAGCCGCACGCGGTCGGTGCAGAGCCGCACGTCGCAGCTCGCCGCGAACTCGAGCGCTCCGCCGACGCAGACTCCGTCCACCGCGGCGATGGCGGGGACGGGGGAGGCCAGCACCACCCGGGTCATGCGCTGGAAGCCCTCGATCGTCGCCGCCCAGGCCGCCGAGTCGGCCTCCAGCGCCGACTGCAGGTCGTCGCCGGCGGAGAAGTGCTCACCGGCGCCGCGCAGCACGACGCAGCGGACGTCCGGATCCTCGCCCGCGGCCTCGATCGCGTCGGCGATCCCCGTCATCGTGTCGAGGTCCCAGGCGTTGCGGCGCGCCTGCCGGTCCCAGGTGATCAGCCGGGCGGCCCCGAGGTCGGTGGCCTCTACGGTCATCGTGCGATCTCCTTCCTCAGTGCCTCCACAGCATCCGGCAGCGCGTCTCCGCGGGCTGTCCGGTGGACGATGCGGGTCTTGTGCTCGGCCACCGGCAGCGAGCCGGGGTCGAGCCGGATGACCGCGAAGCGCGCCCGGAGCGTGTCCTCGAGCTCGCCGGCGACGCCGTCGAGCTCCACGTCCGGCGCCGCCTCGACGTACACCTGAAGCGGCGGGACGATCGGGTCCCCCTCGGCCACGACGCAGTGGCGCCCTAGCCGTGTGTCGCGCTCGAGGATCGCCCCGATCGCCTGCGGGTAGACGTTCACGGCCTGCACGCGCAGCATGTCGTCGCGGCGGCCGTCGATGCGGATGCGCGGGGTCGTCCGCCCGCAGGCGCAGGGCGACGTCCAGACGCGTCCCAGGTCGGCCGAGCGGTAGCGCAGGAGCGGCGACGCCTTGCGCCGCAGGTGCGTCCAGACGAACTCGCCCGCGGCGCCGTCATCCAGCTCCACGGGCTCGCCCGAGTCCGGGTCCACCAGCTCGAGCACGGCGTGGTCTCCGACGGTGAGGTGAAGGCCCTCGCCCTGCTCGCAGGCGCCGCCCATGGTCGACCAGACGTCGCTCATCCCGAAGCTGTCGACGACGCTCGCGCCCCACGCCGCCTCGATCTCGGCGCGCACCGCCGCCAGCCCCGCGCCCGGCTCGCCGGCGGTGACGATGTGGCGGAGGCCGAGCGCGAGCGGGTCCACGCCGAGCCCGCGCGCGCGGGCCGCGAGGTAGGCCGGGAACGACAGCGTGCCGAAGATGGCCGTGATGCCGAGCCGCGGGATCAGCTCGAGCAGCCGCCGCGACTGGCCGGTCCCCACCGGCACGACCGTGGCGCCGCTCGCCTCGAGCGCCATGTGGTCGGCGATGCCGCCCGCGTACAGCGCGTAGTTGAGGCAGTGCGCGATCACATCGTCCGGCCGGACGCCCGCGATGCGGAACGCCTCGCCGCCCACCGCACTGTTCGCCTCGTGGTCCGCCTGCGTGAAGCCCACCGCCACCGGTTCGCCCGTGGTGCCGGAGGTCACGTGCATGCGCACGAGCCGCTCGCGCGGCGCGCACAGGTACGGGCCGAAGGGCGGCTCCGCTCGCTGGCCCTCGCGCAGCTCCTCTTTGGTCGTGAACGGCAGCAGCGGCAGGTCCTCTGGGCTGCGGACGCTGTCGCGCACGCCGCGCAGGCGCTCGGCGTAGAACGAGCTGGACGCCTCGAGGTAGGCGAGCTGCTCCTGGAGCGAGCTCACTCCCGCGGCGGCAGGTCGCCCGACGCCGCCAGCCGAAGCGTTGCCTCCACGGTGCGGCCGTAGGCGTCGATCGCTACGCGGAGGTCGGGCTCCGGCGTGTCCTCCTCCTTCGTGTGCGAAACGGGCGGCGAGGACGACGAGAAGATCATCACCGTCGGGATCAGGCGCGCCATCTCGGCCGCGTCGTGGAGGGGCCCGCTCGGGATGGCGGTGTCCTTCCCTCCCGCCTCCCGGACAGCCTCCCGCGCGAAGCCGATCAGGCGATCGTCAAAGGGGATGGGCGGAATCGACCAGATGTGCTTCAGCTCCACCTCGCAGCCGTGGTCGGCGGCCGCCCTGTCGATCCCCTCACGCGCCTCGGCGAGCATCGCGGCGAGCGCGTCGGGATCGAGGTGGCGCTGGTCGAGCAGCATCTCCGTGCGGCCCGGCACGGCCGTGATTACGCCGGGCTCGCTGGTCGCGCGGCCGACCGTGCAGACGCCGTCGTGCCGGAGCCCGACGTCGCGGACCGCCAGCGCCGCCTGCGAGGTGGCCATGAATGTGTCCCGGCGCAGCGGCATGGGCGTGGCGCCGGCGTGTGCCGTCTCGCCGGTGAAGACCGCCATGTGGCGCTCGACGCCGAAGGTGCCCAGCACCGTCGCGGCCGGCTCGCCCTTGCTCTCGAGCACGGGCCCCTGCTCGATGTGCGCCTCCAGGTAGGCGCGCGCGCCACGTAGCTGGGCGCCGGACTCGTGCGCCCGGTCGAGGTCCACGCCGTGGCCGGCGACCACGTCCTCGAGCCGCTCGCCGCCGCGGTCGCGCAGGTCGCGCACCTCGTCAGGGGCGAGCGTGCCGGCGCACATCGACGAGCCGAACAGGCTGCGTCCGAACCGCGCGCCCTCCTCGTCCGCCCAGTCGACCAGCCGCAGCCCGACGGGCGGCGTTCCCCTCTCGGCCTGGCTGCGCAGCGCCTCGACCGCGCAGAAGATCCCGAGCGCGCCGTCGAGCCAACCGCCGGCCGGCACGGAGTCGGTGTGCGACCCGACGAGCACAAACCCCTCGCCGTCGCCGGCCATCAGCGCCCAGAGGTTCCCGGCCTCGTCCACCGTCACGTCGAGGTCGGCGGACAGCTCATCGAGGCGCGAGCGCAGGAACTCGCGCGCCTTCGTCCACTCGTCGGTCCAGCAGACGCGCCGCGCGCCGTCCGGCCCGCCGGTGAGTCTGGCCAGCTCGCGCAGGTCTTCGAGTACGCGATCCGCGTTCACGAGGCGACCGCGGCACGCGCCCCGAGCGACCTCGGCACGAAGCGCCCGTGACCCGGCTGCGTGACGATCTCGCCGCGGTCGTAGACCATCGTCCCGCGGCAGAGGGTGTTGCGGACGCTACCCGCCGAGCTCTGGCCGTCGAACAGGTCGTAGTCCACGTTCATGAGCGAGCTACTCGTGGAGAACTCGAACGGCGTGGCCGGGTCGAACACCACGATGTCCGCATCGAAGCCGGGCGCGATCGAGCCCTTGCGCGCGAGCCCGAAGCGCCGCGCGATCGTCGTGGATGTCATGTCGACCAGCTCGCTCGGTGTGATTCGGCCGCCCTCGACGCCCAGGTCCCAGAGCTTCACGAGCCGGTGCTGGATCATCGCGAGCCCGTTGGGGATCTTCGAGAAGTCGTCGCGTCCCATCGCCTTCTGCTCGCTGTTGAACGGACAGTGGTCCGTGGACACGCTCTCGAGCGTGCCGCGCCGGAGCGCGGCCCACAGGAGCTCCTGGTTGTGCGCCTCCCTGAGCGGCGGCGAGCACACGTAGAGGGCGCCCTCGAAGTCGGGCCGCTTCAGGTCCTCGACCGTGTTGGTGAGGTACTGGAGGCAGGTCTCGCCCGAGACCGCCACGCCGCGCTCCTGCCCGGCCATGATCTCGTCGGCCGCGAGCCCGCACGTCACGTGCACGATGAAGACGCTTGCGCCGGCCAGCTCCGCCAAACGCACGGAGCGGTAGGTGGCCTCCGCCTCGAGGATCTCGGGGCGTGTGTAGGCGTGGTGGATCGGCTCGGTCTGACCCGCTGCGAGCGCACGCTCCACGAGGACGTCGATCGCCCAGCCGTTCTCGCAGTGGACCATCGTGAGCGCGTCGAGGTCCCGCGTCGTCTCGAGCACGCGGAAGAACAGGTCGTCCGTGACCATCAGGACCCCCTTGTACGCGAGGAAGACCTTGAACGAGCAGATGCCCTCGTCCTCGACCATCGCCGGCATGTCGGCGAAGGTTCCGTCGTCTGCGCTCGTGATCGCCATGTGGAAGCCGTAGTCGACGTGCGCGGCGCCGTCGGCGCGCCCGCGCCACTCCTCGAGCGACGAGCGGAGCCCGCCGGGCTCCTGCTGGATCACGAAGTCGACGATGCAGGTGGTGCCGCCGGCCGCGGCCGCCCGGGTGCCCGTGTCGTAGTCGTCGATCGAGCGCGTTCCGCCGAACGGCATCGCCATGTGGGTGTGGTTGTCGATCAGGCCGGGGAGGACGTAGCAGCCGCTCGCGTCAATTACCTCCGCATCCACCTCGCCGAGCGAGCCGACGGCCGCGATCTCCTCGCCGTCGACGAGCACGTCCGCCACCGAGGACTGGCCGGCGTTCACCACCGTGCCGCCCTGTATCAGCTTCCTCACTGTGCACCTCCAGTCACGCCCGCGAAGCGCGGGATGATCTCGCTCCCGTACGTCTCGAGCGTCTGCTCCTGCCCCTCCGTCATGAGATAGATGTTGAACTGGTCGACCCCGATCGCCTCGAGCTCCGCGAGCTTCGCGGCTGCCTGGTCAGGCGTGCCGATCACGCAGAAGCGATCGCAGATCTCGTCGGTTACGAAGGCGCCGTGCTTCGCGCCCACGCGCGAGTGCTCGTCGTAGTCGTAGTGGGTCTCGCTCGGGACGTAGTCGGTCAGGGCCTTCGGCACGACCGAGCCGTCCGCCCCGTAGCGCCTGATCAGGTCGCGCACGTGGTTCGACACCATCGCCGGGAACCAGCGCACCTGGTCGCGCGCCACGGCCAGGTCGTCGGAGATGTGGCTCGGCGCGCAGACGATGCACTTCAGGGCCGCCGGGTCACGCCCGACTTCCTCAGCGGCCTTCCTCGCCGTGGCCATCGTCCACTGGATGATGTCCGGGTCGGCCAGCTGGATGATCACCCCGTCGCCGTGCCGGCCGGCGATCGCCAGGACCTTCGGCCCATAGCCGGCCACGTGCATCTCGATCGGCGGCAGCTCGGGGCGGACCCAGACGAGCTCCAGCTCGGTTTCGTTCCACTCGACCTTCTCGCCGTTCATGAACGGCTTGATCATCCTGACCGCGTCCTCGAAGCGCCCCACCCTGACCGGCTGCTGATTGATGTAGCGGCGTGCGGAGTCCCCGCGCCCGATGCCCATCACCATCCGGCCGTCGGAGATGTCGTGAAGCGTCGCGTACATGCTGGCCACGACCGTCGGGTCACGCGTACCCGGGTTCGTGACCATGTGGCCGAGCTTGATCCGCTCCGTGGCCGCCGCCGCGAGCGCAAGCGTCGGGGTCGAGTCCTGCCAGAGCACGTGCGAGTCGTAGGTCCAGCCGTACTCGAATCCGTGCTTCTCGCCGAGCACGAGGAGCTCGATCAGGCGCTGGTAGGGCGGATCGGGGAGGACGGTGACGCCGAAGGTGAGAGCCATCAGCGCTCACCTTCTCACACGAGCGCCCCCGGGCTCAGGACCGGGGGCGCTCAACCCTCAACCACCCTCAAAAGGGTCTGACCCTTTAAGTTTGCTCAGCGCCTCAGCGCGACCAGCCGCGACAGCTCCTTGCTCTTCGTCACGGCCTGCTCCTTGATGACGCCCACGCCGCGGCCGTGCCACTTGAGCTCGTACTGCTTGTCGATCGTGCTGTATTCGAGCGTGAGAAGCGTGCTCTTGAAGGTGCGGTAGGGAGTCTTCACCGCGCCGCCTCCGCCGAGCACCTGCGCCTGGTCCACCGCGTGGCCGGGGGAGTACTCCTGGCGGTAAGCGTCGCCGCGGTGCGGGTGGGCGAGCATGATGATGCCCGGCTTCCCGTTGCCGACGCCGGCCTCCCAGGAGCCGTCGTCCAGGACCCAGTGGCCGTGCTCGAAGTTGCTCGAGTTCTCGCCGAGGTACCAGACGTTCCCCTCGTTGTCCTGGGCGTACCAGTCGAAGGTCCGCTCCTCGGGCTTCCCCTCCGAGAAGACCTGGTCGAGCACGACGGTCGCCTCGATGCCCATGATCCGCTTCTTCCTATGCGTCACCTTGACGGTGTTGAGCTCGTGCGTCTTTCCGTCGTCGCCGACGCCCCGGTAGCGGTAGACCGTCCCGGGCTTGAGCGGCAGCCACGGGTTGTCGATCGAGCCGCCGAAGTCGGCCGGATCGATCTTCGGGTTGTACGGAGTGGTGACCGGGGCTGGGTTGGACTGGCCGGCCGCCGATGCGGCGCCCGCAAGCAGCGCGGCGAGCGTGAGAGCTATGTATCCGGTGCGCTTCAGCATGGTCCGCAACGTACTCAGGACGGATGAGAGTCCGATTAGAGGACCGTTGACATCCATGGAGCGTTCCGCGTACGGTCCCGCGCATGCCACGCACGCTGATCCTGCTCGCCGTCGCCATCGCCGCGCTCGCCGTGAGCCTCCCCGCCGAGGCGAAGACCATCCCCGTGAAGCCTGGGCAATCGATCCAGGCGGCGGTCGACAGGGCGAGCGCGGGGGATCGGATCCTGGTCAAGCCCGGGGTCTACCGCGAGGACGGGCACGCCTGCCCGGCCGAGCCGTCGCACACCTGCGCCGTCTCGATCGAGAAGAACGGCATCAGGCTCGTGGGAGTGCGCAGCAGGCACAAGGTCGTGCTGCAGGCGCGTGAGAACCAGGACGAGGGGATCGCGGTCGGGAAGAGCCACGACGGCTCCTGCCTGACGGACGCCTCGAAGCGCGTGCACGGCTCAGTGATCCGCGGCCTCACTGTCCGCGGCTTCGAGGACGATGGCGTCTTCCTGCTCTGCGTTGACCACTGGCGCGTCACGCACGTTCGCGCCGTGGACAACAACGAGTACGGGGTCTTCCCCTCGCACACGGTGAACGGCCGGCTCGACCACTCGTTCGCGAGCGGCGCCAACGACACCGGCCACTACATCGGGCAGTCCCGGCGCGCGCGGGTCGACCACAACGTCGCGAAGGAGAACGTGAGCGGGTTCGAGCTCGAGAACAGCACGCGTATCACGGCCGACCACAACCTCGCGACCGGCAACACGGCGGGCTTCCTGTCCTTCGCCCTCCCGGGGCTCGACGTCAAGACGAACGCCGACAACCGGCTCGCCAACAACCGGGCGATCCGCAACAACAAGGCCAACACATGCGTCGATCCTGACGACGAGGTCTGCGACGTACCGCCCGGAACCGGCTTCCTGCTCCTGGCCGTCGACCGCAACCACGTCGTCGCGAACCGCGTGAGGGGCAACAACTCCTTCGGTATCGCGCTCACCAACTACTGCGTCGCGAGGAGCCTGTCCCAGCAGGACTGCGATGCGCTCGACATCGAGCCGAACCCGGACGGCAACCAGATCCGGGACAACAGGCTCAGCGGCAACGCGACGGCGCCGGACCCGTCGTTCCCGCCGATCTTCGCGGTCGACCTGGCCTGGGATGGCACGGGAATGGACAACTGCTGGTCGGGGAACGTGGCCGGGACGACGTTCCCGGCGCAGCTGCCCGCCTGCCCCTAGGTCACGGCTTCAGCCGGGACGCGCACCACCTGCTCGAGCCAGCTGCCGAACAGGCCGCGCGCGAGCGGCAGGGTGACCTCGGCGTGCTCGGCGACGTCCGCCAGCAGGCGCTCGAGCGCGCCCGGGCCGAGCGTCGACTCGAGGCTCTGGGCGTACGCCGGCACCTCGCCCCACTCCGTCGCCAGCTCGAGCGGGACCTCGAGGTGGAACTGGAGCGCGTATGAGCGCCCGATCCGGAACGCCTGGTTGGGATAGGCAGGCGAGCTGGCGAGCAGAATGGCTCCTTCGGGTAGGTCGAAGGTGTCCCCGTGCCACTGGAGCGTGGGGAAGGACCTGGGCGCGCCGCCGAAGACGGGGTCGCCCTCGGCGGCCGGCGTAAGCTCGACCGGGAGGAGGCCGACCTCGGGCCGCCCGCCCGGGTACACCCGCGCCCCGAGCGCCGCCGCCAAGAGCTGCGCGCCGAGGCAGACGCCCCAGACCGGCACATCCGCCGCGACGGCCTCACGCAGCAGCCTCTTCTCGCCGGCCAGCCAGGGGTGCTCCGCGTCCTCGTACGCGCCCATCGGCCCGCCCATCACGATGATCGCCGGGAACTCGCGCCATTCCGGGAGCGGATCGCCCTCGTCCAGCTCGACGCGCACGAGGTCGAGCCCACGCACGCGCAGCTCGTCCTCGAACGCGGCCGGCGGCTCGCAGGCGATGTGCTGAAGGACGAGGAGGGGCGACTCCAAGGCGAGCAAACGCTACCCGAGCGCCTCGGCGGGCGAAAGCAGCTCCTCGTGAAGAAAGATCGCGGGCTCGAGGCGGCAAGCCGCGCGAACAGCTCGAGCTGGCGGCGGATCAGGTCCGCGCCGGCCGAGCGAGCCCATCATCGCGCCGCCGCGCCCGGGCGCGGGAACCAAACGGCGCCCCGGCTCGTAGGGACGGTGATGGCCAATCCGGCCACAGCGCTCTTGCCGCTCCGGCTGTTCCTCGGCGGGACCTTCGTGTACGCGGGGGTCCAGAAGCTCAGCGATCCCGGCTTCCTGCATCCTCAGTCTCCGACCTACATCGGGACGCAGCTGCACGGCTTCGCCGACGGAACGCCGGGCGGCACGCTGCTGGAGCCGGCCCTGTCGCACCCCGAGCTCGCCGGGATCGCGGTCGCTCTCCTGGAGATCGCGATCGGGGTCCTGGTGCTGCTCGGCTTCCTCACCCGTCTCGCGGCAGCCGCCGGCCTAGCCCTGAACCTGCTGCTCTTCCTCACGGCGACCTGGCACACGACCCCCTACTTCCTCGGCGCTGACATCGTGTTCGTATTCGCATGGCTACCGCTCGTGCTGAGCGGAGCGGACGGGCAGCCGACGATCCGCGATGTCCTTCAGCGGCGCTCGCTCGGCCTCCGCCGGACGGACGTGCGTGGCCGCGAGATCGCCGTCCCCGAGCTGCGCGGCGAGGGCGTGCTCACCCGCCGCGCGATGCTCGCCCACGTGCTCGGGGTGGCCGGGCTGCTGACCGCCGCCGCGGCCGCGATCTCCACGCTTGCACGCCGAAGCTTCCAGGCGACCGCGCATGCGCGGGCGCGCCGGCCGGCCGGCACGGCGGGCGGCGCGACCGACCTCGGTCCGGCCACGGGGCTGGCGCCCGGCGAGGGAGTCGCGTACACCGACCCGGCGAGCGGAGCGCCCGCGATCGTCGTCCGGGCGCCGGACGGCGAGCTGTTCGCGCTCGGGGCGACCTGTACCCACGCCGGCTGCGAGGTGGCGTACTCGGGCGGCGCCCTCCGCTGCCCCTGCCACAGCTCGACCTTCGACATCCGCACGGGGGCGCCCGAGCGCGGGCCCGCGCGCAAGCCGCTTCCGACGGCCGAGGTCAGCGAGCGCGGCGGACACATCCTCGCGCAGGCCCTCCGCAGCCCGGGCGGCGCGAGCTAGCCGTTAGCCGGTGCGCGCGAGCTGAGCGTCAGCCCCGCTACCGGTGACCCTCGTGAGCGGCACTCCCATGCCCTCGACCTTGCTCGGGAGGTCGAGCCGTAGCCAGCGCGAGAGGTGCGCGGGCAGCGTCGAGACGATCGCCTCGTCGAACCCGTGAACGTTCAGCGCGTCCTCCACCGCCGCGACCGGATCGTGCGAGCCGATCAGGGCGCGCACCTCCGAGCCGGCGGCGTCCGAGAGGAGCGGACGGGCCACGCGCGTCACCGCCCCGGCCTCCCGCCAGCCGTGATCCTCGGGATCGACGACGCGGTGTAGCCCGTGGCACGGCCGCGGCACGAGCAGCGTGAACTCGCAGGGCGAGCCGGCGGCGCGCCGCCTCACGGCCTCCATCAGCGCGTCGTCGGCCGCGGTGCGGCATGCGACAACCAATACGCGTTCCATGTGAATGACTACGCCTGCGCGCCGTGCGTAGTTCCCTACGCGAGCACGCTCTCGACCGCCTCGAGCGCCCGGTCCACCTCGTCCGCCGTGTTGGCGACGCTCGGGCCGAACCTGACGTAGCGCGTCCGGTAGGGCGTCACGCTCGCGATCACGCGGCGGCGTTCGCGCAGGCGGTCCACGACCTCGCCGGGATCCGCGTCGCCGACGTCGCAGCACACGAGCCCCGACGAGAGCTCCTCGTTGTGCGGCGTCCTCAGCCGTACGCCGTCCAGGGCGACCAGGCCGTCCTTCAGGTGGCTCGCGAGCTGACGCGTTCGCCGCGCGACCTCGGCGCGGCCGCCCAGCTTCGTATGGACTTCGACCGCCTCCGGCAGCGCCCAGCGATGCTCGAAGGAGTGGAAGCCGCCGGGCGTCATGACGGCCCCGGGCGGAGCGTCGGTCGGCCGGCGGCCCTCCAGCCAGGCGCCGTAGACGCGCGGATCGAACGAGGGGATCGTGGGCGCGAGCCGTGCCCACGCGTGCGGCGCGGCCCATACGAGCCCGGTGCCGCGCGGGCCGAACAGCCACTTGTGGCAGCCGGAGGCGAACACGTCCACGTCGAGGTCCACGGGCGAGGAGTCCTCGACGCCCAGGCCGTGCACGCCGTCCACGCAGAGGAGGATGCGCTCGCCCTCGCGGCGTCCGCGGTTCGCGTGTGCCACCGCGCCTGCGATCTCCCGCAGCGGCAGCTTCACGCCGCTCGACGAGTGCACCCATGTGAGGGCGAGGCAGCGAGTCCGGGGCGTGAGGGCGTGCGAGACCGCCGAGACGATCTCGTCGACCGACGCCGCCTGCGGCTCGCCGTAGAGCCGGATGCGGCGGACGGTCGCCCCGTCGAGCTCCCGGCGCAGCCGAAGCGACTCGTGCGTCGCGAAGAAGTCGTGCTCGGAGGTCACGACCTCGTCGCCGGGGCTCAACCGAAGCCGCGCGTACACGAGCGCGATCCCCATCGTCGTCGAGTCCGTGAGCGCGACCTCGTCGGCCTCGGCCCCGAGGTAGCCCGCCGCGGCGGCGCGCGCCGCCTCCTCCAGCTCAACCTCGGACTCGCGCAGGTACAGCGCCGCATCCCTGTCCAGCGCTTGCCGATGCCGCTCAATCGCCTCGCGCACGGGACGGGGATGACCGGCGAGGAGGAAGGTCGTGAGGTTCGCGTAGCGGCGGTCGAGCGCGAACAGCGGCCCGGGCGCGTCCGGCGCGGAGGCGCTCGCCTGGCCCGAGGCGCCGTGGTCGCCGCCCCGGGAGATCTC
>JBKPSR010000023.1:0-44456 GCA_046735115.1 Actinomycetota bacterium
GTGAGGTAGTCGAGCTCGACCCTGATGCCGGGGGCGAAGCGGTGGACGTCGACGAGACCGGCGCGCCGCGTCGCTCTGTTACCGGCCTCGATCGGCCCCTCGATCGTCTCTGCCGAGCGGGCGCGCGGGGCGCCGAAGATCCGCCGCGCCACGCCGCGCAGCGTCTCGGTCCCGTAGTCGTGCGAGGGGTTGCCGTCGGTGAGCACGGCCATCGACACGCGCGTCCTGCGCCGCTCGAACAGGGCGGCCTCGTGCACCAGCTGCCCCGCCCCGGTGCCGCGCCAGCCGCCCTTGAAGAACGTCCTGAAGCCGGCCGCGGCCGCGTAGCGCGAGAAGCCCCAGCGCTGGTAGGACACGATCGAGGAGAGGAGCCGGCGCGCATAGGCGCGCGACCTCGGCGGGATCAGGCGATCGATGCGCTTGAAGAAGCGTGCCTGGTCCTCGGCACTGAAGTGCGCATTGGCCCAGTAGCCGGCGACCTGGAAGCGCGTCATTCCGGCGACCCTGGCCAGGCGGTACAGCGCGGCGTCGCCGACGCGGTAGTAGATCGTGTCGGCCGCGTCGTTGGAGGACACCGTGATCATCGGGCCAAGGACGGCCCGCTCGGCGGCGTCGGGCACGCGATTCCCAAGGCCGCGCAAGTACGAGGCCAGCAGCATGGCTTTGACGAGGCTGGCGCTCACATACACGCGGTGCGGAGCGAAGGCGCGCAGGCGGCCCCAGTTGTCGATCAGCGCCCACGAGTTGGTCGCGTCGCGGCCGCGGAGATAGCGCCGCACCGCGCGGATCCGAGCGCGCGGCGGAAAGCGCGCAGGGAGGGCGTGCCGCGTCATGGAGCAGCCGCGCCCGGGCCGCACGCGCACGGCCACCTCGGTGAGCCCGTGCGACAGCACCCGGATATGGCGCGCGCACCGATCGGCGGGCGGGTCGAGCAGGCCGCAGTTGCCGTCGCACGCACGCTGATAGCTCACGACCGTGTAACGCCCCGACGGCAAGCGACGCGCCATCCTGAATCGCGGTTTGTGCTGCACTCGTCTGCGAACCACGGTGACACCGCGTGCGTCGCGGACGCGAACGAAGGAGACCGCTCCTTCGACGTAGACCCGTCCGCGTGCGAAAGACTGCTGGTAGTCGAGCGTGCCGGGCGCTGCCTCCGCGACGGACGGTACAGCGGCCGCCGCGAGCGCGACCGCGGTAACCAGCGTGCGCTGCACGAGCCGGGATGGTACGGGTGGCCGTATGGACGCCGCAACGCCGCGGCCGTAGCGTGGAGCCGATCGAACGACTTGTCCGGCCCATATTCGACCCCCGCACCTACGGGCGGATCCTGTACCTGCTGCTCGCGCTGCCGCTCGGCGTGGCGGAGTTCAGCTTCCTCGTCGCGGCGATCTCGTTCGGATTCGGCACCGCGATCACCCTGATCGGCATCCCGGTCCTCATCGGAACCGTCTGGGCATGGCGGTGGCTGGCCGAGCTCGAGCGTCGCCTGATCGGCCGCCTGCTCGACACCCGGATTCCGAGCCCGTACCGGCCCGACCCGCCCGACGCGCGCTGGTGGAGGCGGGTGGCCGCCCGGCTCGCGGATCCGGCGACCTGGAAGGACCTGGCGTTCCTGCTCCTCCAGCTCCCGCTCGGGATCCTCTCGTTCACGGTCACGGTCACCGTGCTCGGCGTCGGGCTCGGCTTGCTGTTCGCGCCCGCGTACTACTGGGCGCTGGGCCCCGCCGACGCGATCGCCGCGCTGAACGTGGACACGCTGCCCGAGGCGCTCGTCGCCGTGCCGGTCGGCGCGCTGGTGCTCCTGCTCGGCATCCCGGGCCTCGGCGTCCTCGGCCGCCTGTACGGCTGGCTCGCCGCGCAGCTGCTGGGCTCGAACGCCGACCCCGTACTGACCGCCCAGGTCAGCGAGCTCCAGGACGCTCGCTCGCGGATCATCGCCGCGGCCGATGCCGAGCGCCGCCGCATCGAGCGCGACCTCCACGACGGCGCTCAGCAGCGCCTCGTCGCGCTCGCCCTCAATCTCCGTATGGCGGAGCAGCAGGCGGCGAGCGGCGATCCCGCGGCGGCGGAGCTCGTGCGCAAGGCGGGGGAGGAGGCGAACCTCGCGCTGAAGGAGCTGCGCGACCTGGCGCGCGGCATCCACCCGGCGATCCTCACTAACCGCGGCCTGCCCGCGGCGCTCCAGGACCTGGCTTCGCGGGCCACGGTGCCGGTGGAGGTGATCGCCCTGCCGGACGAGCGGCTGCCCGACCCGGTGGAGGCGGCCGCCTACTTCGTCGTGTCGGAGTGCCTGGCGAACATCGGAAAGCACGCCGAGGCCGCCTCCGCAACGGTCTCCGTTACAACCTCCGACGGCCAGCTCGTTGTCGAGGTGGCGGATGACGGAGTTGGCGGCGCCTCGATCGACGACGGGTCCGGCGTCCAGGGTCTCGTGGACCGCGTGGGCGCGTTGAGTGGCACGCTCGCGATGGAGAGCCCGGCGGACGAGGGCACGCGCGTAGTCGCGACCATCCCGCTGACCGCAGCCGCCCTCGAGGCGGCCGAGCGCGACCCGGACGCGGCTCGCTTCGGTGCCGGGCCTCGCATCCTTCCGGCGGACGAGGCGGAGGCGGTCCAGGCGCACCGCATGCACGGACTTGCGCTCCGGGCCGGCTCGTACGGAATCCTCGCGGGCGTGCTCGTGGCGATCTGGGCCCTGACGGGCCCCGACCTGCCGTGGATCGTCTGGCCGCTCCTCGGTATCGGCCTGGTCGCGGGCCTCGACGCGTGGCGGGTTCTCTCCTCGTCCCCGTTGAGCGAGGCGGACGTCGCCACCGCCGTCTCCTCGCGCGACGCGGAGGACACCGGCGAGGCCCTCCGCCGACTCGCGAGACGCCGCCGCCTGCGCCACCACGCCGGCGCCCACGTGATCCTGAACATCTTTATCGTCGGGATCTGGCTCGCATCCGGCTCGAGCTACTTCTGGCCCGCGTGGGTGATGCTGGGCTCGGCGGTCGCGGTTGCGATCAAGGCGCTGCCCCGCCCGTCCCGGGCCCACGGCCATCTGCTGGGCGACTACCCGGAGGCGCGATACTGACGGTGACATGTCCGAGCAGAGCGTCGATGTGGTCCGGGCAGCCTTCGAGGCTTGGAAGGGTGGAGGCCGCTCGCTCCTCGAATTCCTGTCGGAGGGAATCGACTGGGAGGTCCGCCCCGACCTGCCGGACGCGGGGCGCTACCGGGGACACGACGGCTTCCACAGGCTGAGCGCCCGCTTCGACGACGTGATGGAGGACATGTGGTTCCGGCCCCTGGAGCTCATACCGGTCGGGGACGACCAGGTCGTGGTCCCACTGACGTGGGGAGGACGCGGGAGGGGGAGCGGCCTCAGCTTCGAGGAGCGTGCCGAGACCTGGGTGTTCACGGTCTCCGGCGGCAAGATCTCACGAGTGAAGGAGTTCGCGACGCGGGAGCAGGCGCTCACGGCCGTATCGCAGGGTGAGAGCGCGGGGCCAGGGGAAATAGGAGTGACACATGACCGACACTGATCCCCTCGTCCTGATCAACGCGTTCGAGGTGCCCGCGGATGCCGATGAGGCGGCCACCCAGAGCGAGGGCTTCAGAGAGGCCGCCCACGGCCTCGCGTCATTCCGCCCGCACCCCGCTCTCTACGAAGCGATCCGTACCTAACACGATGGAGCGCTTGGCCGTGTTGGTGGGCGAATGGAGCATGGCGGCGAAGTTCAAGGAGCTGCCGCCCGCGGACGCGGGCGCACGCGTCGTCTTCGAGTGGATGCCCGGAGGGCGGTTCCTGATCCAGCGCTGGGAGGTCCCGGTGCCGGAGGCGCCCGACGGCATCGCCATCATCGGTCCCGATCCCGAGAACGCCGGCGACTTTCTCCAGCACTACTTCGACACGCGCGGCGTCGCCCGCATCTACAGGATGAGCGTCACCGACGGAGTTTGGAGGCTGTGGCGCGACGCGCCGGACTTTTCACCCCTGGACTTCTCGCAGCGCTACACCGGCACGTTCGCCGACAACGACAAAACAATCACCGGATCGTGGGAGATCAGCCACGACGGGGAGACGTGGGAGCACGACTTCGAGCTGACGTACACGAGGATTGGCTGAGGACATGCGATCGATCCATCTGGCACCCGGTGAGGGAGAGGCGGTCAGGAACCCGACGGGCGGCCGCGTGACGTTCAAGGTGCGCGCCGAGGAGACGGACGGGGCACTCACGGCGTTCGAGGGCACCGCGGCCCCGGGCGATGGCCCACCCCTTCACGTGCACCCGGACGCCGACGAGATCTGGTACGCGCTCGAAGGAACCTTCCGCGTCAAGCTCGAGGAGGAGGTTCTGGATGCCCCCGCCGGCACGTTCGTGTTCATCCCCAGGGGCGCGTGGCACACCTGGCAGAACATCGGCGACGGGGAGGCGCGCCTCCTGGCGATCCTGTCGCCGTCCGGGCTCGAGCGGTTCTTCGAGCGCTTCGCGGAGCTCCCCGGCGACGCCTCGGGACCCGAGGCGTTCCGCAGGCTCGGGAGCCAGGCCGGCATGGATGTCGTGGGCCCGCCGCTCGCCCGGTCGGACCCGCTCTAGGCGTTTGACCTCCTTCGACGTGATCGTCGTTGGCGGTGGGGCCGCGGGCTGCGTTCTCGCTGCCAGGCTCAGCGAGGACTCCGGACGGACCGTCTGCCTCGTCGAGGCCGGCCCGGACTACGGGCCTCGCTCGGCCGGACGCTGGCCGCCCGATCTCCTCGACCCGTCCGGGCTCCCCGACAGCCACGACTGGCGGGACGGGGAGGACGAGCTGTCGTGGGCGCGCGTCATCGGCGGCTGCTCCGCGCACAACGCGTGCGCAGTCACGCGCGCCGCCGCCGCGGAGTACGACTCCTGGCAGCACGCCGGCGGCCCCGAGTGGCGCTGGGAGACGCTCGAGCCCTGCCTGCGACGGGCGCGCGAGGCGCTCGGTGTGCGCGTCCGCGAGAGCCCGGACATAAGCAGCTGGCACGCCGGCGTGGTCGATGCCATGGTGGAGGCGGGCCTTCCTCACCTCCAGGACCTCGACGCCGAGCAGGCCGGCGTCGGGGTGGCGCCCACGAACGTCGTCGGCGGGGCGAGGCACAATGCGGCCTTCGCCTACCTCGATGCGGCCCGGGACCGCCCGAACCTGACAGTGCTGGGCGACACCCTCGTGGATCGCGTCCTGCTCGGGCACGAAGGGCGAGCCACCGGCGTGGCCACGCGGGCACCCAACGGCGAGCAGGCGCTGAACGCCGGCGCCGTCATCCTCGCGGCCGGCGCGTACGGCTCACCCGCCGTGCTCCTGCGAAGCGGAGTCGGACCGGAGGCTGAGCTGAGCGCCCACGGGATCAAGGTGCTCCACGAGCTGGCGGGCGTGGGGGAGAGCCTCGCGGACCACTGCCGCGCCGGCATCGGGTTCGCGCTGCGCGATGAGGCGGCGGCCGTCCTGCGCGCCGAGGACGGGGAGCGGGCGATCGTCGCGCAGTGCCTGGCGAAGTGGGCGTCGTCGCATGCGGACGGACCCTGGGACATGCACATGCTCGGGATCGTCCTGCCGAACCGCGACTCGGGGCGGATCACGGCCGGCCTCGTGGCGCCGCTCTCGCGCGGGCACGTCGGTCTCAGCTCAAGCGACCCAAGCCGGCTGCCCCGGGTCGAGCCGCGCTTTCTCTCCGACGAGGAGGGCCATGATTTCGCCGCCCTCTCGGAGGGCATCGAGTTCATGCGCAGCCTCGGGGCGACGCGCGCGCTCTCCGCCCTCGTGATCGGCGAGAGCGACCCCGGGCCGGCGGTCGACGCGGTCGCTCACGCGCGCGCCACGGTCACGACGTACTACCACCCGACCGGCACCTGCCGGCTCGGGCCGGCCGACGACGGCCACGCCGTGGTCGACTCCCGCGCGGCCGTCCACGGTCTCGAGGGCCTGTACATCGGCGACGCCTCGATCATCCCCGAGCCGGTCCGCGCAGGGACTCACCTCACCGCGCTGGCGGTAGCGGAGCGCGTATCTGAGCTGCTTCGAGCCGGTGCCTAACACCCAGACGACCCCCCGGGGCTATTCGTGGGGGAAGCGACTGCGCGACCGCGACGCCGAACTGCGACCAAGCGCTCTACTCGCCGACGACGGGCCTCGCCGCGTCGGGCGGCGCCGTGACGGCGAGCGACCCGGTGCTCTTCACCGGATCGGCGGGCCACGGTCAGTCGGTGTTCAGGCGACGTTAGAGCCGTCCGAGAGGGGGCGGGCAAGCCCGCCCCCTCGGCCTCAGGCGCGGAGCAGCGCGACGACATCGCCGAGCCCGCGGATCGAGCGCTCGGTGATCGGGTCGACGACCAGGATCACCTCATCGGCGCCGGCCTCCGCGAGCTCGCCGAGTGCGGTCGCAATCCGGTCCGGAGATCCCCGGAGCGGCGGCGCCTCCGGCGTGTCGGGCCGCTCGCCGCACGCGCCGTCCAGCGCGACGAGCACGCAGGCGCTGCGGTCGATGTCGGCGGGCTCGCGGCCCGCGTGACGGGCGGCCTCGCCGATGCGCGCGTTCAGCACGGCGAAGCCCTGCGGCGAGTTGCCGTAGTCCGCATACCAGGTGTTCCAGGCATCGACGTGTGGGAGGGTGGCGGCGAGCATCCGCGGCCCGTTGCTGCCGACCATGAGCCGCGGGGGCGCTGACGGACGCGGCAGCAGCACCGCTTCCTCCGCCTGCACGTAGCGCCCGTGAAGCGTGACGCGCTCGCCGCTCAGTAGCCCGCAGATGACGGTGAAGCATTCCTTGAAGCGCGACACCCGGTGGTCGAACGGCACTCCGAACGCGCGGAACTCCTCCTCGTTCCAGCCGGCGCCGAGCCCGAGCACCAGCCGGCCACCGGAGATCTCCTGGACGGTCGCAGCCATCTTCGCGATCAGGGCCGGCGGATGGAAGGCGGTGCAGGCCACGAGCGGCCCGAGCTGGACGCGCTCCGTCGCGGCGGCTAGCGCGGCCAACAGCGTCCACGCCTCCCAGGGCCCACGCTCGGCCCGGCCGTCTCCTCTAAAGAGCAGGTGGTCGCCCACCCAGAGCGAGTCGAAGCCGGCCGCCTCGGCCGCGCGAGCCATGCCCAGGTACTCCGCCCACGCGACCGGCCGCTCGACCTCGGGAAGCTGGACCCCGACGCGCAAAAAGCTAGGGCCGCCACCGGCGGCCCTAGCTTCCGTGCGGTTTAGCTCTGGCGGTCTAATGGCCCCAGCCTACGGGCTCCTCATGGCGGACGCTGTCCTCCCCGTACTCGCCGGTCCGGATCCGGATCGATTGCTCGACGGCGTAGACGAACACACGGCCGTCGCCGATGGCGCCGGTGCGGGCGGCGGCCACGATCGCCTCGACGGCGTCGTCGGCCACATCCGACGGGACCACCGACTCGACCTTGATCTTCGGCAGCAGCGAGATGTTCGCCTGCACGCCGCGGTACTGCTCGGTGTAGCCCTTCTGGCGCCCACAGCCCACCACCTCGCTCACGGTCAGGCCGGACACGCCCAGCTGGTCGAGGGCGTCCTGCACCTCCTGGAGCCGCTCGTGGCGGATGATCGCCTCGATCTTCTTCATCGCGCTCTAGCCCTCCTGTAGCTGGGTAGCGATTCGGGCCTGTGTGACCGGCGCCGGCTGTCGCGGCGGCCAGCCCTTCGGCATCGCCGGGGGACGGTACTCCGATCCGGGGACGGGCATAAACGCCTCCGGGTAGCCCCACATGCCGTGCTCGACTATGTCGAGCCCGTAGCGCTCCTCCTGCTCGTGCACGCGCAGGCCGTAGGCCTTCTTGATCGCGTAGAAGACCACGAAGCTGACCGCGAACACGGTTGTGAACGCGACGGCAACGCCCAGCGCCTGCACGCCGAGCTGGTGGAAGGAGCCGGTGTAGAACAGGCCGCCGTCGCCGATCGCGTTGAGCTCGGCCAGCCGCGGGCTCGTGAACAGCCCGCACGCGAGCGTGCCCCAGACGCCGGCGATGCCGTGCGCCGAGAGGGCGCCGACCGGGTCGTCCAGCCTGCGATCGATCCAGATGATCGCGCCCACGACGATCACGCCGGCGACGAAGCCGATGATCGGCGCGGCCCAGAACTCCACGTAGCCCGACGGCGCCGTGATCGCGACCAGCGCCGCTATCGCGCCGTTGGCGGTCATGCCCATGTCGAACTTCTTCGTGATCAGGTAGGAGACGAGCATCGCGCCCAGGACGCCGGCGGCCGCGCCGAGCTGGGTGACCACGACCACATCGGCGAAGCGGCCGCCGATCGCGCCGAGCGTCGAGCCCGCGTTGAACCCGAACCAGCCGAACCAGAGCACCAGGACCGCCAGCCCGACGAGCGGCATGTTGTGGCCGGGGATCACGTTCGGCTTGCCGTCGTCGCCGTACTTGCCGAGCCGCGGGCCGAGGAGAAGGAGCGCGGCGAGCGCGCCCGTGGCGCCCGTGAGGTGCACCACCGTCGAGCCTGCGAAGTCCTGCATGCCGAGGTTCGCCTGCAGCCAGCCGCCTCCGAAGATCCAGTGGCTGATGACCGGGTAGATGAGCGCGCTGAAGACGACCGCGTAGATCAGGTACGCGCCGAACTTGATCCGCTCGATCGTCGTGCCCCAGACGATCGCCAGGGACACCGCGCAGAAGACGAACTGGAAGAAGAACTTGGCCGGAACCGCAGCCTGCGAGAACTCCATCGCCGGGAATGCCGACGGACTCGTGGTCCCGAGGAAGGTGCCCTCCGTGCCCGCCAGCCAGCCCGCGCCGCCGAACGCGATCGCGAAGCCGACGGCCCAGTAGCAGATCGCGGCGATCGAGAAGTTCGCGAGGATCTTCGGCACGACCGTGCCGGCGTTCTTCATTCTCGAGAAGCCGACCTCGAGGAAGAGGAAGCCGACCTGCATGAACATGACGAGCACCGCGGCGACGATGACCCAGGTGGTCTCGATCGCCGGGATGGCGTCCTTGAGAGTGGGTTCCATGACATGGAATGGTCGGAAACCCGCCCGAATCCGTCATGCGCCCGGCGTACAGGATTCGCCGGGCAGCTTTGTACGTGTGGCGAAAACAGCATCGCGGCGCGGCGGCACCGTCCGCCGCTTGCGCAACGGCTACTCCCCGAGCGGCACGACCTGCGCGCCCGTGCAGCGCACCAGCTCGCTCGGGTCCACGCAGAAGAGACTGTGCGGGTCGCCGGCCGCGGCCCAGACGCGCTCGTGGCCCATGAGCGCCTCGTCGAACAGCACGGGCAGGTCGTGGCCGAACGGTGGGACGCCGCCGACGGCGAAGCCGGTGGCGGCTCGGACCTCGTCGGCCTGAGCCTGACGGACCTCCGCCACGTCGAGGGCCTCGGCAACCTTCGCCGTGTCCACCCGATGCCGGCCGGAGGCCACGCATACGACCGGCTCGCCGTCTGCCACGAACACGATCGACTTCGCGATCTCGGACTCCTGACAGCCGACCGCTGTGGCGGCGTCGGCGACCGTGCGCGTCGAAGCTGCGAGACGCTGCACGTGCACCTCGATCCCCAGGTCGCGGGCGCAGTCCGCGAGCCGATCCCTCACGTACGCACCGCCTGGCCGGAGGGCTCGAGCTCGGCGGCGAGCTCGACGTGGGCGTCGTCCGCGAGCTCGGCAAGCGACTCGCGGACGTCCTCGGCGAAGTCGTCGATGTCCCACATCAGGTCCCAGTCGCCCACCAGGCCGAAATTGATCCGGCCGTCGTAGGAGAGGAGCGCGATGCCGAGCGCCTGGTTCTTCGCGAGCGGGACCATCGGGAAGGTGTCGACCATGCGCTTGCCGGCGAGATAGAGCGGGAGCTGCGGCCCCGGCACGTTGGTGACGACCACGTTGAAGAAGCGCTGGCGCGCCATCAGGCGGGATGCCTGCCCCATCACGGTCGCCGGCGCGAAGCCGGAGAGGTTCGTGAGCACCTGGGCGCCGACGGCCTGGCCGCCGGACTTGAGCCCCTTCAGCTCCTCGCGGACGATGTCGAGCCGGGCCACCGGGTCCTGGCACCAGACCGGCAGCGGCGCCATGATCGCGGCGACGCGGTTTCCGAGCGCGCCGCGCTCGATGTCCGCGCGCACGCTCACCGGCACCATGGCCTTGAGCTCGACGCCGTCCGTGTTCTGCCCGCGGCGGCGCAGATGCTTGCCGAGCGCGCCGGCGACCGTGGCGAGCACGACATCGTTGACGGTGCCGCCCAGCTCGTTCTTGATCGCCTTGATGTCGTCGAGGTTCACCCGCACCCAGGTGAAGCGCCGATGCGGGCCGATCGACTTGTTGTAGGGGCTCGGCGGGGCGGGGTTGAGACCTGCCCATGCCATGGCGCCCACGCCCACGGCCGCGTCTCGCAGGCCCTCGGCCACCAGCCGCGGTCCGCGCAGGACGGCGCGCAGCGAGCGGGCGAGCTCGGTCGGCACCGTCGCGCGCTCGACGAGCGCCTCGCCGAGCAGCTGTGCGCGAGAGGGGAGGGGACGGGGGAGCCAGCGCTCGCCCACGTCGGGCGGAGCCGCCGGCTCGGGCGAAGTGTCGAACAGCACGGACATGATGTCCACGCCGGAGATGCCGTCCACGAGCGAGTGGTGGGTCTTCGACAGCATCGCGAAGCGATCGCCCTCGAGACCGTCCACGAGCCAGATCTCCCACAGCGGCTTGTCGCGGTCGAGCTGCTGGGCGAACACCCTCCCGGCGAGTTCCTTGAGCTGCTGCTCGGAGCCCGGAGCGGGGAGCGCGGTCGAGCGCACGTGGTAGCGGAGGTTCAGGTGCGGGTCGTCCACCCACTTGGGCCGGCCCTGGCTGAGCGGCACGAAGGCGAGCCGCTGGCGGTAGCGCGGCACGAGGCCGAGGCGGCGCTCTATGGAGGCGAGCAGCTCCTCGTAGGCCGGCGGCGATCCCTCGAAGATCATCACGCCGGCCACGTGCATGTGGGACGCGGCGTCCTCCAGATGGAGGAACGAGGCGTCCAGCCCAGTCAGTCGATCCGAGGCCATGCCCGAAGACTACGTCAGAGCGACAGGCTCAGCTGATCGTCCCTCATGGCGCGTCCCGAGTGCTCGTCGAGGCCGGCCACGCGCACGCCGAGCAGCCGCACCGGGCGGCGCGGATCGAGGTGCCGGAGCAGCTCTCTGGCGACCCTCCACACCGTCCGGCTGTCGTTCACCGCGACGTCCAGGCTGCGCGCCCGCGTGACGGTGCTGAAGTCGTCGAAGCGGACCTTGATGCCGATCGTGCGGCCGCGCCGCTCCTCGCGGGCGAGCGTGTCGCACAGCTCGCCCGTGAGCCGCTCGAGCACGGGCTCCAGCTGGTCGAGCCCGTGGAGGTCGCGGTCGAAGGTGGTCTCGCGCGACTCGGACTTCGCGATCCGGACGGTCTCGATGGGCCGGTCGTCCTCGAAGCGGGCGAGCGCGGCGAGGTGCGGGCCGAGCCGGCTGCCGAACCACTGGACGAGCTGCTCGTCCGGCGTGGCGCCGAGCCGCCCCAGGGTGGCGATCCCGAGCTCCTCGAGCCGCGCGACGGTCTTGGGGCCGATGCCGGGCACGAGCCGTGGCGAGGCCTCGGCGAACCTGAGGCGCGCGCCCTCCGCGGTGAGCTCGAGGAAGCCGTCGGGCTTCTCGGCGTCCGAGGCGACCTTGGCCACGAGCTTGTTCGGCCCGATGCCCACGCTGCAGGTGAGGCCGGTGTCTGTTCGCACGGTCTCCTTCAGACGCCGCGCGGCGGAGCGGTAGCGGTCGAGGCCGGTCAGGTCGAGGTAGGCCTCGTCCAGCCCGACGACCTCGACACGCTCGACGTGCCGCTTCAGCAGCGCCATGACCTCCCTGGAGCGGGCGCGGTAGGCGTCGAAGTCGGGCGGGATGAAGACGGCATCAGGGCACAGCCGCCGCGCCCGTTCGGCCGGCGTGGCTGAGAAGATCCCGTACCTGCGCGCCTCGTAGCTCGCCGTCGTGACCACCGCCCGCGGCCCGCTGCCGGCGACGACCACGGGCAGCCCCCTCAGCTCGGGCCGTCGCTGAAGCTCGACGCTCACGTAGAAGGCGTCCATGTCCATATGTGCGTAGACGTGGGGCCGCTCGCCTCTCACTGTCCGCAGGCTACGCGGTCCGAAAGACGGCTCATCAACGACCGACGCCGGGCGGGGACCCGGCGCCGAGAGGAGGATCGCTCATGCCAACGATCAGCCTCGACGATAGCCCGTTCGCGGGCGGGATCAGCACACCTCCCACGAACCGCAGCGAGCCGACCGACTGGCTGACACGCGAGCGAACGATGGGGCCCCGCTAGCCCCTCCGCAGGGGCTCAGGGGCCGCTGGTAGGGAGAGAGAACCTGGCCGGCGTTGCTCACCGGCCGGTGGTTCCAGGGGGTGCGATTCATGCCGTTTGGAGTGCTGTGGGCTCACAGCTCCTCCCCGCCCCATCCCGAACACAGACCCATGAGCTACGAGGGCAGACGGAAGAAGCGCCGCCACAAGCGGCCTGGAGCAGAAGGCGAAGCGGGGCCGCTCGAGCGAGATGGCGGCGCGTTGCTTTTGACGATTGCGAAGCGTCCGCGCCGGTTCGACTGTTGCCGGCGGATATTCGCCCGCGGGGACGCGGATCGTGTTCAGGTACGAGCCGAGGGCGATCCGTTGCCAGCGGTGCGCGGAGCGCGACCCGGAGGCGAAGGGCTACCGGACTTCGATCCGGTGGGAGCGCAAGCAGCGGGTGGCGCAGGAAGAACCGTGAGCAAGCCGGCTTTTGCCACGCCGGCGTCATATGGACGGGGGCGGCGTCCACGTTTGCCACAGACCTAGGCCATGCGTCCCTGTTTGCCACAGGACCTGGACCAATGGTCCGTGGTGGAGGCTCGAGAACCGACGTACCTTCGGCTGGGGGTCGGCACGCGAATGAATCCGAAATGAACGACGAGCTCGAGGAGCCGCTGCGGATCGTCAAGCTCGGCGGCACAAGGCTCTACATCGCGTCCGTGGGATTCGGCAAATATCTGCTGCATATGTCGGGCGGCCGCCTGATCGCGGGTCCATTCACCCGGGTCGAGGCGGGCCAATTTGCGCAGGACCTGCTCCGGTGGGTTCATGAGGCGGACGAGCAGGACTAGAGCCAGCCGTTGTCCTCAAAACCGCGGACGCCACCATGCCACTGTCGCTTCAGCGCCGCACGGGGTCGTGGGCGGCGCCCGGCTCGACGCCGGTGATGACGCGATGCGTCGGTCAGGCCGTTCACCCCGGTGAAGCTTTGAATAGGCATGGACGCATCGGCCTCCAGAGCCGACGCGACGGAAGCCGCTTACGCCTTGCGCGACGTGCGAAGGCGAGGGACCGAACCAGCGGATGGCGCCAAGCGCGTCTTAGTCGCCGAATGTAAATGGCGGCGCGCTGCCGGCTGGGGCGAAGGCCTGGAATACCTGGCCGTGGACGGCGGCGTTTTCGGTGAGCGTGATCTCGACGGCGTGGAAGAGCGCGCCGCGGTCGCGACCGGCGTTGCGGTAGCTGAGGTACAGCGCCGCGCCTCCGCCGCCCGTCATCACGAAGCGGATGCCGTCGCGGACGTGGTGGTCGAAGCCGAGGCCGTGGGCGCAGCAGACCAGCGTGACGGCGTGACGGCGGATGATGTCGAGGAACTCGTCCTCTCCCTGGCGGAAGCCGCACTCGGGTTGCGGCGCGTAGTGCCCGTCGAGATGCGGGGGGGCGTGGAGCAGCACCACGCGGTGCGGCTCGCTGGTTCCGGCGAGCGTGTCGTCCAGGAAACGAAGCGTCTCGACGCTCGGGCCGGCTGTGTCGGGCGGTCTGGTGTCGCCGAGAGCGCCCGCCTGCCCCGAGGCCCCGTCGAGGGCGACGAAGCGGGTGTCCCCGTAGGCGAACTGGAAGTTCCGCGGCCCGTGGGTCGCCGCCCACGCCTCGCTCGCGCGCGCGTCCTCGAGGTCGTGGTTCCCGATCAGGCAGACGTTCGGGATCGACAGCGCGGCGACGAGCTCGAGGTAGTGCTCGTGCCGTTCCGGCCCGCCGGGCCCGGCGAAGTCGCCGAGGTTCGCGAGAAAAACAGGGGCGGGGCGCAGCTGCGTTGCCTGACGGAGCAGCTGGGCGAAGATAGCGTCCGCGGTCGGGTCCGGCCACGCACCGGTGTCCCCGATCACAACGAACGAGAACGGGTAACGGGCCGGCGCGGCGGAAATGCGCTCCACCATGCGCATGTTCCGTCCGGCGTGGTCGTGCATGCTCACCACCGTCGCAGGTACGCCGACGTTCCCGCTTCGCGCGAGGAGCGACTGCCGTCGTGCGATCTAGGCTCTACCAATGGCGAGCCCGGAGCTGAGCCGCCGTGTCAGGAAGGTCGTCGGGTTGGTAATCGGGTTGGCCCCGGTGATCCTGGGCGCGCTCTTGTGGTCGTCGCGGCAGCTCTAGGCTGCACAGCGCCGTGAGGCGAGTCGACGCGGTCACCCGGCGGACGCTGAGGTCGTTCTACGACGACCAGATGACGCACCACGCTGCGGCGCTCACCTACTACGCGCTCATGTCGCTGTTCCCTGCCGTGCTGCTCGCCCTCTCGCTGCTCGGCCTCTTGGGCCAGTATCCCGAGACCTACAACGCGATCATCGGCTACCTGCGCGAGGTCGCGCCGGCGTCGGTGGTCGACCCGCTCGATCGCTCGCTACGTGGTGCTCTGCAGAACAAGGGGACCGCAGCGACGGCTCTCGTGATCAGCGTCGCGGTCGCGCTCTACGGAACGACCGGCGCTCTGGAGGCGGCCCGCCGGGCACTCAACGTCGTCTTCGAGGTGGACGGCGGCCGCAGCTTCCTGCGGCGCAAGGGAATCGACGTGGCGTCCACGTTCGTGCTGATGGCCCTGGTGCTCGTGAGCCTGGTCCTGGTCTTCGTGGGCGGCCGGTTCGCGGAGGACCTGCTGGGCTTCATCGGACTGGGTTCGACAGCTGCCCGAGTCTGGAGCGTCGCCCGTTGGCCCGGCGCCGTTGCGACGGCGATGCTGGTGTTCGCATATATCTACTACGTCACGCCCGACGTACATCAGCGCTCTTTCCGCTGGGTGACACCCGGGGCGGCCGTCGGCGTGCTGCTCTGGCTCGTCGCGTCCTTCGGCTTGTCGATCTACGTCTCGAAGGTCGCCGACATCGGGGCCATCTACGGCACCTTCGCCGGCGCCATCGTGCTCGTCTTGTGGCTCTGGCTGACCAACGTCGCGCTGCTGCTGGGCGCCGAGCTGAACGCAGAGCTCGAGCGCGAGAAGGAACTAAGCGAGGGCGTGCCGCAGCGGCACACGCTCAACCGGCCGGCGCGGGGCGGCTAGAGCGTTGGCGCTCGAGTTCGAGCAAGGCCCCGACTGAGCGCCTCGCATCCGTCCGATCCAGGTAATGGCTCGGGTTCTCCGCTCGCGAAGCGGTGTACGGTTGCGGCTGAGGACGACATCGCCTACTCCCGCAGCCCGGCGGCTTCGAGGGCTTCGCGTGAGTCGGTCAGCACATACCGAACGATCTTGCCGCTTCGCAGCGTGAAGATGCCCCCGGTGAACGCATCTACAGACGCGCCGCTGGCTTGACCCCGAGCCTGAATGTGAGTCAACGCGACGACCTGATCGCCCGCATCGATGATCCTGTCGAGCCGAACCTCGAAGGTCTCAAAGGCGTCTGTGAAGCCCGTCCAAGCACGGAGCGCCTTCACCCCGACGCGGTAGTTGTCGGCTTCCGGAAACCATGAAGCGCTGAAAACCGCCTCGCACTCGTCGTCGAAGACGTCCCTTCCCCAGCGCCAGTCCCCTTGCTCCCAGCGTTCGATGAGCCGGCGCACGACCTCGACGTTCTCCTGCGACATCGCCCGCCCAGTATCGCGGAGGGGAAGGGCTTGCACTGCTAGTGGCGTCGTGTGGAGAACGATCCCGCAGCGCTGCGGAGCAAAGACCCCGTCGTTTCGCACGCCAGTCGTCCCTTACGGGAGCGCACGAGTGGGCGGGTTGGCGCGTCATGCACAGCTAGCGGACGGGATTTCAGGGAAAGATTGCCCTGTGAGCTCGGCGCGCACGGAAGCGCACAACCTCGTCCGATTGTGGGTCGAGGCGATCAACGACCTCGATCTCACCGCTCTGCTCGACCTCGCGCATCCGGATATCGAGTGCCAGCCGCTGGAGCTGAGCTCGCGCGCCGTGTATAGCGGGCGTGCAGGGCTCACCGAGTGGATCCTCGAACTGAGCATCGCCGCACCCGCAGTTCAGCGGCGTATTGAGCGCGTGCAGACGCTCTCGGCAGAACGGGCCGCTGGATTCGGGACCGTGGTGGCGAACGGAGAAGACGTATCGCCTTACGCGCTCGTGGCAGTCGTGCGGGACGGGAAAGTGGCAGCGATGCGCTCGCATCTCGGTGACAAGCCGACGATGGAGCAGCTCGGTCTGCTGTAAGACGCCTGGCGCGCCCTGGCTCGCTAGAGACGATCGCGTGAGGCCCGCGGTGATGTGTAGCGCTCGCTGGTGGTCCGCCGGAAGCGCCCGTTAACTCGAGAACATTTCTGGGCGTCGCCGCGTTGTACAAGACAGCGGGGGCCGGAAACCCTGGGACACTACGTGCGTCGCCGGGTTGGACAGGGCGTCGCAGGGGTGTCCGGGAAACCGGCCCCCGCGCATGGTGTACCGACCGAGGCTCACCGAGTCACCTGCGATTCGCGAAAGACGACCCGTTTTTCAACCCCCTCCAGGGTGACTTTCCCCCCCGGTTATAGGCGCCGATGTAAATGTCCGCGAAGGCTCTTCGTGCGCCGGCGTTTGGCCTGCTCGATTGCGCGATCCGGGACGTTCCGCCACTTGCCTTCCCACCTGCTGCCCTGCCACGGTGGCGGTGTCTGGCCTTCTGCGCGATAGGGCAATCCCGTCAAGGGACACTCGGGCCGAACGGTCACCCGCTCGCCTGAACGGACGAATGTTCGAGCGCGCTGCGGCGAGAACCGGCGTATCTAAAGAAGAGCGGGGCCGGAAACCCAAGGAACACTGCGTGCGTCGCCGGGTTGGACAGAGCGTCGCAGGGGTGTTCGGGAAACCGGCCCCGCGCGTGTTGTAACAATGGCCGCTCAGCGTTCACCCTTGCTTGTTCGCGACTTTGCTGGAGAGAGCGGGATTTGCGTGCGGGCCTCATCGTCGATGCCGAGCCTCTCACTGGCCCGCCGGATCGGGAGGGTCGTCGGCTACCCGCCAGTACGGGCGGTGCTACGCCCGGCGCAGCCCGGGAGGGCGCCGCGCCCATCGTCGTGAAAATGAAGGACAGATGAGACGGCGAATCGCTCTGGCAGGCGCGACGCTCTCCGCTGTCGCCCTGATTGCCGTAGCCGCGGTCCCGGCGTCGGCCAGCGTGCCGGGCGGCCAAGGCTTGGGGATCTTCGGCTTGTTCGACTGCGGGGAGCCCCTCGGTGAGGTCGAGGTTTTCGGAGCACCCGCTGTGGAAGCCGCCAACGCCTACCTGATCGACACGGAGGGGACCGGCCCGCACGTCGTCGCGACGCGCTTCGAATTCAAGTCTGCTACGGGCGAGCTTTTCTTCGAGAAGGACTTCGGAAGAAGGCCGGCCTGACCACGTTCAACTGCACCCAGACGGGGGACCTGGGGGATGTCTTCATCCTGACGGTCGCGGTCGTTCCGCCGCAGTAGGCGAACCGAAGGACCCGCGCCATCCACGAGCACATAGGCTCGCGTCGCGGGCTACCTGTTGCTCGCGACTCGCACACGTTCGTGTAGCCCACTCCCGACCGCCACGGAAACGCGAATACGTCCATGTCGACGTGCGCGACCTTTACGCGGACGAGGTTACGTGGGCTGGTGGACGGGTCGGATCAGGATCTCGTTGACGTCGACGTGCGGCGGCTGCGTGAGCGCGAACAGGACGCCGCGGGCGATGTCGTCGGCCTCGAGCGCCCCGCTCGGGCTGTTGTCGAAGAACGGCGTGTCGACCATGCCGGGCTCGATCAGGGTCACCTTGATGTCGGTGTCGGCCACCTCGGCGCGGAGCGCCTCGCCCATGGCCGTGACCGCGTGCTTGGTCGCGGAATAGAGCGAGCCGGGCAGCGCGCGGCGGCCCGCGATCGAGCTGGTGAGGATCAGGTGGCCGCTGTTCTGCTCCCTGAAGTGGCCGAGGGAGGCGCGGATCGACAGCGCCGCGCCCAGGACGTTCGTGTCCACCATCGCCTTCCAGTGCTCCACCGACTCCTCGAGGAAGCCGCGCTTCGCGCCGAAGCCGGCGTTCGCGAAGTAGGCGTCCATCCGGCCGTAGCGCTCGAGCGCGCTCGCGACGAGCGCCTGCTGGTCGTCCCAGCTCGTGACGTCGCAGCGCACGGCGAGCGCCTTCTCCTCGCCGCCGAGCTCATCGGCGAGCCCGCGCAGCTTGTCCTCCGAGCGCGCGGCGAGCACGACTCGGTGCCCGAACTCGACCGCGCGGCGAGCCGTGGCGGCGCCGATGCCGGTGCTGGCGCCGGTGATGACGAGAACTGGTTCATCGCCGTTCGCCGAGCCGCGGGCGCTGCCCGCGGCGATGGCTTGTTCTTCGTTCATGGGCGCTGAGGTTACGCTGCCCGCCCGTGGCGCCCGTCGACCCAACCGCGGCACGCTTTCCGGCGGTGCCGGCGAAGGCCGGTCACTACGAGAGCTTCTACCTGAAGCTGTGCGACCCGTCGGAGCCGCTCGGGGCCTGGATTCGCTACACGGCCCACAAGCGCCCGGGCGCGGAGCCGACTGGCTCGCTGTGGTTCACGCTGTTCGAACCGAGCGGCCCCACCGCGGCGAAGCTGACGCTGCCGGGGCCGGGCACCGGCGGCACCGACTGGCTGCGGGTGGGGGAGGCGCGGATCGGCGCGGACGGGGCGAGCGGGTCGATCGGCGAAGACGTGGCCTGGCGGCTCGCCCTCGAGGGCGCCGAGGAGCCGTTCCTCCACCTACCCGCGGCCTGGCTCTACCGAGCCCCGCTGCCGCGCACCAAGCTGCTCTCCCCGGCGCCGGCGGCGCGCTTCTCCGGCGGCCTGACGGTCGGCGGACGCTCCATCGAGGTGGACGGCTGGCGCGGCCTGGCCGGGCACAACTGGGGCGCCCAGCACGCCGAGCGCTGGATCTGGCTCCACGGGCTGACGGAGGACGCCGACTGGCTAGACGTCGCCATCGGGCGGGTGAGGATCGGCCCGTTCACGACGCCGTGGGTCGCGAACGGCGTGCTCAGCATCGCGGGGGACCGTCACGTGCTGCGGCGCGTGAAGGTGAACGAGTATCCGGCCCACTGCACCTTCACCGTGTCCGGCCGCGGGATCGAGGTGCGGGGAACCGTCGAGGCGCCGCCGGAGCGCTTCGTCGGCTGGGTGTACGCGGATCCGGACGGCTCCGAGCACCACGCGGTCAACTGCTCGATCGCGGACATGCGCCTGCGCGTGAGCAGGCGCGGGGGAGCCGCGACGGAGCTCGTTGTGAGCAGCGGCGCCGCCTACGAGCTCGGCATGCGCGAGCGCGACCATGGGATCGCCATCCAGCCGTTCCCGGACGGATGAGGGTATCCGCCGAGACCGTGATCGATCGGCCGATCGAGGCGGTCTGGGCGTGGGCATCCGATCCTTGGCAGTGGCCGGGCTGGCAGGAGGAGGTGCTTGACGTGCGCGTGTCGGGCGAGCTCTCGCGCGGGAGTCGCTTCAACGGGTCGCTCGAGTCGGGGAGCGACGCAGACGAAGTGGAGTTCGAGATCGTCGAGCGCCGGCCGCCCATGAGGCAGGTGGTGCGCTCCGTGGCGGGGCCGTTCCCGTTCGAGGGAACGCTGGAGCTGTTCGAGGACGGCTCGGGCACCCGCGTCCAACTGAGCGTCCATGCCGGCCCAGACGACGCGCTGGCGCGCTTCCTCTTCTGGACGGCGCGCCCGGTCGTGCGTCGAGGCATGCGCCGCCGGATCGAGGGACAGCTCTCCCGGCTCAGGGAGATGGTCGAGCTGGAGCGGGCGGGCTAGCTGCGCCCTGCCGTCTCGCCCCAGACCTGCTCGATGTACGCCTGCACGGCGTCGAGCCCGTCGTCGTCGAGCGCGTACAGCCGGCGCGTGCCCTCGGGGCGATCGGTCACGAGGCCTGCCTGCTTAAGCACGCGGAGGTGACGGGACACCGCCGGCCGGCTGATCGGCAGCGCGTCCGCCAGCTGCTTCACGGAGCGGTCGTGGGTTCCGAGCAGCGCCAGTATCGCGCGCCGCTTCGGGTCGCCGAGCGCATCGAAAGGGTCGGGCGCGGCGGGGGACATTCACCACTCAAGGTAGCGCCGCGTTTACGGTAATCAAGGGGTTACGGCGCGTCCGCGGTCAGGGCGCCAGACGGTCGACCCGCCAGCCGTCCGCGGTCCGCTCGTAGCGGTGGCGGTCGTGCAGCCGGTTGTCGCGGTGGACCCAGAACTCCCAGGCCTCCGGCTCGACGCGGTACCCGCCCCAGTCGTCGCGGACGGGCAGCTCGGCGCGGCTGTGCTCGCGGTCCAGGTCCTCGACGCGCCGCTCGAGCCACTCGCGATCCGGCACCACCTGGCTCTGCGGGGAGGCCAAGGCGCTGAGCTGGCTCTGACGCGGACGGCTCCGCGCGTACGCCTCGCTCTCGGCCCGGTCGACCCGTGTGACCCGCCCCTCGACACGCACCTGCCGGCCGAGCGCGGGCCAGTGCCACAGCAGGGCGGCGCGCGGGTTCACCTCGAGCTCGGCACCCTTCCGGCTCGAGTAATTCGTGAAGAAGACGAGCCCGCGCTCGTCGACGTCCTTCAGCAGCACCATGCGCACCGACGGCCCGCCGCCCGGCGTCGCCGTGGCCACGGCCATGGCGTCAGCGTCATAGCCGACGGCCGCACGAGCCTCCTCGAGCCAGTTCCGGAACAGATTGAGCGGGTCGTCCACGAGACGGCATTGTGCGCGATCCTCCGGCGTGCAAGCGATCCGGGTGAGGAGCCAAACGAGCTGACACAGCTCAGATGGTTGGTTACGGAAGATACGTTATCGAGCATTGATTCGTGCGCTCGGACGGCTCGCCGCTCGGATCGGCATACTCACTCCCGGTGCGTGCCGTTCTGGTCATCGCCGCGCTTGCGGGCGCCTGTGTCGCAGTGCTGCTGTTCACGGCCGGTGACGATGAGCGCTCCAGTGCGGCCGCCCAGCTTCCGCTGACCGAGGTCACCTCGCCTCCGGCGAGCCATCATGCGGATCCGTCGCTGAAGACCTACGTGTTCAGGGTCGGGCCGTTCTCCATCGGCCCGTACCAGACGTTCAGGCACAACGACGTCGTGAAGCCGCCGCCCGTGGCGGGCTCGATCGTCGGCATGGACGTCCGCGTCGTGGACATGAACGGCGACGAGGTTCCGCAGTCGCAGCTGATGCTGCATCACAACGTCTTCACGAACGGCGGCCCGGACAACAAGCGCCACGACGGCGCGTGTCCCGACCGCGCGGTCACCGAGCGCTTCTACGGCTCGAGCGAGGAGCTTCGGCCGCTCACGCTGCCGAAGGGTTATGGATACCCGACCAGCCCCCGCGACCACTGGAAGATGATCTGGATGGTCATGAACCACCGCCAGGTGCGGCGTCAGGCCTACGTCGAGTACCGGGTCACGGTCGACCCCGCCAAGCTCACGCCGGTCACGCCGTACTGGCTCAGCGTCGTTCCGTGCGTCTCCGATCCCCAGTACACGGTTCCGGGCGGCGGCCGGCCGGGCTCTCTCCACCGGAAGTCCGAGACGTTCACGATGCCGGAGGCAGGGCGCATCGTCGCGGTGGGCGGCCACATGCACGGCGGGGCGCAGGAGTTGCGCCTTACGCAGCCGGCCTGCGGCAACCGCACGATCGCCGTAAGCGAGCCCACCTACGCGCCCGCGGGCGACCCGCTCTACCGGGTCCACCCACTGCTCCACGAGCCGGACCCCAAATCGATCGACTGGCATCAGTGGACCGACGGCTGGGCGATCGGGAAGGGCGAGAAGCTGCGCGTGACCGGCACCTACGACGCGAGCCGCCCGCACATGCGGGTGATGGGCATCTCGCACGTCTACCTGGCGCCCGATACGTCGGTGCACGGGGGCTGCGCGCCCCCACCGACGCACGAGGAGACGCTCGGGCCCGACTTCCAGGGCCGCCACACGCCGCCCGCGGTCCAGCTCACGCTCGCGCAGTGGCGCGGCCAGGGCAAGGCGCGGCTGATCAAGCAGCCCGCCGGGGCCTTCACCCGGCTCGACGGCAGCGGGCGGGTGCAGGTCCAGAACTTCGCCTTCAACCCTGCGCTCGTCTCGATCCCGCATGGCGCCACGCTGAGCTGGCGCTTCAGGGACCGCTACATTCACGATGCCACGCTCGTCCGCGGCCCACGGGGGTTCGCCACGGCGACGGTCCGCAACAAGACCCAGCGCTACCGCTTCAACGTGCCGGGCGTCTACAAGTTGTACTGCTCCATACACCCGGTGCTGATGTCGCAGGTGGTGAAGGTCCGCTAGGAAGGGGATATAGCTCCCATGGCCGACTTCGATACGACTGAGTTCCGAGCCACGCGCTTCAACCGCAGCCGCGCTGACGAGATCGGCGAGCGCAGCTTCCCGATCGTCATGCGCGGCTACGACCGCGCGGCCGTCGACGCCTTCGTGCAGGAGGTTCGCGAGGTGATCGCCGACCTCGAGAGCCGCCAATCGCAGGAGTCGGTCATCCAGCGGGCGCTTGCCGAGGTGGGCGAGGAGACCACCAGCATCCTCCAGCGCGCTCACGAGACGGCCGACGAGATCGCCGCCCGCTCCCGGTCCCAGGCCGAGGGGCGGATCCAACGCGCCGAGCGCGAGGCCGAGCTGATGCGCCGGCAGGCGGACGCCTACTCGGAGCAGATCGTGGTCGACACGCGTCTGCTCTGGGAGGAGCGCCAGCGCCTCATCGAGGACATCCGCCAGCTCGCGGACGACGTCCTCAACACCGCCGACGAGGCCGCCGAGCGAGTCTCGATGCCGGAGATGCTGAGCGAAGAGGGCGCGGAGGACGACACGACGGCCTCGTACGGGGACGATCCGCGCGAGGACGACGACCCGTCCACGACCAACGAGGTCGAGCTCGACGTGCTGCCCGGCGGCGCAGCGGCAGACGACGGCGGCGACGATCTCGCCGACACCGACGACGAGGCCCGCTAGAGCGGGCCGGGCCGCCTAGAGCGGCATCTTGCCGCGAGCCCGGCGCCCGGTCGAGGCGCTCTTGTTGGTGGCCTTGCGCGAGCTGCCGAAGCCCTTCGAGAGCAGCTTGCCGACGGGGCCAGGCGCCTTGCCGCCGGCGCGCTGTCCGGCGCCGAGGGTGCGGTCCACCCCCATCTGCGGCCAGATCGAGAGCCGCGGGAGCAGGAACGCCAGCACCAGCAACACGATGCAGACGGCGACGATGATGGCAATGGTCATGGCGCTCCCGTACCCGCCTGGGCACGCGCCGCAAACCGCCTAGACTCTGGCGACCGTGGCGAAGCAGAGGCAGAAGCAGATCAAGATGCAGGTCCAGATGGGCGCGCTCGCCGCGATTCCGCAGCTCGAGTCGCGCACCGACGAACAACTCCAGGGCGAGTCGAGGCACCGCGTGGCCGCGAAGGCGATCCTCGGCGCCCGCGCCGCCGAGCGCTACGACGCGAAGACGGCGCGCGCCTATTTCAACGAGGCTCTCGCCGGCGCCCATCCCCAGGAGCGCCCCGCGCTGCGGCAGATGATGAAGGCCTCGCTCGCGCTGGCCGAGCGCCGCCCGGACGAGCTCCGGGACGCGATGGAGAAGCTCGGCCAGGAGGCGCCGTCCGGACGCCAGATGCTCATGCTCCGAATGATGGGCCTGCTCGTGCCGCCCGCGAGCGCCGGCGTGCTCGCCCGCATCCGCGGCGTCCTCCTCATCCTCGTCCTGGTGATCGCGCTGCTCGCGATCGGCACCGGCATCGTCCAGGCGATCGGCCTGATCTTCGGAGGGATCGGGGTAGGAAGCTCGATCTTCTTCGGCTTCCTGCTCGTGGTGGTCGTGATCGGCGTGCTGGTCCTGCTCGGCAGACGTAGGCAGGCCAGGGCGCGCGACGCGCGCGCCGCCCAGGCGCCGCGCTAGCTCAGTTCAGGGCGGCCGACAGGCGGCGGCGGTGCTCGCGCGCCAGCGGGCTGTCCGGGCCGAGCTCCGTGAACAGCCCGACCATGACCCGTCGGAAGAGGTCCTTGCGCTCCGGGTCGGTCTCGCTCGCCAGCACCTCCTGCAGCGTGTCGAGCGCCGTCTCGCGGTCACTCCGGTCCCACTCCTCGAAGGCCGAGGCGAGCCGCGGATCGTTGCCGAGCGCTACACGCGCCAGCAGGCCGTCGGCAACGAAGTCGCCCTGGGCTCCCTCGAGCAGCTCCACGGCCTCGCTCGTGTCGCCACGGGCCAGGAGGAGCTTTCCGAGCTCGCGACGCGCCGTCGCGTGGCCCGGGTCGAGCTCGAGCGCGCGCCGGAGGTCGGCCTCCTCCCCACTCCGGGCGAGTTCGTCCGCCTCGGAGGGCACCAGGGCGTCGAAGAAGCGCTCGACCTGCGCGGGCGGGAGCGCGCCCGTGAACTCCGCCGCCACGCGGCCGTCCCTGAACGCCTTGACCGACGGAATGCCCTGAATCTGGAACGCGGCCTGCAGCTGAGGGTTCTTGTCCACATCGACCTTGGCGAGCTCGACCCTGCCGGCCCGAGCCGTGGCCGCCCGCTCGAGCACGGGCGTGAGCTGCTTGCAGGGCCCGCACCAGTCGGCCCAGAAGTCGACCACGACCGGCAGTTCGCGCGAGCGCTCGAGCACCCGGCGCTCGAAGTCCGCCTGGTCGACGTCGTAGATGGTCGGGCTGTTCTGCGTCTCAGTGCTCATTCACGGTGGCCTTTTCGATCACCACTGACTGTAGAGGCGTTCCCGTCGCGCCACTGGCGGGGTCGCCGAGCTTGCCGATCGCCTGAACGACGTCCATGCCCCTGGTGACCTTCCCGAGGAGCGCGTAATCGGGAGTCAGGCCGGAGCCGGCGGCCGTCACCACGAAGAACTGGCTGCCCGCCGTGCCGGGCGGCTCGTTGCCGGCCTTGGCCATCGCCACGACGCCGGGACCGTACGAGGCGCTCTTCGGGACCGGATCACGCGTCGAGTAGCCGGGGCCACCCGTTCCGCTCGCCGTCGGGTCGCCGCCCTGGATGACGAAGCCGGGGACGATGCGATGGAAGATCGTGTCGTCGAAGAACCCGTTCCGGGCCAGCGAGGCGAACGAGGCCGTCGCCTGCGGCGAGATTCTCTGGGCGAGCCGAATCGTGAACGAGCCGCAGCTCGTCCGGATCAGGACGTCGTAGGTCTTCGACCTCGCGAGCGCCTCGGCCGGCTTCTTCTGGCCGCCGGCGTCGCGCGTGGGCGGCTGCGGGACGTCCCTGCAGCGGCCCTGCTGCTGCCCCGCCGCGGGCGACTCCTGGTTCGCCGGCTGCTGATCGTCATCGTCGTCGCCGCCGCAGGCGCCGAGGGCGAGAACAGCCCCGCACAGCAGCACTGAAAGCGCCCTGAGCATGGCGGCGTAGGCTAGCGGCGTGCCTCTGAGCCCCATCGCGCAGCGCTACGACCAGTTCATCCTCGACCTCGACGGCTGCGTCTGGATCGGTGGCGAGCCGACTCCGGGCGCGGTCGAGGCGATCGACGAACTCCGCGCGGCGGGCAAGGAGGTGGCCTACGCCACGAACGACCCGCGCAGCGCGACCGAGGACTACGTGGCCCGGCTGTGGAAGATCGGCATCCGCGCGTCGCTGCGCGACGTCGTCACGGTCGGGGGAGCGATACAGCACCTGCTCGCCGAGACGCGCTCCGGGCAGACGGCGTTCGTGGTCGGCACCGAGGCGCTGCGCCGCCACGTCACGGACGCCGGACTCCGCGTGCTGAACGGGACGGACCTCGCCTCGCGAGCCGAGGTGGTGGTCGTCGGCGGCACCGAGGAGCTCGTATACGACGACCTACGCTACGCGACGCTCGCCGCGCGCCGCGGCGCAGACTTCCTCGCCACGGCCCGCGACCCGACCTACCCGCAGCCCGACGGCCTCTGGCCGGGCACGGGCGCGATCGTCGCGGCGATCGAGGTGGCGAGCGGGCGCACCGCCGAGATCGTCGGAAAGCCTGAGCCGCAGCTGATGCTCACCGCGCTCGACCGCCTCGGGGACGGCCGCGCGCTCGTGGTGGGCGACCGCGTGGACACCGACCTGGCGGCGGCGGCAGCTGCGCGGTTGGATGCGGCCCTGGTTCTGTCCGGCGGGACGGAACGACAGGCAGTGAATGAGATCGAGCCGCAGCCGGTGGCGGTGACGGACACGCTCGCCGACCTGATCCTGGCCTGAGCCGGATCGACGATCCTGTCCTAGGTCCCGTATAGGGACCCTATGCAGGATTGTCGACGCGGAACGCGCACGCTCCCCGCCCTCAACGCCGTCGTTCGCCCGCCCCGCCACCGGCGCGCATCGAGGCATCCACCTCCGCCGGCGTCACGCCCAGCAGCGCGCACGTGTACCCATTCACCATCAAGCCCGCCCCAGCCGCCAACACCAGCGCCTCCGCCGGCTCGACCCCGCGCGACTCGTGCAGATGCGCCGCGCACACCGCCGCCACGAAGTCGGTGTGACGGTCGCTGTGCACCGCCACCGCCCCTCGGCGGCGGAGCTCGCGTCGGAGGAGCGGCAGCAGCTCCTCGAGTGCCTCCGCTCCGTGCGGCGCCGATTCCACCGGCACGTGGTGCCAGGGCAGCCCAGCCGCCTCGTAAGCGCTCAGGTTGTGGCGCGAGTTCATCGTCGAGATGCACAGGCGAACCCCCTTCGACTTCAGGTACGCGATCTCGGCCGCCCGGCGCTCGGGCCGGTGGCTCCTCCCCCCTCCTCCGGGCCGTTCGAGGCCGCACAGCTTGCCCGGCCGTGCCCACCAGATCCGCTTCGGCTCCTGCTCCCGCACGCTCATGCGATGGGAAGCGCCGCGCGGCGCAAGTTCGCCCCCTCGCGAATGCCGCCCGCGGGCGGGTAGCATGCGAGCGGTATGTGCCGAGTGTTCGGCTGCGTCGCCGCGGAGCCGGTTTCGATCCGGCACGAGCTGCTGGAGGCGGACAACCCGATGATCCGCCAGTCGGAGGATCACGATTCCGGCTGGGGCATGGCCGTCTACGACCGAGCCGAGGGCGCCGAGCCGCGCCTGGTGCGCTTCCCCGAGGCCGCCTATGCCGACGGCGAGTTCCTGGAGGCCACGGATCTCCGCGGGCGCATCTTCAACGTGCACGTGCGCCGGGCCACCATGGGCAGGCTCTCGCTGGAGAACACCCACCCGTTCTGCCTCGGGAGCTACACGCTCGGACACAACGGCACGATCGTCCGCTACCCCCGGCTGCTCGAGCCGGGCATGAGGCGCCCCGAGGGCGACACGGACTCCGAGTACCTCTTCAACCTCCTGATGCACGACTTCGACGACGGCGACCCGGTGGCATGCATCCGCGAGACGATCCGGCGCGCCGTCGAGTGCTCGCCCTTCAGCGGGCTCAACATCCTCTTCAGCGACGGTGAGAAGCTGTTCGCATACCGGCTCGGGCTGTTCGAGCTCCATTGGAACGCACGGCCGGGACAGCTGCTCGTGGCCTCGGAGCGGCTGACGAACGAGCCGGGGTGGCACAGCGTCCAGCAGGATGTGCTCCTGACGCTCGACCCGAACGACCTCGAGGAGCCGCACGCCGAGCGCCTGCTCGGAGACGAGCTCCTCGCGCGCGCGCAGATGCAGAAGGTGGACCTCCACCCGCACCTGCGCGGAGCCGAGCGCGGCGCGGCGGCCGAGGAACGCGCGAAAGCCGCGGCGGCCGCCGAGTGAGCTCGCAGGAGCCGCGCGGGCAGGCCGCGGCCGCGGCCGCGCCGCACACCTCCGATGCCCGTCGCTTCGCCCTGCTCGTGAATCCCGAGTCAGCCGGCGGCCGCGCTCTCAAGGCCCTTCCCGCGGTCCATCAGGTGCTCGACTCACTCGGCGCTCAGCACCGCACCGTCACCACGCGCAGCATCGACCACGCTCATCAGGAGGCGCTCGACGCGGCCGCGGAGGGCGAGACCGTCGTCGCGCTGGGCGGCGACGGCCTGCTGCGCCCGCTCGCAGGCGCCCTCAAGGGCACGGAGAGCGCCCTAGCGATCGTGCCCTGTGGCCGCGGCAACGATCTCGCTCGCGTCCTCGGCATCCCGAGGGACCCCGAGGAGGCGGCGCGGCTCGCCGTCGAGGGCGAAGAGCGCCTGCTCGACGTGGCGAATGTCGACGGCACCCCCTTCATGGGCATCGCCAGCTTCGGCTTCGACTCGGACGCGAACCGAATCGCGAATGAGGCGAAGTTCTTAAAGGGCAACGCGGTGTACGTCTACGCCGCGCTGCGAGCGCTCGCGACCTGGAAGCCGACGCGATTCACCGTGACCGTCGACGGGACCCGGCGCGAGTTCACGGGCTACTCGGTGGCCGTGGGGAACTCGAAGGTGTACGGCGGCGGCATGTACATCCTGCCTATGGCCGAGCTCGACGACGGCAGGCTGGACGTCATGATCACGAAGGAATGCAGCAAGCTCCGCTGCCTCGCCAACCTGCCGAAGGTCTTCCGGGGAACGCATGTGGACTCGCCCTTCACCGAGTTCCTGTGCGGCGAGGAGATCGAGGTGAGCTCCGACCGCCCGTTCGCCATCTACGCCGACGGTGACCCGATCGCCGCGACGCCCGCCGTCATTCGGGTCGAGCGCCGCCGGCTGCGGGTCATCGCGCCGGTCTGATGTTCCGCCTCGCGCGCGCCCTCGCCCGGCTCGCCCGGGCCACCAGCCGCCGCCTGGGCCGGACGGGAGGCACGACCGCCCCGGGCCGCCTGCTGCTCAAGGTCGCGCCGCGGGCGCTCGCCCGCATGTCGCGCGAGCTCGATGCCGGCTCGGTGCTCGTCTCCGCCACCAACGGGAAGACCACGACCGCCGCCATGATCGCGGCCGCCCTCGAGCAGGCGGACCGGCCGGTTGTGCACAACCGAGCCGGCTCGAACATGTCTTGGGGCGTGGCGACCGCGCTCCTGGACGCCGGCCGCGAGCGCGGCCAGCTAGGCCTCTTCGAGGTGGACGAGGCCTGGCTGCCGGCGGTCGCCCGCGACACCGAGCCGCGCCTGCTTCTGCTCTCGAACCTGTTCCGCGACCAGCTGGACCGCTACGGCGAGCTCGAGCTGCTCGCGGACCGCTGGGCGGAGCTCACCGGCGAGCTGGACGGACGCGCTCGCTTCGTGCTGAACGCCGACGATCCGCTCGTTGCCGATCTAGGCCGTGAGCGCCGCGGGGTCACTTACTTCGGAGTCGAGGACGACTCGCAGGCCCTGGCCGGGATGCAGCACGCCGCCGACTCGAAGCACTGCCGCAACTGCGGCCACGCGTACGAGTACGAGGCGGTCTACCTCGGTCACATGGGCCGCTACCGCTGCCCGAACTGCGGGCGCATGCGGCCGGACCCGGACGTCGCCGCCACGCGCGTGGCCCTTGACGGCATGAAGGGCTCCCGGATCGAGCTGCGGACGCCGGAGGGCGAGGTCGCGGTGCGCCTGCCGCTGCCCGGCCTCTACAACGTCTACAACGCGGTGGCGGCCACGGCCACGGCTCTCGAGCTCGGCGTGCCGCTGGCGACCGTGGGCGAGGCGCTCGAGGGCTTCTCCGGCGCGTTCGGCCGGGTCGAGACGATCCCGGTGGACGGGCATCGCCTCTCGATCCTGCTGATCAAGAATCCCGCCGGCGCGAACGAGGTCCTCCGCACGCTGACGCTCGAGGACGGCAAGCTCGACCTCTGGATGGCTCTGAACGACGGGATCGCCGACGGCCGCGACATCTCCTGGATCTGGGACGCCGACTTCGAAGTGCTCGCCGGCCGGGTCCGGCGGGTGACCTGCAGCGGCACGCGCGCCGAAGAGATGGCGCTGCGCCTGAAGTACGCCGGGGTCGACGCCGAGCTCACGGTCGATCGCGACCCGGCCGGCTCGCTCGACTCCGCGGTGGCGAACTCCGCGGGCGAGCAGGTGTACGCGCTCCCCACGTACACGGCGCTGCTGGAGCTCCGCGACCTGCTCGCGGACCGCGGCCTGGCAAAGAGGTGGTCCGAGTGACCGCCAGAACGGTGATCTGGCACGACGTCGAGAACGGCGCCTACGAGGCCGACCTTCCGCTCTGGCGCGAGCTCGCCGGGGCGGCGGACGGGCCGATCCTCGATCTCGGCGCTGGGACGGGCCGCGTGGCGGCCGACCTGGCGGCGCGCGGCCACGAGGTGGTCGCCCTGGATCGCGACCCGGACGTGCTCGCCGCACTCGCCTACCGTGCCCCGGGCGTGACGGCCGTGGCGGCGGACGCACGCGACTTCGCGCTCGAGAGGTCCTTCGCACTCGTGATCGCGCCGATGCAGTTCGCGCAGATCCTCGGCGGACGCGACGGGCGCATGGCGATGCTGCGCTGCGCGCATGCGCATCTGAGCCGGGGCGGGACCTTCGCCGCCGCCCTAACCGACCTGCGCGAGGTCCTCGAGGACGACACGGCCTCTCCCCCGCTCCCCGACATGCTCGAGCGCGAGGGCTGGGTGTTCTCGAGCCAACCGGTGTCCCTTGGAGTGAGCGATGACGGCCTGGTGGTCGAACGCCACCGCCAGGCCGTGTCGCCGGCGGGCGAGGTCGAGGAGGAGACAGACAGCATCGCATTGGACTTCGTCAGCACGAGCGGGTTCGAGGCCGAAGCTCGCGCAGCCGGCCTCCGGCCTGTCGAGCGCCGGCTCGTCCCGGAGAGCCACGACCACTTCGGCAGCACGGTGGCGATATGCCGGCGCTGAGGGTCCTCTCGCTCTATCCGGAGCTGATGAACATCTACGCGGACCGCGGCAACATCGCCGTCCTGCGCGCTCGCTGCGAGTGGCGCGGGCTCGGCTTCGAGCTGGCGTCCGCGAGCCTCGGCGAGAGCTTCGACCCCGAGGCGCATGACCTGTTCTACATGGGCGGCGGCCAGGATCGCGACCAGGTGGCGGTGGCCAGGGACATGGAGCACACGAAGCGCGAGGCGCTTCACAGCGCCGCCGGCCGCGGCGCCGTCGTGCTCGCGGTCTGCGGCGGCTATCAGCTCCTCGGGCACTCGTACGAGCTCGGCGGCGAGGAGCTGCCGGGCGTGGGCATCGTGGACCTGCGCACGATCCGTGAGGCCGGGCCGCGCCTGATCGGGAACTGCGCGATCGAGGCCGATCTGGGCACCGGTCCGCGCGTGATCGCCGGCTTCGAGAACCACGGTGGCCGCACCTATCTCGGGCACGCCGAGACACCGCTCGGGCGCGTTATCCGGGGGCACGGGAACAACGGCCGTGACGGCCTCGAGGGCGTCCACAGGGACAACGTGATCGGCACGTATCTGCACGGGCCGCTCCTGCCCAAGAACGTCTGGCTGGCCGATCGCCTGATCGAGCTCGCGCTCGGCATCGAGCTCGAGCCGCTGCCTCACGACGAGCTCGAGGACGCCGCGCACGCATCCGCGCGACGCGCCGCCGGCGCCTAGCTAGCCGCCCGCGCCGCCGAGCACGCGCAGCACCTCGGCCACCGAGGTGATGCCCTGACGGACCTTCTCGAGGCCGGCCTCGTGCAGCGTGCGCATACCCCCGGCGCGGGCCGCCGCGCGCAGCTCCTCCTGGCTCGCCCCGTCCAGGATCGGACGGCGCAGCGCGTCGGTCATGACCATTACCTCGTAGAGCCCGGTGCGCCCCTTGTAGCCGGTCTGAGCGCAGCGAACGCATGTGCCCGGCTCGTACGCGGTCATCCCGCGCGCAACCTCGAAGCCGTTCTCGTTGAGCATCGCCTTGGTCAGCTTCACCTGCTTCTTGCACTCGCACAGCCGGCGCACGAGCCGCTGGGCCACCACGCACTCGACGCTCGAGGTGACGAGGAACGGCTCGATGCTCATGTCGATCAGCCGCGCGGCGGCGAGCGGAGCGTCGTTCGCGTGCAGCGTCGTGAGCACCAGGTGGCCGGTCAGCGCCGACTCGATTGCGATCTGCGCCGTCTCGGAGTCGCGGATCTCGCCGACCATCACGACGTCCGGGTCGGCCCGCAGCAGGGCGCGCAGGCCGGTGGCGAAGCTGAGCCCGGTCTTGGTGTTCACCTGCATCTGCTTGATCCCGTCGAGCTCGTACTCGACCGGGTCCTCGATCGTCACGACCGTGCGGTCCGGCGTGTTCAACTCGGTCAGGCCCGCGTAGAGCGTCGTCGTCTTGCCCGACCCGGTCGGACCGGTCACGAGAATCGCGCCGTGCGTGCCCGCGATCGTGGCCTGGAAGCGGCGCTTGTCGGCCTCGTCCATCCCGAGCCCGTCCAGGTCCATCAGGATCTGGCGCGAGTCGAGGATGCGCATGATGACCGCCTCGCCGCGCACAGTGGGAAGCGTCGCCACGCGCAGATCGACGTAGTTCCCGTCCACCGAGAGGCCGATGCGCCCGTCCTGCGGCATGCGCTTCTCGGCGATGTCGAGCTCGGCCATGATCTTCACCCGCGAGACCAGCCCCGAGATGAGGTGGCGCGGCACCGTGGTGGAGTCGAAGACGACGCCGTCGACGCGGAAGCGCACCCGCATGTCGTGCCCGCTCGGCTCGAAGTGGATGTCGGAGACCCCGCGACGCACGGCGTCGGCGATCACGGCGTGGACGAGCTTCACGACTGGGGCTTCGTCGGCCGACTCGCGGAGCTCGATCACCTCTGCCTCGAACTGCTCGTCCCCGATCTCGCGGACCGAGCCCTCCAGCGTCCCGAGCTGGTCGAGCAGCGCGTCGATATGCTCCGGCGAGGCGACGGCGCGCCGCACCTCATACCCGGTGGCCATCGTGATGTCGTCAAGGGCGAGCAGGTTGGCGGGGTCGGCGGTCGCCACGAGCAGCGTGCGCTCGGCGAGGAAGGCGATCGGGATGGTGCGGTAGCGGCGCGCCTTCTCCCCGTCGATCATGGTCGTAGCGCCCTTGTCCACGTCGAAGATGTTGAGATCGACATAGTCGAGCCCGTTGCGCTCGGCCAGCGCCTGTGCGAGCTGGCCCGAATTCACGATGCCGGCGTCGATCAGCGCCTGGCCGAGCGGGATGCCTGCCCGGCGGCCGTTGTCCACGACCGACTCCACCATCTCGCGCTCGGCGAAGCCGAGCTGGACGATCACGTCGCCGATGCGTCGCTTGACCCCCGTCCGCTTGGTGGGCGGAGTCAGCCCCGGGACAGGGAAGGGACCAGCCGAGGCAGCCTGAGCTTCCATACCTGAGAGGTATCGGCAGGGAGTCCGTCCGGGTCAAGCCCTGGCGCGCTCGGTCGCCGCCACCCGCGCGCTCTCCTCGTCAGGGCAGACGCGCAGGCTGTCGACCATGTCCGCGATCTCGAACACGCGCGAGATCGGGCCGACCGGGCAGACGATCGCGAAGCCCTGCCCGCGCCGCATCACGCGGCGGCGCGCGTTCATCAGCAGGGCGAGCCCGGTCGAGTCCATGAAGACCACGTCCGAGAGGTCCACGATCAGCGGAGAGTCCATGGAGGACAGCGCCTCGTTGAGCGCGGCGATCATGCGCGGCGCCGTAGCGATGTCGAGCTCGCCCCCCACGGACAGCAGCTCGTATCCATCGTTTCGGCTCCGCTCGACTACAAGCGGGGTCACGGCGCAGCCAGTCTATTGCTTCCTCCGTCTTCCGGCGCCGATAACGTCGGGGTCGTGCAGCTATCCGACTATCAGCTCGGCGCGCGGGCCACGGCCGTGTACCCCGATGCGGGCAGCAACCTCACCTACCCGGCACTCGGCCTGTGTGGTGAGGCCGGCGAGTGTGCCGAGAAGGTGAAGAAGGCGATTCGGGACGACGGCGGCGTGCTCACCGGCGAGCGCCGCGCCGCCCTGGCGGCGGAGCTCGGCGACGTCCTCTGGTACGTCGCACAGCTCGCCACCGAGGCGGGACTTGACCTCGACGAGGTCGCCGATAACAACCTCGCGAAGCTGCTCTCGCGGAGCGAGCGCGGCATGCTGCAGGGCAGCGGCGACTCGCGCTAGCCGAGCGGCGCCAGCAGCGCCTTCTTCCCCTCGAACGCGAACAGGAGCAGGTCCACCATCCGGAACGTGTTGTTGTTCGGCCCGAGCGAGGGCTTGAAGGCCGTGTCGCGGACGATCGAGTGCTGGCTGCCTTCGATCGCCCGGTGGAACGTCTCCGCGACGATCCGAGCGCCGACTCCGCTCAGCTTTCCGCCGTTCAGCTCCGCCTCGCGCAGCACGTAGAACCACAGCGGCGTGTTCTTCAGCACCGCCTCACGCTGCGTCTGCGTCAGGTGGCCGAGATCGGCGCCGTTGTTGCCGTCGCGGATCTGGGTCTTCGTGAGCTTCGTGAGGTTCACGCCCTTGTTCTTCATGAAGTTGGCCATCTGCTGCCCGGTGGCGAGCTTGACCATCTTCGCCCGCGTGAGGTTGCGGAAGGCCAGGTTCCGGCGCACGTCGTTGAATCCCGCGTTGCCCGGGAGTCCCGCGACCTGCGTCGGCAGGTGCTGCAGCGGGTCGACGATGCGGGTGTCGATCCGCATCGCGCGATTGAACTTGTTGGCGGGCACCGTCAACGCCGGCTTGTTGGCCTCGCCGAAGTCGTACAGCCGGCGGAAGTCGGCGATCCAGGTGCTCGCGAGCCTGGTGTCGCCGCCCAGGTTGCCCCCCAGCGCTGAGAACTCGAACAGGTACTCGAGCGCGCCGCTGCCATCGTCGAAGACCTTGTTCCAGTTGTAGGCCGCGCGCACCATCGCGTGGCCGAGCCGGAAGCCTGCGATCGAGAACTCGATCGGCATCGTCGGCACGTCCGTCGGGGCGGCGTTCACCTCGAACACCTTGCGGCCCTGGTTGAACACGTTGTTCACCACGGCCGCCTTCGCGATCCGCGGCAGGTAGTCCGTGCGGAGCATCCACTGGTAGTGCTTGGTGACGATCTCGCGCGCCTTGTCGAACTTCTGCGCCGCGGGCACGCCGCCGAGCTGCGTGTCGACCACGCGGTTGTGGAAGCGGATCATCGCCAGATGCGTCTGCGCGACCGCCAGGTTCTCGTCGTTGCGCGGGTCGGGGATGATCGCCTTGCGCTTCTGGGCGTTCGAGCTGCCCGCCCCGCGCGGAAGGTCGAAGCCGTTCTTGACCGGGCCCGTGCTCTTGCCCATCTTCAGGTGCAGCCCGTCGGACTCGTAGAACTTCGCCGACTCCGGGTCCTGCGGCCCGGCGCCATACAGGGAGTCGAGGTCGACACTGGGAGAGCGACCCTGAAGCATCTGAGCCGGCGTCACGTTGGTGCCCAGCATCACGTCCGTCTTGTCGAACGTCAGGTCGTGGTCGATGAACTGGCCGAGGTAGGTGAACCCCGCGGGGATCTGCGAGTTGCCGCCGCCGGCCCTCGCCATCGCCGCTCCCAGCCGCTTGCGCGCGCCCTCGCCGAGCTGGCGATTGATTCCTCTGGGGCCCATCCGCGAGAAGCGAAACGGCGGCGCGCCTCCTGCCTCTCCCACGCCCTCCCGGGCCGGGCCGGCGCCATTCTCAGAGTGACGGCCTCCAACGCTCTCCGCGAGGAGGCCCTCCCCAATGACGTAATAGCTCTCGGATCCGTGGGTGACCATGGCGCGACCCTTCCAGTCGGGGGAACGCCGATGTTCTACCGCACGGGAACTGCACTGCTTGCCGCTTTGGGTGGGCAGAAAGCGCGCAAATTCCGGCTTATGCGCCCCCGGCGCCGTTCCCGTTCTCGGAGAAGCGCTCGAACCGGGCGGCTGCCGACGCGGGCACGCGCGCGCGTATCCGCACGCCCTCCGCCGTGTCCTCACGCTCGAGCTCGCCCGCAAGCTCGTGCAGCGCCGACAACGTGCCCCCCTCGCGGTACGGGACGAGCAGCTCCATCGGCCGGAGCGTCTTCAGGAAGCGCACCTCGATCGCCTCGCGCAGGCCCTCGAGGCCCTCGCCGGTCGCACCGGACACCTGCACGGCGTCCGGGAAGCGGAAGGACAGCTCGCGGCGGCGCTCCGCCGTGCGCGAGGGCGCGGCGGCGTCCGCGCCGGAGCGATTCCCTCCGAGCAGGTCCACCTTGTTGAGCGCCAGCAGGCGAGGCGTGTCGCCCGCGCCGATCTCGTCGAGCACGTCGTCCACCGCGGCCATCATCTGGTGCAACTCCTCCTCGGGCACCGAGGCGTCCACGACGTGCACGATCAGGTCGGCGCCCAGCGCCTCCTCGAGCGTGGCCGAGAACGCCTCCACGAGCTGGTGGGGCAGCTTGCGGATGAAGCCGACCGTGTCGGTGAGCAGGTACTGGCGCCCTGAGATCTCGAACGAGCGCGTGGTCGGGTCGAGCGTGTGGAAGAGCCGTTCGCGCACGCCCACGTCCGCCCCCGTCATCGTGTTCAGCAGCGTCGACTTGCCCGCGTTCGTGTAGCCGGCCAGCGCGACGGTCGGCAGGGCCGCTCGCTCACGCTCCTTGCGCATCGTCTCGCGGGTGGCCTTCGTATCGCGGAGGCGGCGCCTCAGGGCAGAGATGCGGTTGCGGGCCAGCCGGCGGTCCGTCTCGATCTGGGATTCGCCCGGGCCCCTCGTGCCGATGCCGCCGTCAATTCGACCGGCGCCGAGCCGCTCGAGGTGCGTCCACAGCCCGCGCATGCGCGCGAGGTTGTACTCGAGCTGCGCCAGCTCGACCTGGAGCTTGCCCTCGGCCGAGCGGGCGTGGTCGGCGAAGATGTCGAGGATGATCGCCGTGCGGTCGATCACGGGGAGGCCGAGCTCCTCCTCGAGGTTCCGCTCCTGGCGCGGCAGCAGCTCGTCGTCGACGGCGATCAGGTTCGCGTCGGCGTCCTTCGCCGCCCGCTTCAGCTCGGCGAGCTTTCCGCGACCGAAGTAGCGGTCGGGATCAGGGCGCTCGCGCCGCTGCACCAGCTCGCCGGTGACGGCGACGCCCGCGGTCCTGAGGAGCTCGCGGAGCTCTGAGAGGTCCGTGTCCCCGGGGCCCACGCCTATGGTGAGCGCGCGCTGCGCCGCGCGCCGCGTCGACCCGTTTTGAACTGCATCCACCGCTTCAAGTCTAGGGATACGATGCCCCGCCATGAGGGCGTTCGTCACGGGAGGAACGGGCTTCATCGGGTCGCGAGTGGTAAAGCGCCTGCGTGACCGCGGTGACGAGGTGGTGGTGCTCGCGCGCCGCCCCGAAAAGGCCGCGGGGCTGGGCGCGGAGGTCGTGCAGGGCGACCTCTCGGACGCCGAGGCGATCCGGCGCGGGGTCGAGGGCTGCCAGGCGGTGTTCCACGTCGCGGCGGACTACCGGGTCGGGATGGACCCGTCGAAGCGCGAGTCGATGCGCGACTCGAACGTGCGCGGAACGGAGCGGGTGCTGGACGCGGCTGAGCACGCGCGCGCCGACCGCATCGTCTACGTCTCGACGATCAACATCTTCGGCAACACGAACGGGCGGACCGTGGACGAGAGCTATCGCCGCGACGAGGCCGACGGGTTCGTCTCCACCTACGACGAGACGAAGTACCGCGCCCACCTGATCGCCGAGCAGCGCGCGGCGCAGGGCGCGCCGATCGTGATCGTGCAGCCGGGCTCGGTCTACGGCCCCGGCGACCACGCGCTCGTGGGACAGATGATCCACCAGGCCAGCACAGGCAAGATGCCCGCGAAGGCGTTCCCCGAGCTCGGCCTCAACATGGTTCACGTCGACGACGTGGCCGACGGGATCATGCTGGCCCACGACCGGGGCAAGCCGGGCGAGTCGTACGTGCTCGGAGGCGAGCTCACCACGCAGGGCGAGCTGATCGACAAGGCGGCCGCCATCGGCGGCCAGAAGCCGCCGCGGATGAAGGTGCCGGCCGTGATGCTGAAGGCGATGATCCCGGTGAGCCGCTGGGTGGGCCCGCCCATGGGCCTGCCGCCGAACTTCCGCGAGATGATCTCCGCGGCGCACAACGTGACCTACTGGGCCAAGGACGACAAGGCCCGGCGCGAGCTCGGCTACTCGCCGCGCAACCTCGACACGGGCCTCAGGCAGACGATTCAGGCAGTTTGAGCCGCTCCACCGGCGGGATCACCCCGCGTGTGGAGAACTCCCGCGGCAGGCTGGTTCCGGGCAGCACCACCCCGTCCGTCCACGAGGCGTGGCCGACCGCGAAGCGATGGGCGCACAGCGCGCACGCGAGCGCGTCGATCTCCTCGATCCGCCGATGCCAGAGGTCGCCGCCCTCGTCGCTGATGCGGTCCCCGATCAGCTCCGCTATGCGCAGCTGCATCCCGTATGGATGCCGCTTCGCGGGCAGGCGCCGGCCCTGGAGCGCCCAGAACACGCGGTCGGGGTCGGTGGGGAACACGGGCGTCTCCTGGTAGGCGCCGTCCGGCACCGCCGCCTCGTCGTCGTCGGCCTGGAAGGTCGGCAGCCCCAGCGTCTCCGCGACCGCCTCGGCGCCGGGTGCAAATCCCACGACGAGGTCGCCGAGCCTCCGAAGCTCCGCGACCAGCTGCTCCGCCGAGCCGGGCTCGTAGAACAGTGCGCTGAGGCGGATCGGCGGCTCCGGGTCGCGCACCTCCTCGAGGAGCGCCAGTTGGAGCGCCTGCTGCATCGGGACGACGCCGCAGTAGTGCATCGCTAGCCGCCCAGGCTCCCGCGGAGCCGCTCGACCGCCTCCACAAGGCGCTCTTCCGGGACGGTCAGGGAGATCCGGAAGAAGCCCTCGCCGTTCGCGCCGTACGAGCCGCCGGGCGACACGACGACGCCGGACTCCTCCAGCACCATCTCGCAGTACGACGCCGAGGTGTGGCCATCGGGCACGGGTGCCCATACGTAGATGGTGCCCCTCGGCGGCGTGACGTCCACGCCGATCTCCGTCAGCGCGTCGCAGACGAGGTCGCGGCGGCGTTGGTAGATCGCCGGCATCTCCGGCGGCGGGCCGGCGTCGAGCGCGGCGGCCGTCGCAAGCTGAACCGCCTCGAACATCCCCGAGTCGATGTTCGTCTTGAGCTTCCAGTACGCCGCGACCGCGTCAGGGTTCCCGAGGATCGCCGCCGTGCGCCAGCCGGTCATGTTCCAGCCCTTCGACAGCGAGAACACCTCGACGCCCACGTCCTTGGCGCCCGGCGTCTCCAGGAAGCTGGGCGCCACGTAGCCGTCGAAGGTGGTCTCGGTGTACGAAGCGTCGTGCACCACCAGCACGTCGTGCTCGCGTGCGAACCCGACCGCTCGCTCGAACAGGCCGTCCGGCACGACCGCGCCGGTCGGGTTGTTCGGGTAGTTCAGGTACATGAGCCGCGCGCGCCGGGCCACGTCGCCGCCGATGGCATCGAGGTCGGGCCCGAAGCCGCGCTCGGGCACGAGCGGCATCAGCACGGCCTCGGCCCCGGAGAGCAGCGGCCCGCCGGTGTAGACCGGATAGCCGGGATCGGCGGCAAGCGCCGCGCTGTCCGGGTCGAGGAAGGCCAGGTTCAGGTTGAAGACGCACTCCTTGGCGCCGAGCGCGGGGATGATCTCCGTCTCGGGATCGAGCGTCACGCCAAAGCGGCGCTCGTAGAAGCGCGCATACGCCTCGCGCAGCTCCGGCCGTCCGCGGTTCGAGGGGTACTGATGCGTGCCCGGGTCGCCCGCGGCGCGTGCCAGCGCGTCGACCACCACCTTCGGCGTGGGCGTGTCCGGGTCGCCGATGCCCAGGCTGATCACGTCGATGCCGGCGGCCCTCTTCTCCCTGATCTTGCGCTCGAGCTCGGCGAACAGGTACGGAGGCAGGCGGTCCAGTCGGCTACTCGGTTGCATTCAGCTCCTTCAGGAATTCGTCGCTCAGCGTGCCGGCGTACACGGGCCGTGCCCAGCCGGTCATCTCCACGTGCATGCCCTCGCCCACGTCCACAACCAGCTCGCCTCCGTCGAGGACGACCGTGACCGGATTGTGGACGCCGCGCAGCGTCGCGGCCACCGCCGCCCCGGTCGCCCCGGTGCCGGAGGCCATGGTCTCCCCCACCCCGCGCTCGAAGATGCGCGTCCGGATCCGGTCGGCGCCCGCGCGATGCCAGAACGAGACGTTCGTGCGGTTGGGGAACAGCTCGTTGCACTCGATCCCCGGCCCGTAGCGCTGGAGGTCGAGCTCCTCGAGGCCGTCCTCGACCTCGATCGAGACCTGCGGGTTGCCCACCTGCACGAACTGGAACGCGAACTCGCGGCCGTCGGAGGTAAGGCTGCCGCTGCCGTCCTCGCCCCCGGACGGGAAGTCGCTCTCCGCCCTGAGCCGCACGCGGCCGATGTCGAGCGTGCACAGCTCGCCGTCGATGCGCGGGCGGATCTCGCCGGCGGCGGTGCGGACGGAGAAGCTGTCCTCGTCGGTCCACCCGTTGCGGCGCAGGTACATCACCGCCTGGCGCACGCCGTTGCCCGACAGCTCCGCCTCGGAGCCGTCCGGGTTGTGGATACGGATCTCCGCGACGACGCCGGGTTCCGGAGGCTCGCGGATCAGCAGAACGCCGTCCGAGCCGATCCCCGTGTGCGGCGCGCAGATCGCGTGCACGCGCGCGGGGGTCAGCTCGAACGGCAGCTCACGCTGCTCGACGATCACGTAGTCGTTGCCCAGCGCCTGCCACTTCTCGAAGCGCACGGCGCTGGACTCTATGCAAGGCCTACGTCATGCCATCGAGCCACGGGTCCCGGCCGGGATCGTCCCCGCGCGCCACGATCTCGAGGCGCTCCAGATAGTGATCCCAGCCGTGCGCGTGCGTCCCTGTCGCGTCGGCATCCGGCAGCCCGCCGTGGGTGAAGCGCAGCAGCGTCCCGTCGCCGTCGGGCTCCAGCTCGACCTCGATCCTGGTCGAGCCGGGCGCCACTCGGCTCTGGCTCTCCTCGGTCCAGCCCCACGTCCAGACCAGGCGATGAGGCGGGTCAACCTCCACGAACTCGCCCGTGGCGACCTGGCCGGGGACCACCTCGACTCGGTACTCGCCGCCCGGCCGCGGGTCGAGCGACGCGGCCTCGCCCATCCAGCGGGTCGCCTTCTCCGGTTGCACCAGGAACGCCCACACGGTCTCGGGGCGCGCCGCGATCGCGATCTCGCGCTGGATCGTGGTCTCAGTGCTCGCTTCCATCCTTCTTCCTTTCTTCGAGTTCGGCCTCTCGCTTGAGCGCCTCGAGCCGCTCGTCCCAGAACTGCTCGAGGAACTCCCTGATCGGCTCGAGGCCCTGCGGGCGTGCCCTGTACAGGCGCCTCGTGCCGTCGCGCCGCTCTTCCACAAGCCCCGCCTCCTTCAAGACGGTCAGGTGCTGCGACACCGCCGGCCTGGTCACGTCGAAATGCGCCGCTATCGCGCCTGCGGAGAGCTCGCCGTCACGGACGAGCGACAGGATCTGGCGGCGGTGCGGCGCGCCGATCGCCTTCAGGACGGCTTCCATTTGCGTGTATGTAAGCAGTTCCTAACGTTAGTGTCAACTAACCCTCGCGGGGAGCGACGTGCACTGAGGAACGGGCCCGAGCGCCCCGCGTTCGGACAGTCCTGGTCTGGGTCCCGCATAGGGACCCTAGGCAGGACTGTCCGAGTGGCCGGCGCACGGAAGCCCGTTCCTCAATGCCGTCTTCGCTCGACCTGGCAAGCGGCCCGAGGATCAGCCAGCGCATCGTGTCCGGGAGCAGGCGTCGCCTCACGTGTCCTCCTCCTGGGTGAGCCGCAGTACCGTATCCACCGGATCGGCGGCGGCATCCAGGAGCTCCGCGGCGGCATCCAGGAGCTCCGCGCGATCGAGGCGGCGCATCCAGGTGAGCTGCCGCTTCGCGTAGTTCCGTGTCCGCCGCTTCATCGCTTGCACGTCGCCGCGCAGCAGCTCCTCGAACCCGAGCGCCTTGCGTGCTGTCGGCGAAGCGCCCGCGGCGTCGGCGCGGCGGACCTCGTCGACGGCGCCCGCGGCCACCATCGCATCGACGCGCGCGTCGATCTGCTCGTAGAGGCGCTCGCGCCTCATCGTGAGCCCGCAGAGGAGCGTGGGGCGCCGCAGGTCCGCCGTCCAGAGCCGCGACTCGGGCCCGGCCGGGGCCGGCTCCTCCCCCATCTCGAGCAGCTCGAGCGCGCGCACGATGCGCGTGCGGTCGGTCGGCTCGATTGCCGCGGCGGCCGGCTGCGAGCGCGCGGCCAGCTCTTCGTGCAGTGCGTGCGGGCCGCGCTGGTCGAGGTCGGCGAGGATGCGCTCGCGTACGCCGGGCGGCGGCGGTGGCCGCAGCTCGAGATCCGTCAGCGCCGCCTGCAGATACAGCCCCGTGCCGCCCACGACGATCGGACGGCGTCCCGCGGCGAGCGCCGAGTCGATTTCGCCGTGCGCCAGCGCGGCGAACTGACCCGCCGAGAAGCCCTCGGTGAGCGGCACGAACGACACGAGCCGGTGCTCGAGCCCTCGCTGTTCCTCGGCCGAGGCGACGCCGGTCAGGATCTCGAGCCCTCGGTAGACCTGAAGCGCGTCAGCCGATATCGCCACCGGGTCCTCGCCGCGCTCGCGGAGGCGCTCGGCGAGCTCGATGGCCACGGACGTCTTGCCCACCCCGGTGGGGCCGAAGAGTGCTATGACGGCTTCGGGCGCGGCCACGATCGCTAGTAATACCGGGGGGCCGCGCTCCGATCGGGGATCCTGCTTGCCAGGGCGGTTTTCGACCGCAGGCGAAATCCAGCAGTGGCGCGAGCGCATCGAACAGATCGCCGAACGCACCGCCCGCCGCGTACTCGCCGAACAGATGGCGGCGGCATGAGCTCTTCCGCCATGGGGATGGCTCCACTGGGGGGTGGTCGCTATGCGCGGCGAACCCCTCCTGACCCGCCCAGTCAGCATCCCCCTCTCCGACAACGAGGTTTTGCCCGGGGGCCTGACCTGTGAACGAGAGCGTTCTGGCGAGCGTCGAGCGGTTCCTCGACGGCCGCGACCTCAAGGGCGACGAGCCGGTCCTCGCGGCCGTAGCCACGGCGCTCGCGTCGCAGCTGGATGCGGCGGTCGCGGCCAGTACGACGCGTGGCGTGTCGGCGTGCCCCCGCTCGCTCGCCGGCTGGTCGAGGTGATGGGCTGGCTCGCCAGCCGAGATGCGGCCGAGGCGGAGCGGGAGGCGTCCGGCAGGGGCACCCGTATGCAGGGAGCTTGCCCGCAGGGGTTCCGCTTCCGACATGTCGGTGCGGCGCCGGCAATGGCCGTACGATCGCATCGAGCCACGACGATGAGTTCTCGTCTCGCGCTCGGTCAGTAGCTCGTGGCAGAGCGGACTGCAGAAGGAAGGAGAGCCCGATGTCAAGCTCAATGGTGAACTTCACCGCGATCATCGTCCGTCGCTCCGGTGCGACGAGCTTGACGCCATGCTGATCTACGCGATGAGCACCTCGGTGGACGGCTTTATCGCCGACCGCGAGGGTGCGTTCGCGTGGTCGGCCCCTATCGAGGAGCTGTTTCGTTTCCACACCGCGCTGGTAAGCGAGCTCGGCGGTTTTCTGTGCGGCCGCAGGCTCTACGAGACGATGCTGGTGTGGGAGACGGATCCGTCGCTGCGCGACGACGAGCACGGGGCCGCGTTCGCCGACGTGTGGTGTGCGATCCCGAAGGTCGTCTTCAGCCGCACGCTCGACAGCGTCCAGGGCAACGCCCGGCTTGCCGGGGCGTCGGTGGCCGAGGAGGCCGCTGCGGCGCTCGACGCGACTGACAAGGACGTCGCGATCGGCGGCGCCGGCCTGGCCGCGGCGGCGTTCGAGCTCGGCCTCGTCGACGAGTTGCCCATGTTCCGCTATCCGGTCATCGTCGGTGGCGGCACGCCGTTCCTGCCGCCGGTCAGCGAAGACGTCCCGTTGGACCTGATCGAGACCAGGACGTTCGGCTCGCGGGTGGTCTACGAGCGCTACCGGCGCGTTCGCGATGACTCGGACTGACACCTCCAACGGCGCGCTCCGATCCGCCGGCGTGTGCCGCAAGCGGATCCCCTAACGCCACGGCCGCCACTTCCGCTAAGGACACGATGCGAGCGCGCCGCTCACCGCCCGTCGCGCGCCTGAGTTGGACGAGGTCGAGTCGTCTGGCGGCGCGCGATCGGAGGCGCTGCCGGTCCTGCATCGGTGCACGCGCACCAGCGACGGGCGAGAAGGTCGTCGGCTACCCCCTCTCGGAGATGGGCGACCGACAGCGGCGCGAGTTCCAGGAGGCGCTGTTCGACGGGGACTGCTTCGAGGAGCTGCCCGGGAAGTGCAGGCCGCGATTTGCGGGCCGACAGAACCGGCCGAAGCTGCAGGTCGTCGGCGACGACTGAGGTTGCGCGGACTCGTCCCGGGAAACGAAACGGCGAGACCGCCGCTACCAGGGAAGGATGTCTATGGCCTCGCGTGAGATCCGGAATCGGACTCGGGAGTTGGACCGCGAAATCGAGCGATACCGCAAGGCCGCCACCCTGGCCGTGGAGCAACTTCAGTGGTGCGTCAGCTACCTCTACAGACTGCAAC
>JBKPSR010000024.1:0-6387 GCA_046735115.1 Actinomycetota bacterium
CTCGGGGTGTTCTTCTCGCACGACCTGCGGATCGTCGGAAACGAGTTCCGTCGTAACGGCCAGATCGGCATTCACATCGAGAACTCGACCGGCAATGTCATCAAGCGCAATGAGTTCGTGCGCAACGGCGACTTCGGCATCCTTCTGGAAGCCGACCGCAATCAGCTGCGAGAAAATCGCTTCATTCGCGACGGGGTGGCCTCTATCCAGGTCGGTCCCGGCAGCCGTGACGTGATCGCCGGCAACCGCATCCACGGGAGTGGCGAGGGGATCGGTCTCGAGAAGGGGCGAGGCAACCTGGTCGCCCGCAACGTGATCGTCGGCGTCCGCCATGACGGCATCCGACTCGGGATGTGGAACCCTCCGCTTGGTAACACGCGCACGGTGGTCCGCCGCAATCGGGTGGTGGACAGCGGTCGCGACGGCTTTCGGGTGGCGCAGCGTGACATCAATGCGCTACTCGCGGGCAACGTCGCACGCCGCTCGGGAGACGACGGCTTCGACATCGACAGCCCATCGGCGAGGCTCAGAGGCAACCGCGCGGTGGCGAGCGCGGACCTGGATGTCGAGCGACGCTAGAGCGGTATGTCCCAGAGCGGGAACCAGCGCGCCATGTCCTCTTCCCAGGGCAGGTCGCGGGCCAGCTGGGCCTTTATGCGCAGCTCCTCCTCGGTGTTGCGCGCCTTGTCGCCGCGCGCGGGCACGAAGGGATAGTAGGTCCCGCGCTTGAAGTTGTAGATGAAGTAGACGAGCTTTCCCTGGTCGTCCGAGTAGGCGAACACCGCGGCCAGCAGGCGGTCGCCGTAGCCGGCGCCCTGAAGCTCCACGGAGACGGTGTTCATCGCCACGACCAGGTCGTCGAAGTCGGGGTCCTCCAGGATCAGCCAGCGGTAGCCGTACTCGTCGTCGTGGGTCTTGACCTTGGTGCCCGTCTCCTCGGCGGTTCCGGCGAGGAGCTCCTCGGTCTCGGTCACGATCTGCTTGAAGTCGGCGGTGCCGATCGGCTGGAAGACCACGCCGGCGCGCTGGCGGCTCTTCAGGCCGAGGCCGGTGTCCATCGTGATGTTGGCCGTCGTCATCGCGAACAGCCGGTCGGGCGCAGCACCCTTGACTTTGCCCTTCGAGCCGAAGATCGCGTCGAGGAAGCCCACGCGGCCTACGCGGCGGTGCCCTGGAGCTGCGTCTCGAGCCGCTGGAGCGCCTCGATCCGCTTCTCCATCGGCGGGTGCGTCGAGAAGAGCGTCGCGGCGGTCCGCTTCACGCTCGTCGGAACGATGAAGAAGGCGTTCAGGCGCTCGGCCTCGCGCAGGTCGGCCGTGGGCACGCGCTGCATCGTGCTCGCGATCTTCACGAGCGCCGCGGAGAGAGCACTCGGCCGCCCGGTGATGATGGCGGCGCCGCGATCGGCCGCGAACTCGCGGTAGCGCGACAGGGCCATCATCAGGAAGAACGAGATGACGTAGACGGCGAACGAGACGAGCAGGACGATGATGAAGCTCGGGTTGTCGTCGCTGTCGCCGCCGAAGAAGAAGCCGAACTGGGTGATGATCGCGGCGAGGCTCGCGAAGAAGCTCGCGATCGTCATGATCAGCACGTCGCGGTGCTTCACGTGCGACAGCTCGTGCGCCATGACGCCCTCGAGCTCGCTCGGCGAGAGGGTCCGCATTATGCCGGTGGTGGCGCACACCGTCGCGCTCTTCTGGCTGCGCCCGATCGCGAAGGCGTTGGGCACGTCCGTGTCTGCCACGGCGATGCGCGGCTTCGGCAGGTCGGCCTGAATGCAGAGCTTCTCGATCATCGCGTGAAGCCCGGGCGCCTCCTGCGGAGACACCACCTTCGCCCCCATCGCCGAGAGCGCGAGCTTGTCCGAGAGGAACAGCTGCGCGAGCGACAGCGCGCCCATGACGAGCACGACCGTGACCAGCCCGGCGCCCGCCTGGAGCAGCACGACGATGAAGACGACGTACAGCAGACCGAGCAGGAACATCGTCAGGACCATCCGGGTCGTGAGACCGGGATCACGCGGCAATACGGCCTTTTGGCGAGCCATAGCTACAAGATTAGTGAATGGTGGGCGGCGTCTTGCAGAGGAAGGAAAGCCGCTTGTCACGGCGAGGTCGCTTGCTAGAGTGCCGCGGTTGAGAGCGCTGAAAATCCCTGCATAACGGGGGTAAACGCGGGGAATTCGGCGGCGCTCCCAGCCGTGATGAAGAAGACCTTCCTGCTTCCACTTGCCCTTGCCGTCTTGGCGTTCCTGGTGCTCCCGCTCCCTGGACTGTCGGCGCCGCTGTCGACGCGCATCCAGCAGAAGCGCGAGCAGATCGAGCAGCACAAGGCGCGCGAGGGCGTCCTCAGCACGACGATCCAGCGCTTCACCGCCCGGATCGACGCGGTCCAGGGCGACATCACCGCCACGGAGCGCGAGCTGCAGCGCGTCCAGGGCAGCCTCGATCGCCAGAAGGCGAGGCTGCTCGAGGTGCGAAACCGCCTGGAGGCGGCGCGCGACCGGCTCGAGCGGCTGCGCAGCCAGCTCGCGACGGCGCGCCATGTGCTCGCGAAGCGACTCGTCGAGATCTACAAGGCCGACTCGCCCGACGCCCTCACCGTCATCCTCGAAGCCGACGGCTTCGGCGACCTGCTGGAGCGGGCCGAGTTCCTCAAGCGCATCTCCGACCAGGACCGCGCGATCACTGACCGCGTGCGCGGGCTGCGCGACAAGGCGCAGGACCAGGCCGTGCAGCTTGCCGACCTCGAGGAGCAGGAGCAGGTCACGGCCGAGCGGATCCTGCGCGAGCGCGACCAGGTCGCGGCCGTCGAGAATCGGCTGGTCGGCGCGCGCGACCAGCTCGCGTCAGCTCGCGCCGACAAGCGTGGCGCGCTCGCGGACGTGCGGAGCAGCCGCGTGGCGCTCGAGGGCGACCTGGCCGCGCTCGAGAAGGAGCAGGCGCGCGTGCAGGCCGCGCTTCAGGGCGCCGGGCAGACGTTCGACGGCCCGATCAAGCAGGGCAGCGGCGCGCTCATCTGGCCCGTGAACGGGGCGGTTGTGTCCCCATTCGGGATGCGCTGGGGCCGGTTGCACGCGGGCATCGACATCGCGGTGCCGTCGGGCACGGCGATCCACGCGGCAGGCGCGGGTCGCGTGGTGCTGATGGGCTGGGTCGGCGGCTACGGCAACTACACCTGCATTCAGCACACGAGCAGCATGTCCACCTGCTACGGGCACCAAGCGAGCTTCGCGACGTCGAACGGGGCCTCGGTCAGCCAGGGTCAGGTGATCGGCTACAGCGACTGCACGGGCCACTGCTTCGGCCCGCACGTGCACTTCGAGGTGCGCATCAACGGGGCGCCCGTCGACCCGATGGGCTACCTCTAGCGCCGGCCGGCTAGCGGCGCTGGAAGCGGCCGAGGCGTTTCACGCCGCAGTTGCCGTTCGCGTCGCACGCCGTGCTCACGATGACGTTCTGCCGGGCGCCCCGAACCCTCACGGTCTTCTTGAAGAGGCGCCGCCGGCGGCTCGCCAGGACGGTGAAGCTGTTGCCGCCGTTGCGCGACACGAGCAGGCCGTATGTCACGTGTCCCGCAAGCTCGTCACCCGGCTGCGTGCGGTCGCGCGAGCGCTTGATCGTCACGCGCACCCGGTTGCCGTGGCGGCGCGTGACCGCCTGCGCCCGTGGGTTGAGAACGTCGTAGACGCGCGCGATCTCGACGGCGTGCATGCCGTCGGCCACGCCGGCGCCGGTGAACTCGTTCCAGCCGGTGCCGCCCGCCGCTCGCACCATCACGTCCGCAACCTGCTCGGACGCCAGCCCGCGCTCGGCCTGCCACGCGAGCGCGGAGAGCCCGGAGACGATCGGCGCCGCGAAGCTCGTGCCCTCGCCGTACGCGTAGCGCGCGCCGCCGAATCCGGTGAAGACCTCGGGGCAGCCGCCCTCGTTCCAGGGCGGCGTCGTGGATGACGGGATCGTCGAGAACACGCCGAAGTCGCAGCTTCCCTGGCTCGCGCCGGGTGCCGCGAGGCTCACGAACGAGTTGTGGTTCGAGAACGAGGCGGCGTTGCCGTCCGGCATCGTCGCCGCGACCGAGAGCCCGATCCCGCGGCCGCCGGTCCGACCGCCGATGGCCGCGGCCGGGAACTCGAGCGGGTTTCCGTTGTCGCCGTTGTTCCCCGAGGCGGCCACCGGCAGCACGTCGTTGAAGAACGCGGCCTCCAGGGCTCGTGCGTGCGAAGGGGTGAAGCCCTGCCCCGCGAGGCTCATGTTGATGACGTCGGCGCCGTGGCGGATCGAATACTCGATCCCGCCAATCAGGTCGGACAGCGCGAAGCTGCCGTCGGTCGAGCCTCGCACCGCGATCACCTTCGTCGTGCCGGCGACGCCCTTTCCGCCCAGCCCGTTGCCGTCGAGCGCGTCTATCAGCCCGGTCACGAACGTGCCGTGGCCGACGAAGTCGGTAACGGTGCCGCCGCCGGACGCCGTGTCGAAGGTTCGCTGCACCTGGCCGGCGAACTCGGGGTGGTTCACGTCGAGCCCGGTGTCCAGCACCGAGACGGTGCGCGTCGAGCCGCCGCCCACGGTTGCGATCGCCTCCCCGGCTCGCACCATGTCGTAGGCCCAGGTGAACTTGATCCCGGTGTTCGGATCGAGCCGGTCGAACTCGTCGGCCGCCGTGCTCAGCTCGCGGTCGCTTTCGATGTACGCCACCCGCGGGTCGTCGCGAAGGGCCGCGACGGCCACGGCGCCGGACGGAACGCGCGCGGCGAGCACGCCCGTGAGCTCGAAGCTCTCGGGCAGGGCGCCGAGCGCGCGCAGCTCGGCCTCGACCGCGTAGCGATCCGAGTGCCGTCGCAGGCCGATCAGGAGCCGTTGCGGGGAGTCCGACCTCGCGATCCGCGCAAGCTCGCCCGAGGCCGCGGCGGCCGAGGCCTGCGGACGGTCGGGCAGTGGCAGCGGGATCACGTGCCGGCCCGCGGATTGAGGCCGCTGACGAAGGGCCTCGCGCAGCGCCTCGCGCTCGAGCATCCCTGCCGAGGCCTGGGCGGGCGCTGCGAGGAGCGGGGCCGCACAGAGGAACATCGCGAGCCGCGCTCTCCGCACTCCGAACATGGTACGGCCGTTCTGGTACGCCCGCTAGCTTTCGCCGCCAGTGCAGCCGGAGATCCACATCGGGCCTCTCGACCTGCAGACGTTCGGGATCTGCTTCGCCACCGGCTTCCTTGCGTCGGGCCTGATCATCGGGCGCCGCTTCCGCGAGCTCGGCAAGCCCGTCGACTGGACCTACGAGATGGTCTTCGCCGCGCTGATCGGCGGGCTCGTCGGCTCGCGCGTGGACTACCTCATCCAGAACTGGGACAAGGTCTCGGACGACCTGCTCGGCAACATCTTCTCGGGCTCTGGCCTCGTCTGGTTCGGCGGGTTCGTGGGCGGCGCCCTCGGGGTGATCCTCTGGGCGCGCTGGCGCGGCTTCCTCGGCTGGCAGCTGTTCGACACCGCTGCGGTACCCCTGGCGGTCGGCTACGCGGTCGGGCGCGTGGGCTGCCAGCTCTCCGGCGACGGCGACTACGGCATCCACTCGAATCTGCCCTGGGCCATGTCCTATCCCGACGGGACCGTCCCCACCACCGACGAGGTTCACCCGACGCCCGTGTACGAGACGCTCGCGATGGGGATAGCGGGGGTCGTGCTCTGGCGGCTGCGCGACCGCTTCGCGCCCGGCGTCCTGTTCGGCCTCTACCTGATGATCGCCGGGATCGAACGCTTCCTCGTCGAGTTCATCCGGCGCAACGACGACGTGGTGGCCGGGCTCACCGAGGCCCAGCTCATCGCGCTTGCGATGATGGTGCTCGGCGCGACCATCGTGGCGATCCGGCACGACGTGCCGCACCCGGCGACGGTCTGAGCGCGGCGCCGAGCGCGGCGGCGGCGCACAGCGCGAGCGCCACCGAGGCGCCCGCCGCGCTGTTCGCGTGGAAGGACACCTCGATGCCGACGACGGCGGCGACGACGGCCAGGGCCGCGCCGGCGACCATCGCCCGCGCCGGCGTTCGGGCGTGGCCCTGCACGGCGACCGGCGGTCCGATCAGGACCGCGAGGACGAGCAGCGCGCCCAGTCCCTGGACGGCCACGGCGACCGCGGCTGCGAGCAGGATCAGGAGCGCGAGGCGGCCGAGTGCCGGCCGCAGTCCGAGTGCCGCTGCGCCCGGCGGGTCGAACGCGATCGCGCTGAGCGCGCGGTGGAGCGCGGCGAGCGCGCCGCCGCCGAGTGTCAGGAGCACGGCCGCGGCGACGAGGTCACCGTCGCTGACCCCCAGCGGGTCGCCGAAGAGGAGCTCCTCGAGCCGTTGAGGCGACTCCGGCGCGAGCGCCAGGAGCGCGCCCAGCCCGACAAGGC
>JBKPSR010000025.1:0-19750 GCA_046735115.1 Actinomycetota bacterium
TCCACGACGCGCTCGCGCTCCAGGAGGCCGGCTGCTTCGCGATCGTCTTCGAGGCGATCCCCAGCGCCCTCACGGAGGCGATCATGCCGCGCATGGAGATCCCGGTCATCGGCATCGGCGCGGGTCCGGGCGCGGACGGCCAGGTGCTCGTGTTCCATGACCTGCTCGGGATTTACGCCGGGCGCGTGGGGCGCTTCGTGAAGCGCTACGTCAACGTCCGCGACGAGATGGTGAGGGGCGTGAGCGCCTTCGCGGACGAGGTCCGGGCGAGGAAGTACCCCGAGGAGGAGCACGGCTACACGATGGCGCCGGACGAGATCGCCCGCCTCCACGAGCTGCTCCACGAGCAGACGGGCGAGCCGTTCACGGGCGGTTTGTCCCTCTAGCGCAACCCCGGGGGCCCCGACGGGTTGGGGTGGCCATGACACGAATTCGTCGTCTCATGCCCTCCCCTGCGATGGCGGTCGCCCTGCTTGCCCTCTTCATGGCCATGGGCGGCTCGGCATACGCCCTCGTGGTGACGAGCGGCAGCATCAAGAACAACACGATCCGCAGCGTGGACGTGCGCAACGGCGGGCTGCTCGGGAAGGACGTGCGCGGCGACGGCATCGGCGGGCGGGCGATCAAGGAGTCGACGCTCGAGACCGTTCCCGCCGCGCTGCTCGCCCACGGGAGCGCCCGCTTCACCGTCGTGAACGCCGGCGGGCAGCAGGTTCGCGGGCGCGGCACGACCTCGGTGGCGCGAACCGCGGAGGGGCGCTACCAGGCGATCTTCGCCAACGACATTCGCAGCTGCGCGTACTACGCGACGATCGGTGGCCCGACGGCGGCGGCGCCGCCCGACAACGGGCAGATCACCGTGAGCTCGCTCGGCTCGAACGTGAACGGCGTCGACATCCGGACGACCGGAGCGGCCGGCAACGCCGCCAACAAGCCGTTCCACCTACTCGTGCTCTGCTGATCCCTCATATTCGACCCGCCGGAGCACCTTCGCGGGTGCTCCGGCGGCGATCGAGAACGGCGGGATGTCCGCCGTCACGACGCTGTTGGCGCCGATCACGCAGCGCTCACCTATCGTCACGCCGCTCGTGACCACCACGTTGGCGCCGCACCAGACGTTGTCGCCGATGCGGGTGGGGCCCTTGCTGGTGAACCCCTGCCACGTGATCGGCTGGTCGGGGTCGTCGAAGCGGTGGTTGGCGTCGGTCACGAAGCAGCCGTTCGCGAACATGCAGTGATCGCCGATCTCGACCAGGTCGGTGGCAGCCACCATGACGCCGATGTTCAGGAACGTGCCCTGCCCGATGCGGATCCGCCCTGCATCAGAGATGGTGAGCCAGACGTCCGGCTCGAAGAGTGTGTGCTCGCCCACCTCGAGCCGGCCGTCGCGCAGCGACTCCAGCACGTTCCCGTGGAGCGGCCAGCGCGCGAACGCCCGGCGGCGCGCCAGCTCGCGATGTATCGCGAGCCGGTTCCACGGAAGCGAGTTGCGCTGGTACCAGCGCCACTTCTGCCACCAGAGCCGCGCGTTCTGCATCGGGGCAGCTTTCCAGAGATGACGGTCCACTCGATCCTGTATGACCCGGACTGCGGCTTCTGCCGGGTGTGCGTGGCGGTGGTGCTGCGGTGGGGCGGGCGTGGCGCGCTCCGCCCGCTGTCATTGACGAGCACCGAGGGGATCGAGCTCCTTTCCGGGATGCCCCAGGACGAACGACTGGCCTCCTGGCACCTCGTCGACACCGGGCGGTGCATGGGCGTTGCGGAAAACGCAACGGAGACCCACAACCCGGCGGTCTGGTCCGCCGGTGCTGCTTTTTCACCGCTGTTCCGGCTGCTCCCTGGCGGCGGGCCGTTGGCCCGCCTCACCGACCGCTTCCCGCAGGCCGCTGAGCGCGCCTACCGGTTCGTGGCCGACCACCGCACCGCGTTCGGCAAGCCTCTCCCCGCCGCCGCCAGGCGGTGGGCCGATCGCGTGATCTCAGAATCTGCGCTGAATGGCCGATGAGTAAGGGGATGGACCCGCTCGCCGACCTCCCCGGCGCCGACGACTTCGATGCCCTCCTCGCCCGCGAGGATCTCCGCCGCGGGCGCACGGGCGAGTCGCTGGCGATCGCCATGATCGACATCGACGGGCTGCGCCGCGTGAACCGCCATCACGGCGCCGGAGCCGGAACCGAGGTGCTGCGGATGTGCGTGGCTACGCTGCGCGAGACGCTCCGCTCCGTCGACGACATCGCGCGCGTCGGGCCCGACGAGTTCGCCGTGCTGTTGCACGGGACGGACGCCCGCAACGCGAACATCTGGGCAGACCGCTTCGAGGACGAGCTCGCCACGGGCTCATTCGAGCACGTCGCAGGGCCGGTCACCTGCTCGATCGGCATCGCGGACAGCTCGAGCGAACAGACATTGATGCAGGCAGCCGCGAAGGCCCACCGGCGCATGGAGGTCACCCAGACCATGCGCAAGCTCCGACGCGCCCGCGAGGGCGGGCCGGAGCAGGCCGGCCCGGCTTAGCTGCACTGCTTCTTCGCAGTTTCCGGGGAAGAGGGTCCGCCGCATGGGACGACCCGTTGACGTCCGATGGACCTGCGCAGAGTATGCGTGCGAGCCCAGCGAGGAGGTTTCCTCGTGCTCAGCCTTCGCCCCCACCCCAAAGGAGGAACCCAGCCTCATGCGTGACTTTCTCGCGAGCCGCAAGCCCTCCCCGGCGATGGCCGTCGCCTTCGTGGCGCTGCTGGCCGCGCTCTCGGGCACGGCGATCGCCCTACCCGGCACCAACAGCGTCGACTCCGGCGACATCAAGAACAACACGGTCCGTGGCAAGGACATCCGGAACGGCAGCGTGGCCGGCAAGGACATCAAGAATGGCGCGGTGAAGAGCGCCGATGTTGGAGACGACTCGCTCAGCGGTGCCGACATCAACGAGTCGACGCTCGGCAAGGTCCCGAGCGCCGCCAATGCTGATCACGCGACAAACGCTGACAACGCGACCAACGCGACGAATGCGAACAACGCGAACACGGTGGGCGGCAAGGCTGCCTCCGATCTGGACCAGCCGAGGGCTTTCGCACGGGCCTTGGCGGCAGGAGGCGTAGATGAGGCCAATACGAGCGGCCTTACCGACGCTGATGTCACACACCCGATCTCCGGTCTGTACTGCTACGAGCTCGGCTTCACACCGCGACATATCCAGGCGACAGTCGACTGGTTCAGCGGCGGCGGCGATGCGGTGATCCACGCCCACGTCGGGTCCTTCGCGGTCTGTCCGGCAGGCAATGACGCGTCGGCACGCATTGTCGACGCCTCGGACGGGACCACAGTCGACAGGGATCACTACGTTACCTTCCTCGACTAGCCCAAGGAAGAACCGCGTTTCCTTCGGGGCGGAGGCGAATCCACCGCCCCGAAGGTCGCATTCGTGACCGTGTGATGCGCAAAGCTCTCCTGCTCATGGTGCTATTGGTGGCACTGGATGGATGCAGTGGGGACGACCCCTCGGGGCAACCCCGGCAACCTACGGGCGGGGAGGCTATGAGCACCGCCCCCCGCGATGTCACGTCAGAGGAACCGCGCCGAGCCTGGGACCGTACGCGGGCCAAGAAGGAGTCGCGAGCACTCAAACTGGACTCGCGCGTGTCCAGGCATCGAAAGGAACGCCGGCCGCCCCGCCAAGCCTTGGCGGAAGCCACTGCGCAGGCTCCGAGAGCTTCCGGCGGCTCAAGCTCACCCGAGGTGGAGCGCACCGCCCGGGGAAAGACGTCGCCCTCAGGTGACTCCCCTCAAGACCGCGCTGCTGCCCGCGCGGCACGGTAAACAGCACCGAGCGGATTAGTCGGTCGCGCACCTCGGGCGTTTTCGCGGTTGTAGCGCTCGCCGTGGCACTGCTCTCACCGCACGTACACGTCCGGCAGAAAATGCACCTCGATCTTGCACGTTTCGTGCGTGGACGACGCCGGCAAGACCGAGCTGAACTACACCCTGACCGGCCCCGCTGGCTTCGCTAGAGCGGCGACGGCGACAGCGCGAGCGACGGCACTCCTGTCCTGCGCGAGGATCCGGGCGCCCTCGGCCGCATCGTGGGCCGACGCCGATTCGGGCACCTGCAAGGCCTGGGGGCAGGTCATCACCGGCTAGGTCCGATCAGGCGGCGGTTGCGAGCTTCGCTCGCGACCGCCGCCGCTTCGGCGGCGGCTTCACGATGCCGGTCAGGAAGCGGCCCGTGTGGGAGCCCTTCGTGCCGGCCACCTGCTCGGGGGTGCCCTGGGCGACCAGGTCGCCGCCCTCTTCCCCTCCCTCAGGGCCGAGATCGATGATCCGGTCGGCTGTCTTGATCACGTCGAGGTTGTGCTCGATCACGACCACGGTGTTGCCCTGGTCCACGAGCCGGTTCAGCATCTCGAGCAGGCGCTGGACGTCGGCGAAGTGCAGCCCGGTGGTCGGCTCGTCCAGGATGTAGAGCGTCCGGCCGGTCGCAACCTTCGACAGCTCGCTCGCCAGCTTCACACGCTGCGCCTCGCCGCCTGACAGCGTCGTGGCCGGCTGGCCCAGCCGGATGTAGTCGAGCCCTACGTCGTGCAGGGCCTGCAGACGCCGCTTGATCTTGGGGATGTGCGCGAAGAAGTCGACGGCCTCCTCGACGGTCATGTCGAGCACGTCGGCGATCGTCTTCCCCTTGAAGCGCACCTCGAGCGTCTCCCGGTTGTAGCGCTTGCCGTGGCACTGCTCGCAGGGCACGTACACGTCGGGCAGGAAGTGCATCTCGATCTTGATCTGGCCGTCGCCGCGGCAGACCTCGCAGCGCCCGCCCTTCACGTTGAAGGAGAAGCGTCCCGGCTTGTAGCCGCGCGCTCGCGACTCCTGGGTGCGCGAGTAGAGGTCGCGGATGTGGTCGAACAGGCCGATGTAGGTGGCGGGGTTCGAGCGCGGTGTGCGGCCGATCGGCGACTGGTCGATGTTGATGATCTTGTCGACCGATTCGAGGCCGCGCAGCCGCCGGTGATCGCCCGGCCGCTGTTTCGCGCGGTGCAGCCGGTTGGCCACGGCCTTGTAGAGGATCTCGTTGACGAGCGTGGACTTCCCCGACCCCGACACACCCGTCACGCAGCAGAACACGCCGAGCGGGACGCGCACGTCGATGTCCTTCAGGTTGTGCTGCGCCGCGCCCTCGATCTCGATGTAGCCGCTCGGCCGCCGCCGCTTCTTCGGCAACGGGATCGCCAGCTCACCGGCGAGATACTGCCCGGTCAGCGAGTCGCTCGAGCCGATCACCGCCGCGGGCGGTCCCTCGGCAACGAGGTGCCCGCCGTGCTCCCCCGCGCCGGGACCGAGATCGACCAGATGGTCGGCCGCGCGCATGGTCCCCTCGTCGTGCTCGACCACGATCACCGTATTCCCGAGGTCGCGCAGGCGCTCCAGCGTCGCGATCAGGCGCTCGTTGTCGCGCTGGTGCAGGCCAATCGACGGCTCGTCGAGGATGTAGAGCACGCCCACGAGCGACGACCCGATCTGGGTCGCCAGCCGGATGCGCTGCGCCTCGCCGCCGGACAGCGTGGCGGCCGCCCGCTCGAGCGACAGGTAGCCCACTCCCACGTTGTCGAGGAAGCGGAGCCGCTCGTCGATCTCGCGCAGGATCAGCCTTGCGATCGCACGCTCCGTCTCCGACAGCTCCAGCTCGCCGAGCCAGTCGATCGCGCGCCGCGCGGACATCTTCGTGAACTGGTCGATGCCGAGCCCGCCGACCCTCACGGCCAGCGACTCCGGTCGCAGCCGCGCGCCGTGGCATTCAGGGCACGGCCGCAGCGTCATGTACTCCTCGATCTTCTCGCGCGACCAGTCCGAGTCCGTCTCGCGGTAGCGGCGCTCCAGGTTCGGCACGATCCCCTCGAAGGTGGTCGTGTAGGAGCGCCGGCGGCCGTAGCGGTTGCGGTAGGAGATGTAGATCCGGTCGCCGTTCGTGCCGTACAGGAAGCAGCCCTTGACCTTCTCCGAGAGGTCCTCCCACGGCTTGTCCCGGTCGACCTCCCACTTGTCGGCGATGGCCTGGGTCATCTGCTCGTAGTAGCTCGAGTTGCTCGTGGACCAGGGCAGGATCGCCCCGTCGTTCAGCGACAGCGACGGGTCCGGGACGATCAGCTCCGGGTCGATCTCCATCTGCGAGCCGAGGCCGGTGCAGCGCGGGCACGCGCCGTGCGGGGAGTTGAACGAGAACATCCGCGGCTCCAGCTCGGGCATCGAGGTGCCGCAGTGGAGGCACATGAAGCGCTCCGAGTAGGTGATCACCTCGTCGGTCTCGACGTTCTCTATGTCGACGATCCCCTCCGCCCGGGCGACCGCGGTCTCGATCGAGTCGGCCAGCCGCTTTCGCAGGTCCGGCCGCATGACCAGCCGGTCGATCACGATCGAGATGTCGTGCTTGAACTTCTTGTCGAGGAGGATGTCCTCCTCGAGGCGGCGCAGCTCCCCGTCGACCTTCACGCGCGTGAAGCCCTCGGCGCGCAGCTCCTCGAACAGCTTGCCGTACTCGCCCTTGCGGCCGCGGACCACCGGCGCGAGCACCATGAACTTGGTGCCCTCGGGCAGCATCATCACCTGGTCGATGATCTGCTCCGCCGACTGTGCCTCGATCGGCCGGCCGCAGTTGAAGCAGTGCGGGTGGCCGACGCGGGCCCAGAGCAGGCGCAGGTAGTCGTAGATCTCGGTGACGGTGCCGACCGTCGAGCGCGGGTTGCGCGAGGTGGTCTTCTGGTCGATCGAGATCGCCGGCGAGAGGCCCTCGATCGAGTCGACGTCCGGCTTGTCCATCTGGCCCAGGAACTGGCGCGCGTAGGCGGAGAGCGACTCGACGTAGCGGCGCTGGCCCTCGGCGTAGATCGTGTCGAACGCGAGGCTCGACTTACCCGAGCCCGACAGCCCGGTGATCACGATCAGCGAATCGCGCGGGAGCCTCAGGTGCAGGTCCTTGAGGTTGTGCTCGCGCGCGCCGGATACGACTATCTCGCCACTCGGATTCACTGCGGCCAACGAGTCTAGAGCCGAGAGCGGATCGAACGGGTGTTCGTTTTGCCCAGATTGCGGGGTTCCGGTCTAGTGTGGCGGCGTGCGGTTCGGCTACACGATCCTGTACGTGTCCGACGTGGCGGCCAGCCTCGACTTCTACGAGCGCGCGCTCGGCCAGCGCCGCCGTTTCGTGCACGAGAGCGGGCAGTACGCGGAGCTCGAGACGGGCGACACCGCACTCGCCTTCGCCGCGCACGAGCTCGCCGCGGCCAATCTGCCGGGGGTCTACCGGCCCGAGCGCTGGCGCTCCGGCGGTCACCCGGCGTTCGAGGTTTGCTTCGTCACGACCGACGTCCATGGCGCGTTCGAACGCGCGATCACGGAGGGGGCCGAGGCCGTGACGCCGCCCCAGACGAAGCCCTGGGGCCAGGACGTGGCCTACGTGCGGGATCCCGACGGCTACCTCGTGGAGCTCGCGTCGCCGGCGGGCGCCGCCTAGGACGAGACGCGCGCGTAGACCTCGTCGAGCAGCGCCTCGGGATCGTCGAGCTCGAAGTTCTCCGAGAGGTAGTGCGCGGTCTCCTCGCGGGTGGAGCCGTTCAGCGCCATGTTGAGCGCGATGACGCGAGCGCCCTCGGCGCCGGCGGAGCTCGATGCGGGCGGACGCGCGATCTCGGTCGCCGGCTCCTCCACGGCGGACTCCTCGGCCACGGCCGCCTCGGGAGCCGGCTCCCCCGTGGCAGCGAGCTTCTCCGGAGCGGGCTCCTCCGCCGCGGCGGCCGGCTCCTCGGTGACGAGGGTGGACTCCTCTGGCGCCGGCGCCGCGGGGCCGGCCTGCGCGTCCGCGTGTGCCTCGTTCAGGCCCTCCCCCACAGCACGCAGCTCCTCGAGGTCCGCCTTCAGGGTGGACAGCTCGGCTCTGACGCTCTCCGCGAGAGCCTGCAGCGAGCGCTCGATCTCTTCCGCGCGGCCCGAGAGGCGCTCGGCCACCGCCTGCGCCTTCGCGAGCTGCGCCTCGATCTCGTCGGCCGCCTCGGCGCGCAGCTCGGCCGCGCTCTGCTCGGCCGCCTCCAGGACGGCGCGGACCCGCTCGGCCGCCGCCGCCGACGCTGACTGCCTCTCAGGCCCCGCGCTCACCAGAAGGGAGCGTACAGACGAGCTACGGCCGGACCCGGAAGGCGCCGCGCATGAAGGGGTGGATGCGGCAGAAGTAGGTGTAGGTGCCCGGAGCGAGGTTGCCGGGCGTCGTCCACCGGAGCGCGCCGGTCGCCGGGGGGCTTGTACTGCCGAGCGTGCCGGACTCGAAGTTCACGTTGCCGTCCGCGATCGGGTACGCGATGCCCGTCGCGCGGTTGCAGGGCGCCTTGCAGGAGGTGATCGAGTGGTAGATCCCCTGCGCGTCGTCAGCCGTGTTGCTGAAGGTGAGCCTCTGGCCCGGATGGATCACGGGCGGGTTGCGCGCGGGGTCGCCGAGTCTCAGGTCGCCGAGCTGATAGCGGAAGTCCATGAGGTCGACGGTGCCCGGATTCTGCGGCCCGTCCCGCAGCTTGCGCGGGTCGGGCAGCGAATCGGGGCCGCCGCCGTGGTTGTCGTTCTCCGGCAGGTGACCGTGCGTGATCCTGCCCGGGCGGTTCACATTGGTCCTGAAGGGGTTGTCGCCCGGGCCGCTGTCGGCCATGTACACCACCATGATCCCCATTGACTCCCACCACGAGGCCCGCCGCGAGTCGTAGGTCGCGCTCACCGAGAGCACGTCCCCCCTACGGACCTTCACGCGCCAGTCCTTGCGGGTCGCGGTCATCGCCACGTCCCAGGAGACCGCTCCGGCGGGCTCGAAGTACTTCGCGACGGAGCGGAAGAGCGGCACCGTCTTCGCGTGCCGGCGCAGCTTGAGGTCCGTGTGCAGCCCGCCTGGGTGTAGGTGTCCGGCGGTGCCGACGAGGACGCCGGGCCGGTCGAGCACGGTCTTGTTCAGCTTCGTGCCGCCGCGGTACGGGTTCTTGGCGTCCTTCGGGTAGGTGAAGCGCCCGTGCCGGCCGGATCCCTTCCTGACGTTGAAGACGGGATACAGGTTGCCCTTCCGGACGTCCATCCAGATCGGCCGGACGGCGCGCATCCCGCCTGCGGCGGGAGAGCCGGTGGGCACGAAGTCGATCTGGTAGACCATGTACACCCGGGTGGGCACCGGGGTGAGGTTGTGGATCATGTGGTTCAGCCACAGCCCGTCGGTCCGCTTGAGCGGGTAGCCGTAACCCTTCGGCAGCTGCAGGATCGACTTCTCCTCGCCCGCGGCGAAGAAGAGCTCCGCGCCGAACCCGGCGTTGCTCGGCCGGGAGATGTTCGCCCACACGGCGTGGTGCAGATGGATCACGTCGACGCGGGGGACCCGCCCGTCCAGGTAGGTCAGGTCGGGCCGGATTCGCGTGATGTACCCGTCCACCTGGGGTCGCTCGGCGATCGGGGCGTAGCCGATCCGGTTCTGCCCCGAATGCACGTCAAACGGGCCGATCCGGTACGTGAGCCGCTTGGCGCCGCCGGCCAGCGACTGCACGGCGACCGCCTGCCCGTCGGGCCCCGCGAGCGCCTGGGGCGCACAGAGCAGTGCCAGGGCGATCGTCGATATCAGCGCGCATCCTGCGCGCCTCCAGGCGGCGGCCATGGCGGCGAACCCTAGCCGAGCAGTGCCCGCGCGTACGACGCCGTTCCCAGCACCGTCGCCGCCGTCGAGACGTTCGCCGAAGCGGGCCGGGCGCGCCCGCCCCTGCGCCGTCGCTAGGCGCTCGCCTCGGCCTCCTCGAGCTCGCGCCGGAGTGCCTTGATCTCGTCGCGGAGCTTCGCCGCGTACTCGAAGCGCAGGTCGTCCGCCGCCGCGAGCATCTCCTCCTCCAGCTCCACGATCGTGCGGCGGATCTCCTCGGCCGACATGCCCTCGGTCTCCCGCCGCCGGCGTCCGCGCCCGGCGGGGACCTTGGACTCGGCCATGAGGAAGTCGGTGATGTCGGAAATCCCCTTCTGGATCGTCTCCGGCGTGATGCCGTGCTCCTCGTTGTAGGCGATCTGGATCGCGCGGCGCCGGTCGGTCTCCTCGATCGCGGTCCGCATGGCGGCCGTCTCGCGGTCGGCGTACATGATCACCGTGCCGCGTACGTTGCGGGCTGCGCGGCCGATTGTCTGGATCAGCGAGGTCTCGCCGCGGAGGAAGCCCTCCTTGTCGGCATCAAGGATCGCCACCAGTGACACCTCCGGCAGGTCGAGCCCCTCGCGCAGCAGGTTCACGCCGACGAGCACGTCGTACTCGCCGAGCCGCAGCTCCCGGATGATCTGGATGCGCTCGAGCGTGTCGATCTCAGAGTGGAGGTAGCGCACCCTGAACCCGTACTCGAGCAGGTAGTCGGTCAGGTCCTCGGCCATCTTCTTCGTGAGCGTCGTGACGAGCGTCCGCTCCTCGGCCTCGACGCGCTTCCGGATCTCCTCCATCAGGTCGTCGATCTGGTTCCTGGTCTCGCGGACGTCGACCTCCGGGTCGACGATCCCGGTGGGTCGCACGATCTGCTCGACGATGCCACTCGAGTGGTTTCGCTCGAACTCGCCGGGGGTGGCCGACACGAACACGATCTGCGGCGTGTGCGCGAGGAACTCGTCGAAGGTCTGGGGCCGGTTGTCGAGCGCGCTCGGGAGGCGGAATCCGTACTCGACGAGCGTGGTCTTCCGCGAGCGGTCGCCCTCGTACATGCCGCCGATCTGCGGGACGGTCTGGTGCGACTCGTCTATGAAGCAGACGAAGTCGTCCGGGAAGAAGTCGAGCAGGCAGAACGGCCGCTCGCCGGCGGCGCGTCCGTCCAGGATGCGCGAGTAGTTCTCGATGCCGTTGCAGAAGCCGAGCTCGCGCAGCATCTCCATGTCGAACTGCGTGCGCTGCCGGAGCCGGTGCGACTCGAGCAGCTTGCCCTGCTGCTCGAGCTCCGCGCAGCGAGCCTCCATCTCGTCCCGGATCTCGCCAACCGCGCGCTCGATCGTGGGCCGGTCGGTGGCGTAGTGCGTCGCCGGCCAGATGCCGGCGTGCTCGAGCTCGTTGAAGACATCGCCGGTGAGCGGGTCGAAGTGCTGGATCGCCTCGATCTCGTCCCCGAAGAAGACGGCGCGGTAGGCCGTCTCCGCGTAGGCCGGGAAGACCTCGAGCGTCTCCCCCCGGACCCGGAAGGTGCCGCGCCCGAGCGCCTGGTCGTTGCGCGTGTACATGTTGTCGACCAGCTTGCGGAGGACCTCGTCGCGGTCCGCCATCTCGCCCCGCTTCAGGAGCGTGACCTGCGAGTTGTACTTCTGCGGCGAACCGAGGCCGTAGATGCAGGACACCGAGGCGACCACGATCACGTCGCGGCGGGCGAACAGCGCGCTCGTTGCCGAGTGGCGCAGCCGGTCGATCTCCTCGTTGATCGACGAGTCCTTCTCGATGTAGAGGTCCTGGGCCGGGACGTAGGCCTCGGGCTGGTAGTAGTCGTAGTACGAGACGAAGTACTCGACCGAGTTCTTCGGGAAGAACTCCCGGAACTCGTTGCAGAGCTGGGCCGCGAGCGTCTTGTTGTGCGCGATCACGAGCGCCGGCCGTTGGACCTGCTCGATCGTGAAGGCCATCGTGGCCGTCTTGCCCGAGCCCGTGACACCGAGGAGCGTCTGGAAGCGATCGCCGCCCTCGATGCCCTGCGACAGCCCCGCCGTCGCGGTGGGCTGATCGGCAACGGGCCTGTACGCCGGGTTGATCTCGAACTTCGGCACGACCTCTAGAAGTTAGCGACGCTGCCGGTGGACCAGTACGAGCGCCTCAGCCGGCAGCAAGAGGCGGCGCTTGCCGGCGGCCGGGAGGCGCTTGATGCGGGCCTCCTCGCGCATCGCCTCCGAGCGGCTCGCGAACTCGCGCCGGTAGACGAGCTCCACCGGCAGCCTCGCGCGCGTGTAGCGACTCGCGGTGCCGGCCTGATGCTGGCGCAGGCGCCGCTCCGGATCGGTGGACCAACCGCAGTAGAGCGTGCCGTCGGCGCAGCGCAGCAGGTAGACGAAGGCCGGCACCCCGCGAGGGATAACCGAACCCTCGGACGCCTGCTGGCACCAGCGGACGAGCGGCCCTGCGGTGCGACCGTTGCCTCCTCAACCAATACACCTGAAAAACGGAGGATCGAAATGAACAACGGAGGCCGCATCGCACTCATCGTCACCGGCGCCATCGCGGCGCTGATCGCCACCGCGCTCGTGGCGGGCGGCGGGCTTGCTCTATGGGGTGACTCGCTGAAGGACGACGACGGATATCTCAAGACCGACACCGAGCGCTTCCACGCCGGCACTCGCGCGCTCGCGACCGACAACCTGGACGTGGACCTCGGCGGCGCCGACTTCCTCGCGCAGTCGGACGACCTCGGGAAGGTCAAGGTCTCTGCCGAGTCGCGTGACGACAAGCCAGTGTTCGTGGGCATCGCGCGCACCAGCGACGTCGAGAAGTACCTCGACGGCGTGCCCTACACGAGCGTCGACGACGTCGAGGTCTCGCCGTTCGAGGCCGACTACACGCGTCACGCCGGCAACCGCCACCCGGTCGCGCCGGAGCACGCCGGCTTCTGGGTCGAGTCGAGCCACGGCAACGGCCGCCAGGCGATCGACTGGGAGGTCGACGACGGCGATTGGTCGGTCGTGGTGATGAACGCCGACGGCTCGCTCGGCGTGGACGCCGACGTCCAGGCGGGCGCCGACATCCCGTTCCTCGACGAGCTCGGCTGGAGCGCCATCGGCAGCGGCGCCTTCGCACTCCTGATCGGGATCGGCTTGATCGCACTCGGGGTCCGGCGGCGGAAGACCGTCGCGGCTTAAACGAAGTGAGCGGCCGCCGATAGGCGCAACGGACCGGCCCCGGGTTCCAAAGCCCGGGGCCGGTCCGGTGGGCCGGCGTTGTTATGCGGGGCGGCCGCAGCTCGTCAGCGACCGGCTTCGAGCCCGAAGCTTGGGGCCGCCCCTTAGCCTTGACCCTGACATGGCGGTCGTGATCGGAAGCGTGCTCGACAAGGACATCGCGGGTTCCCCGCTCTTCCGCGGCGTGTCGTTCAAGCTCGAGCGCGGCGACCGCATGACGCTCGCCGGACGCAACGGCGCCGGCAAGACGACGCTGCTGCGGATGGTGTCCGGCGAGACCGGCATCGACGGCGGCGAGCTCGTCTTCGAGAAGGGCACGCGGACCGCTCTCCACGACCAGCGTCCTCCACGCGAGCGCGAGCTGACGCTGCGCGAGTACGTGCTGTCCGGCTGCCGCTACCTGGTGACGCTCGAGGAGGACCTGCGCCGGCTGGAGGGCGAGATGGTCGAGCGGCCGGAGGACCGCGCGCTGCTCGAGCGCTACTCGCGCGCTCAGGGCAGGCTCGAGCACGCCGGTGGCTGGGACTGGCGGGCCAGGGCGCTCGGCCCTCTGCACGGCCTGGGCTTCTCCGACGGGCAGCTCGACCGCAGGCTCGCCACCTTCTCGGGCGGCGAGCTCACACGCGCCTCGCTCGCGCGCGCGCTGGCGGGCGATCCCGATCTGCTCCTGCTGGACGAGCCGACGAACCATTTGGACATTGCTTCGCTCGAATGGCTCGAGAACTACCTCACGGGGCTCGACGCGGCCGTGATCCTCGTGGCGCACGACCGCTGGTTCCTCGAGGCCGTCGGCACGTCGGTCTTGGAGCTCGAGGCCGGCAAGGCGCGCTTCTTCCCCGGCAGCTGGCATGCGTGGCGGCGCGAGGCGGCCGCGCGCGACATCCAACTCGGCAAGCAGATCGAGAAGCAGCAGGCCGAGATCGCGCGCATGGAGCGCTTCATCGAGCGCTTCAGGTACAAGGCCACCAAGGCGCGCCAGGCGCAGTCGCGGATCAAGCGGCTCGACAAGATGGAGCGCATCGAGCGAGACCCGACCGACAACCGGACGCTTGGGTTCAAGTTCGGGGGAGCGGAGCGCACGGGCCGCGTGGTGCTCGACCTGAGCGGCGGGCGACTCGAGGTCCCCGGCCGCACGCTTCTCGAGGAGGGCGAGCTGTGGCTTGAACGCGGCGAGCACGCGTCGCTCGTCGGGCCGAACGGATCCGGCAAGACGACGCTGATCGAGGCGCTGGCCGGGCGCCGCGAGCTCGACGCCGGGAAGCTTCGCGTCGGGCACAACGTGCAGGTCGGATATCTGTCCCAGCACGCCGAGGAGCTCGGGTCGGCGGGCACGGTGCTCGAGGCCGCCCAGCGCGCGACCGGGCTGACGCCGAATAGGGCACGCGCCCTGCTCGGGCGCTTCCTGTTCAGCGGCGACGAGGCGGAGAAGCCGCTCGACGGCCTGTCGGGCGGCGAGCGCCGGCGGCTCTCGCTCGCCATCCTCGTGGCCTCGGGAGCGAATCTGCTGATCCTCGACGAGCCGACGAACCACCTGGACATCGACGCGCGCGAGGCGCTGGAGGACGCGCTGAGCGCGTTCGACGGCACGGTGCTGCTCGTGTCGCACGACCGTGCCCTGCTCGATGCGGTCGGCACTCGGACATTCGCGATCGAGGACGGGACGCTCCGGAGCTACCAGGGCGGCTGGGCGGAGTATTCACGCGTGCGCGAGGAGCGCCGCGAGGCCGAGTCGGCCGCGAAGCGGGCGGCCGCCTCCAAGCCGAAGCCCGCGAGGCCGAGGGCGGACGGGCGCCCCAAGCCCGCCGGGCCCTCCAAGAACGCCGTAAGGCGGGCGGCCGAGCTGGAGCGCGAGGTGGAGAATGCCGAGGCGGCGCTGCGGGCGATCGAGGACGAGCTCGCCGACCCGTCGGCCTGGGCGAGCCCGACGAGCAGCGAACGCGCCACGGAGCGGCACGCTGCGGCGAAGAGGGCCGTGGAGGAGGCCTATGCGCGCTGGGAGGCGGCCTCGACTTAGAGCCCGAGGTCGTCCGCGTAGTTCTTCCGGTACGCCCGGCGGCTGTCCATCACGTTCTCCACGTACGCGCGCGTCTCGGGGAACGGGATGTCGTCGGCCTTATCGAAATGATCGGGGCCGCCGGCCTCGGACACCCAACGGTCGACGTTGCCGATCCCCGCGTTGTAGGCGGCGATCGCGAGCGTCTCGTTGCCGCCGTAGTGGTCGATCAAAAGGCGCAGGTAGTAGGCGCCGTAGGAGATGTTGATCTGAGGGCTGGCGAGATCCGAGTGCCTGAAGCGGGTTCCTCCCGAGTGCTTCGCGATCGCGTCGGCCGTCTCGGGCGTGATCTGCATGAGCCCGCGCGCGCCCGCGTGCGACGTCTGGTCGCGGAAGCGGGACTCCTCGTAGATCACGGCCGCGATCAGCGCCGGGTCCAGGTCCTTGTCGGCGGCCTGCTGGCGGATGATGTCGTCGTGGCGGAGCGGCAGCGCGAGCTCGCGCACGGCGTCGGGACCGAGCCCCGTCAGGAACGCTGCGAGCAGCGCGCCGAGCACCGCGGCCGCGGCGAGGAAGGCGAACCGCCGGCGCCTGATGCTGGCGCGCGTGGGGCGGCGTACCACTCTGCGGCGTGCTGCGTGGGAGCTCATGGGGGCGCTGAGTCGAGTCTCGCAAGTACGCGGGACAGCTTCTCCCTCAACTCTTCGAGGGTACCGTCGTTGCGGACCTCGTAATCCGCTTTCTGCGCCTTCTCCTCCTGGCGCAGCTGGCGGCCGGCGCGCTCGCCGACCGACGTGTGGCCGCGAGCTGCCGCGCGACCTGCCCGAACGTCCTCGTCGGCGGTCACCGCGATCGTCGCGTCGAAGGCGGCCTCCATGCCGGACTCGAAGAGCAGCGGCACCTCCACGACAGCGGCGCGCGGCGGCGGGTCGAGCGCGTCCAGCTCGCGCTTCCAGTCGGCCACGCGCCGTCCCACTCGCGGCCACAGCTCCTGCTCGAGCCAGCCGCGGGCCTCCTCGTCGCCGAACACGCGCTCGGCGATCAGCGAGCGGTCGAGCTGTCCGCCCGGTGCCACATCGTCGCCGAGGCGGGCGGCCACGACAGCGCGCAGCTCGTCGCCCTGCAGCAGCTCGTGGACCACCGCGTCCGTCGAGAGGGTGGCGGCGCCCAGCTCACCTAGCGCGCGCAGCGCCTCGGACTTCCCAGCACCGAGGCCGCCGGTGAGCCCCACGAACGGGACCCCGGTCAACTACTCCTCCGCGGGCTGCTCTTCGTCCTGGTCGGGAGCCGGCTCGGCCTCGTGGGGCGTGTCGGCGTCCGCGGCGTCCGGCGCGGGCTCGGCCTCGGGAACCTCGGCCTCGGGCTGCGCATCCGCGGCGGCTGCCGCGGCCTCCTCGGCGGCGACCTCCTGGGCGGCGGCCGCGCGAGCCTCCTCGGTGGGAGCCTCCTCGACGGCGGTCTCGAGCGCCTGCTCCTCGGCCGCACCCTCCTGCGCACCAGCGCCCTCCGTCGGCAGCGCCGCGCGCAGCGCGTCGGCGCCGCTGATCGACGGGCCGGCGAAAACGTCCTCGGACAGGCCGAGATCAGGCACGTCGCCGATCTCCTGACCGTCGCCGGCCTCCGCGGCCGCGGCGGCGCCCGCCTCGGCGGCGGAGCGGATGTGCGGGAGCTGCTCCTCGACGCGCTTCACGCTCAGCGACAGCCGGCGGCGCTCGGAGTCGATCTCGAGGATCTTCACCCGCACGTCCTGCCCGGGCTCGACGATCTCACGCGGGTTCTCCACGTGGTGATGCGCGAGCTCGGAGATGTGCACCAGCCCCTCGACGCCGTCCATGATCTCCACGAAGGCGCCGAACGTGACCACCTTGGTGACCTTCCCCTCGAGCTCGTCGCCGATCCGGTAGGTGTCGATCACCCGCTGCCACGGGTCCTCCTGAGTCTGCTTGAGGCCCAGCGAGATGCGCTGGCGGTCGCGGTCGATGTCGAGCACCTTGACCGGCACGACGTCGCCGATCGAGAGGATCTCGGACGGATGGTTCACGTGGCTCCAGGACAGCTCTGAGATGTGGATCAGGCCGTCGATGCCGTCCAGGTCCACGAACGCGCCGAAGTCGACGATGTTGGAGATGGCGCCTTCCACGACCATTCCCGGCTGGAGCCGGTCCAGGATCTGCTGGCGGACCTCCTTGCGCTCCTCCTCGAGGACCGCGCGGCGGCTGAGAACCACGTTGTTGCGCGAGCGGTTCAGCTCGATGACCTTGCACTCGATCTTCGTGCCGAGGAACTCGTCCAGGTTCTGGACGCGCCTGATGTCCACGAGCGAGGCGGGCAGGAAGCCGCGCACGCCGAGGTCGATGATCAGGCCCCCCTTGACGACCTCGATCACGGTGCCCTCGACCGGCTCGCCGGACTCGGCCGCGGCCTCGATCTTGCGCCAGGCCTTCTCGAAGCGGGCGCGCTTCTTGGACAGCACGAGCCGGCCGTCCTGGTCCTCCTTGGTCAGGACCAGAGCGTCGACCTCCTCGCCGAGCTCGACCTCGTCGTGCGGGTCGACCGACTTGCGGATCGAGAGCTCATTCAGCGGAATGACGCCCTCGCTCTTGTAGCCGATGTCCACCAGGACCTCGTCCTGGTCTATGCGCACGACGTTGCCCGACACGACGTCCCCCTCCTCGAAGGGGACGAGCGTCGCGTCGTAGTTGGGGACGATCTGGCCGTCGATCTCGAGCAGGAGTCCGTCCGAGCCCTCGACGGTTCGGGGGGCAGTAGCAGTCTCTGTATCCGGCACTGAGGAGACAAGCCTAGCTACTGCCGGGCACAGGCGGCGCCCGCACAGCGTTAGCGGAAGGTTGCGACGGCCGCCTCGAACTCGCGGCCGGCCCCGTCGGCTGAGAGCCCGCGGGCGAGCAGCGCCATCAGCAGCAGGCGGGCCTTGCCGGCCGACAGCGGCCCCGCGCCCACCGCACCGAGCCCGCGCAGGGCGGCGCCGCCGCCGGGCGACCCATAGCCCGAGCCGGTCGCGCCGCCGGGGACGCGCGTGGCCAGGATCACCGGGAGCCCGCGTTCGAGTGCGGAGACGATGCCGCCCACGGCGGTGCCCGGCACGTTGCCGCTCCCGGTCCCCTCGACCACCAGCCCGGCCGCGCCCGCGGCGTCGAGCGCGGCCTCGATCACAGCTCCATCCATGCCCGGATACGCCGCCACGAGCGCCACCTCGTGCGAGAGCTCCTCGGGCGGATCGATCGTGAAGCCGCGCGGGGGCACCCACGGGAGCTCGAGCGAGCTCGGCGTGACGCGCCCGATCGGCCCGCGCCGCGGCGAGCGGAATGCCGAGACGAGCGCGCTGTCGAGCTTGCGCACCCAGCGCGCGGCGTGGATCTCGTCGCTCATCGCGACCACGGCCCCGGCGGCTCGCGCCTCCGGCGCCGACGCGACGCGCGCCGCGTTCAGCAGGTTGCGCGGACCGTCCGCGGACGGCTCGTCCGCGCTCCGCATGGCGCCCACGAACACCACCGGGCGCTCGGCGCGCAGGGTGAGGTCCGTCAGGAACGCCGTCTCCTCGAGCGTGTCCGTTCCGTGGGTCACGACCACGCCGTCGACATCGGGCTCCGCGAGCGCCTCGCCTGCCCGCCGGGCCACGGTCAGCATGTCGCCCGGCGTGAGGTTCCAGCTCGAGACCGAGGCCACCTCCGCAACCTGGACATCGGCGACGCGCTCGAGCCCCGGCACGCTCGCCACGAGCTCTTCGCCGGACACCGCGGGGCGCTTTGCGCCGCTCTCGGGGTCGGGCAGCGACGCGATCGTGCCACCGGTCGTGAGGATGCGGACCGACACGCCGCGATCTTAGGCGGACGCTAGCCTGCCGAGGATGCCGACCCGCCGCACGATGCGAGGCGCCGAGCGCATCCCGCTCTCGGGCGAATACGACGTCCTGGTGTGCGGGGCGAGCTTCGCAGGCCTCGCCGTGGCGCGCGAGCTGCGCGGCAGCGGCGCGCGCGTGCTGGTGATCGATCGCTACGAGATAGGCGAGCGGCAGACCTCGGCATGCGGGATCCCGACCGAGTGGCTTCGGGTCATGGGCCTCATGGGGTCGCACCGTCAGACCTTCGGGCGCCTCGTGATCAACACGCCCTTCGGGACGTCCGTGCTGGAGCTGCCCTGGACCTTCTCGACGTTCGACTATCCCGCCCTTTGCGAGCTGCTCTGGGAGCAGTGCGATGCGGAGTTCGAGACGGCCAAGGTCGACGGGCGGAGCGGCGACACGGTTCATACCGACCGCGGCGATCTGTCCGCTCCGATCGTCGTCGACGCGCTCGGCTGGCGGCGCGTGCTCGGGAGCGGCTATCAGCCGCCGAACGCGCCGCTGTCGCGCGGCCTCGAGGTGCACCCGTGGGGCGCCGGCGACGAGATGGAGCTCTGGATCGACCGCAGGTACGTGCCCGCTGGCTACGGCTGGAGCTTCCCGGCGGGCGAAGAGACCCGGATCGGCGTCGGCTCCTTCGACCCGCGCTTCCACGTCAAGGACACGACCGTGCTGCTGGCCGAGGACCTCGCGCGCGAGCCGGTGCGCTATCAAGGCAACTGGATCCCCCACCGGCTCCGCGCCGCAACCGACGACGGCGTCTTCTTCGTCGGCGACTCGGCCGGCCACTGCCTGCCGCTCACCGCCGAGGGGATCCGCACGGCCTTCTACTTCGGCATCGCCTGCGGGCGCGAGCTGCGCGCCGCGCTCGAGGGCAGGCAGTCGCTCGCCTCAGCGCTGGTGCGCTACGGCGACTTCTCGGAGGTCCACCGCTGGAAGTTCGATGCGATGCTGGCCGCCCAGCGCCTGATCCCACGGGTCCCGCCCCGCCTGCTGAACCGCTC
>JBKPSR010000026.1:0-5369 GCA_046735115.1 Actinomycetota bacterium
GCCCCTAAATGGTGTCCGAAGTCGCTCGCGAGCGTGGTTCCCTCCTCCGCGGCGGATCGCCCGAGGTTGAGGTTGCCACGGCCGACCAGCGCGCTCGCGTGCGCCCACAGCGCCATCGGCAGGATGCTGAGCAGCCCCCGGTCTCGCGCGATCGTGACTGCGCGGGTGGAGTAGGGAAGGCCGTCTGCGAACGTGCCCCCCATGAAGCCCATGGTCGCGATGAGGGACGCCCAGATCAGCGGAAGGGGATCCTCGAGCTGCTCCGCGCACCGGATCGCCTCCCGGAGGAGCGGCGTGGCAGCTTCGTGGTCACCCGCCAGCTCGGCCGCTATCCCGCTCAGCGCGGCCACACGGAATCGATCGGTCTCGCTCCCCGGCTCGATCGCCTCGGCCCGTGCGCTGAGGGCCGCGGCCTGGACGTAGTCGCCGGCCCACTCAGCGGCCTCGGTCGCCTCGGTGAGCATCTCGAGCGTCCGCGAGCCGTGCTCGCTGGCGTCGGCAGCCTCGGCCAGGATGGCAACGGCGCTACGAACGTCACCGGTTCTTGCCTCGATCACCCCGCGCAGGTACAGGAGCTCCGCCCGCGTCTGACCTGTCGTGGTCGGGAGCGCTCGCATGATCAGCTCGCGGGCGCGCTCGGGCTGTCCGGCGGCCCAGGCCGCCTCGGCGGCAGCGGCGAGGCGACCCGCTCGGCGGCCCTCGTCCGCGCTGAGCTCGGCAGCGCGGACGAACGCCGTAGCGGCAGACGCGTGTCCGGCGCGTGCCTGATAGCGACGCGCTGACGCTTCCAGCGCCGCTGCGACCTCCTCGTCCGCGGTCAGCGCGGCAAGCGCTTGGTGCCAGGCGCGGCGGTCGGCGTCGTCGGTACCGGTAAGCGCCGCCGCCAGCGCCGCGTGCGCTGCCCGGCGCTGGCTGATCGTTGACGATCCTTGCAGCGCGGAACGCACCAGCGGGTGGCGAAACTGGATCCTGCCCCCAACCACGCGAACCAGGCCTGCCGTCTCGGCGGCGTCGAGCGCATCCGCTGGCAAGCCCGCCTCCCTGGCCGCGCCCGCCACGGCACCCACCTCCCCTGTGTCGTCCACCGCCGCGATCAGCAACCCGGCGCGGGTCGAGGCCGGCAAACGGTCGATGCGCTGCACGAACGCCGACCGCAGTCGCGAGCTCAGCGGGATCGCCTCGGGCAATCCGGCACGCCCCTGCAGCTGGGCGTCGGACAAGCCACCCGGAAGCTCGAGCAGCGCGAGCGGATTTCCTTCCGCCTCCGCAAGCAGCCACTCGCGCACGGAATCCGCGGCCGCAGGCGCGCTCGCCCGCAGGAGCTGACCGGCCAGCTCGGTGCCGAGACCCTCGAGCACGAGCTCAGGCAACCCCGGCGCCGAGAATGTGCGCACGTCACCCTCGCGGACCGCGAACAGCATCGCCACTGGCTCGGCCGCCAGCCTGCGGGCGCCGAAGACCAACGCTTCCGCCGACGCCGCATCCAAGAACTGCGCGTCGTCGATCAGACACAGAACCGGACCCTCCTCCGCCGCCGCCGCGAGCAGACTCAGCGTCGCAGCCGAGACCAGCAACCGGTCCGAGCCGAGTGACGCAGCCAGCCCAAGTGCGCCTGCCAGTGCGTCCGCTTGCGTCTTGGGCAGGTGGCCGAGCTTCCCCATGATCGGGCGCAGGAGGCCGTACAGGCCGGCGAACGCGAGATCCGACTCTGCCTCGACACCCGCGGTGCGAAGGACGGTGTTGCCGGTGGCGCGCTCGGCGGCCCGCGCCAGCAGGGCCGTCTTGCCGATCCCCGCCTCACCGCGCAGCACGAGCGAGCTGCTCTCGCCGCGCGCAGAAGCGTCAAGCAGCCGGTCGATGGCGGCGCATTCGAGCTCACGGCCGACCAACGCGCCGGAGATCCGCTCCAGCCGGGGGGTGGCCATCCACCGATCGTAAAGGCCTGGAAGCCGTCGGTACAGACCGGCGACGCGACGGCCGAGATCACCGATGCCGCGATCGAGGAGGCCGTCGTGACCTACACCGGGCACGAAGGTTCGGGCACCCATGGGCACCCGGCCCGGAAATCACCTCGCAGGACCGCGTTTAACAACACCGCCGAGACACGGTTTGAGGCTCTGTAGAGCCGGATCGGGAGAAGCGGCTGAAGGGATTCGAACCCTCGACCTTCGGATGGCAAGCAGGACGCGGGGGAGGGGAGTCGACTACAAGTCGCCTGCAAACAAGCGGGTTCGCGCCTGGCTGCGCCAAGTCGGGTGTGCGCCCGCGCAGCACGAGCACGCTGGCCGCACAGTGCCGCGAGCAGACCTGCTCACCGAGGTCTGGGGCCACGGGTGGCAATGCGGTGGCAATCAGATCGAGGTGGCGGTCAGCGCCCTGCGGCGCAAGCTCGGCGAGGGCGGGGGATCGTCGAGACCGTGCGCGGCGGCGGCTACCGGTGGTGCGAGCGCGGACCTGGACGGAGCATCATCGGAGAGTCCCTGCCGCTCCGCCGAGGGCGACGCACGTCGGCCGCCGGATCGACCAAGGTCTATGCGCCGAGGTCCCGCCGTGGCGGCGTGGCCGCACCGGCGGCTGCCAGGTCATAGGTCGAGCACCACGTCGTTGTGCGGCTGTGAGCAGCAGATAAGTGCGCTTCCGTCGGCGGGAGGTTCGACTGGGTCAGGGCTGTATTCGAGGTCGCCGGCGATGAGGGTGGTCTCGCAGTTGTGGCACACGCCGGTGCGGCACGACCATCGGACGGGTACGTCGCAGGCTTCGGCGAGTTCGAGCAGGCTGGTGTAGTCGCTGCTCCAGGGAACGGCGAGGTTGCTGCGGGCGAACTCGACCGTCGGGCCGCTCCCGGGACTGCCGGCGGGTGGATGCGGCGCCCGCGCGGGCGTCCCGGCGATCCCGGGCGTCAAACCCGGAGCGGGCCCGAACGGCTCGGTGTGGATGTGTGAGGCGTCGCACCCGATCGCCGCTAGCGCGGCGCTGATCTCGTCCATGAATGGGGTCGGGCCACACAGGTACGCGTGGGCATCGCGCGGCGGGCCCAGCTCGGCGAGGATTGATGCGGTGAGCTGGCCCGCGGTGTCGAAGTCGCGGTCGTTCGGACCGGGCCGGCTGTAGTACACGTGCGTACGCGCGTTGGGGAGCGACGCGAGGAGCGTCCGGGCCTCCGCGGCGAACGAGTGGTCGCGACTGCTGCGCGCGCCGTGGAGCCACCAGATCTCCCGCTCGGAGTGCTCCTGCGCCAGCGCCTGCAGCATGGCGAGGACCGGGGTGGCGCCGATCCCGACGCTGATCAGCAGCACGGGCGCGCGTGTCTTGTCGAGGATGAAGGTGCCGCGTGGTGCTGCGACGTCGAGTTGGTCGCCGACGGACAGCCGGGTGTGCAGATAGCCGCTGGCGGCGCCGTCGTGCTCGCGCTTGACGGTAATCCGGTAGTAGCCGGCGTCGGGCGGTCCCGAGAGGGAGTAGTTGCGGAGCAGTGACCTCTCTCCCTCGTCGGGCTGGACGCGGAGCGTGAGGTACTGGCCGGGGCGAGCGGCGGGGAGCGGTGCCCCGTCCGGGTCCTCGAGGCGAATGGAGATCACGGAGTCGCTTTCGCGCTCGATTGCGGTCACCGCCAGTCGTCGGAAGCCGGGCCAGGCGGGGGGCGGGCTGGCCGCGATCAGGCCGGCATTCCCGCCGCCGGGCTCCCCATCCAGCAGGGCTTGAAACGATGTCTGCCAGCCGGGGCTGAGGGCGGGAATTCGGAGCACGCGAAGCAGCTGCTGTCGCGGATGGCTCGGGAGATAGAGGAGCGCGCTGACCTCGGCGACCGTTATCTGCTCCGGCCCGGTGGCGACCTGGACGATCTCATCCCCCGCCTCCACCTCGCCCTCCTCGAGCACGCGGAAGTAGAAGCCGGGACGCCGGTGTGACACGAGCAAAGCGGGGATGCGCGGGTCGTTCATCCGGATCCCGACCCGATAGCACGTGACGCGGGGTTGGGTGACCTCGAAGACGGCCGTGCCGATCTGGTAGCGGTCGCCGATGCAGACCTCGTCGTCGCTCAGTCCCTCGATCGTGAAGTTCTCGCCGAACTGTCCCCCTTCGACGAAGTCATCTCGGCCGAGCTCGCGTTCCCAGTACCGGTAGGAGGCCTTCTGGTAGACGAACACGGCCCGCTCCTCGCCGCCGTGCCCGGCCAGATCGCCCTGCCCGTCGCCGTCGACGTTCAGCTTGCGCACCCGGCGAGGGCCCGCGGCAGGCTCTTTGAACACGCCGGTGAAGACCGTCTTCCCCTGCCAAGGCACGTCCTTCGGCATGCCGACGTTGACGGAGACGAGCTTGCCCACTCGATCAGCGGCGCCCCCGGCTGATTCGGCTTGCTGCGATCCCGAGCGCAAGCCTGTGGCATCTGCCCCGGCGCCGTGCACCAGGACGACGGTCGGCGTATCGGCTGATTGAGTCATGTCCTTCTTCCTTGCCGGGTGATTGCGAGCACGGGGCTTACGGACCCGGGCGGCGCGGGCGCAGATGCCTGCCGCGGGGCCGGCACTGCGCAATCGGGGGCGGGGCGGGGTCGCGAGAACCCGACCTTCCTGGTCGCGCGCCTCGGCCGATTACGAGCGTGGGCACTCCCGTCGGGTAGAGCCCACTGTCCTCCCATGCAGTGCGAACGTCAAGGCACCGAGAGACGCTGCGGCGGCGGCGTGATCGCTCCAGTTTCGAATGAGGATCTCCTAACTGGACGCTGCCCACATTCGCTCCCATACACAAAGCGAGCGCGCGGCGCGCTGCCGGCCGCGTGCCTGGGTTGGACGACGACCAGTAGCGCGGGGGGACAGTGCTGCTTCTCGACGAAGGGAGCGCTGCGATCAACGAGCAACGCGGAGCAGTGACGGTGGTGCCCGAGCATCGAGCCGCTCGGTCGGTCGGTCTCTCAACCGTCTGCGGGGGCGCAGAAGGCCCTAGGTGCTGGTGGCTACGAATCGGCTGCTAAGCAGCACCTTCCGACCGGTTGCAAGATCCGCCAGCGGCACCGAGTCCAACCATTGTCTCACGACGGAGACGCACCAGCCGACTGCCCGAACGAAAAAGACCTGCAAATGCAGGCCTTTCCTGAAGCGGCTGATGGGATTCGAACCCACGACCTTCTGCATGGCAAGCAGAACGTGCATTGCCGATTCGACCACGAAAAGCCCTGCAAAATACCGGGTCTATCGACAGTCGGCGTCAACTACGATTCCCGGCGTTTACCGAAAAATCACGGGGATTTGGGCACCCAATGGGCACCGGAGGTGTCTACTACCCCTCGCTGGAGATCATCGCGCTGTCTGCGGGTCGACGCGGCGATCGCGGTCGCGGGACCCGAGGCGCTGGGGCTGCGCCGCGGCGAG
>JBKPSR010000027.1:0-81071 GCA_046735115.1 Actinomycetota bacterium
AGCTGCGTCACCGGCGCCCTCGGTGCCGTCCGCCTCGACGCGCTCGCTCGCGCCGTCGCCGTCCTTGCCGCCCGCCTCGGCGTGCTCGCTCGCGCCGTCCCCGGGGGGCACGCCAAGCACGCGCGCGTACTCCGCCTCGGCGGTCGCTGCCTGGGCCTCCTCGACCGGTCCGCCGGATGCTGCCGCCACTCGTACGCGCTCGATTAGGGTCTCCGCGCGCTCGTTCGCCGCGCGCTCGGCCTCCGCGTCGCGGCGGTCGTGCGCCAGCTCTGCGGCGTCGCCCTCCACGCGCAGCCCGGCGGCCGATACCAAGGTGATCCGCGCCATGTCCTCGGAGCAGTACTCGATCCGGTCGAGCGCGTCGTCCACGGCGGCTCGCGCCGCCGCGAGGTCGCCGCGCCGGCGCGCGAGCTCGGAGCGCAGGGCGCCGTACGGGCCCACGAACTGCGGCTCCGTCATGCCCGCCTGGGCGTTCTCCAGGGCGGTGAGCGCCTCGTCGGCGAGCGCGATGTCGCCCCGACCCAGTGCGAGCATCGCCCGCGAGAGCTGCCAGAACAGGAAAGTGCCGCCGGTGTGGCGGCGGCTCGCAGCCGGAATAGCGGCCTCGGCCTCGTCCCAGTTGCCCAGGTGGAAGCTGCAGTCGGCGATCGTCAGCCGTAGCCAGTCGGCGGTCCGCCAGGGACTGTCGAGCCCCGCCTCGAGCCCCTCACGAGCGACCGTGACGGCCTCCTGCGTCCGGCCGGCGAGATGCAGGACGTCCGCGATGTTGATCCAGGCGCCGCCCTCGTCCCACGGAACCCCGACCTCACGCGCGATCCCGAGCGATTCGCGCAGCATCCTCACGCCCGCCTCCGGGTCGCCCTGGACGCCGATCGCGGTGCCGAGCGCGTTCAGCGCCCGCCCCTCCGCCTCACGATCGCCGGCCATGCGCGCGACCGCGATCGCCTCCTCCGCGACCTCCCTCGTCTCGGCGAAGCGAGCCTGGACCATCCGCTTCTTCGCCAGCTGTGAGAGCAGCGTCGCCCGCTCGCGGCTCGGCTCGTCCGGCGGCAGGAGGTCGAGGCCGCGCTTCAGCTCCTCGATCGCCTCGTCCTGACGGTGCTGCGACCAGAGCGACTGGCTCATCCGCTCGAGCAGCAGTGCGGCAGCCCGCGGGTCGACGTCCTCTCCGACGAGCGCGAGGGCGCGCCGCAGGAGCGCCTCCTGGCGCGCCGGGTCGCCTGCCTGGTCCGACGCAAGGGCCGCACGCCTCAGCAGCTCGACCTGGTCGATGCCGGCGATGCTCTCGGGATCGGGCACGGGCTCCCACAGGGCGAGAGCGCGCTCGAACAGAGCCTGCGCCTCGCCGAAGGCGTTCACGCGCTCAGCCGCGAGCGCCGCCCGGACGGCCGCCGCCAGGGCGTGCGGCTGGTCGCCCGACGAGAACCAGTGGTGCGCCGCCTGTGCCGTGATGTGCGCGCCGCACTCCCCGGCCTCGACGCGCTCCTCGAGCGCTTGCGCGAGCGCGCCGTGCATCTCGGTGCGCTCACCCGGCAGGAGGTCGTCGTACACGACCTCGCGCAGCAGGGCGTGGCGGAAGCCGTAGCTCTCCTCGCCGACCGTCACGACGATATGGCTGGCGACCGCCTCGCGGAGCGCGTCGCGAAGGTCCGGCGTGTCGAGTCCGGTAACTGCGGCGACGAGCGTATGGTCGGCGGCCGGCTGGCACGCGAGCCAGCGGATCAGCTCCTGGGCGGGCGCGGACAGTCGCTCGACGCGGAGCATCAGCGCGTCGCGAAGCGTCTGCGGGAGCGCGCCGCGCCCGTCGAGGCCGGCGGCGAGGATCTCCTCCGCGTATAGGGCGTTGCCCTCGCTCCGTGAGTACACGCGCTCGACCAGCTCGGGCTCGGGCGGGCCCGCGAGGATGCCCTCGAGCTGCTCCGCGAGCTCCTCGGGCGTAAAGCGCGGCAGCTCGAGCAGGCGCGCGTACGGGTCGCTCGCCAGCTCGGCCAGCAGCGGCCTGAGCGGATGGCGGCGGTGGAGCTCGTCGGAGCGGTAGGTGCCGACGATCAGCACGCGCTCCGTGCAGATCGTGCGCGCCAGGAAGCTGATGAACGAGCGAGTGGAGCTGTCGGCCCAGTGCAGGTCCTCGATGATCAGGATGACCGGCGCCGACTCGGACAGCGTGTCCAGCAGCGCCAGGAGCGCCTCGAAGACGCCCGACTGGGGGGCCTCGGCGCCGGAGCTGCCGGCGCCGAGGCCCGGGAGGATCGCGTCGAGAGCTGCGCGGAGGGAGGGTGCGAGCGACTCGAGCGCGGGATCTCCGTCTCGAACTAGCGGTCGGAGTGCCGTCAAGAGCGGCGCGTACGGGAGCTCGTCCTCTCCCAGCTCGACGCAGTCGCCGGAGAGGACCCGGGCCCCCGACTCACGCGCGTGGCGGCTCAGCTCCTCGGCAAGTCGCGACTTTCCGACGCCGGACTCACCGCCAACCAATGCGAGCGAAGGTCGGGACTCTGCCGCCTCGTGCAGCGCGGCCTGAAGCTCCGCGAGCTCCGCGGCTCGCCCTACGAAGCGGGCGCTCGTCATGCGGATGGCCATCGACAGAGAATCCTGCCACCCGGCGCGGTTCGCGTACGGCACTGTCGAGAAGGGAATGGATGTGGATGGCGTTGAGACGGGGGTCCATGGGTGCTCCTGTTCGATCGGTTGCACCCAAGGAGTGTCGACCTGAGGCGGCGCCCTTACATCGGGCATCCGGAGCGACTTTCGTCGTCGGACCCCTTAGTTGCGTAAGTGAAAGCCTTACTCCGGTGAAGGCGGGCCTCTGCGACACCTGTGCGTACCAGAAGATCGTCAGGAGCGGGCGCGGCAGTGTGTTCTCCATGTGCCTGCTGCACAGGACCGAGGAGCGCTTCCCCAAGTACCCGCGGCTACCCGTGGAGCGCTGCCAGGGCTACGAGCGGCGGGAGCTCAGCGGGTCCCGTTGACGATCGTGTGGCCGTCGTCGGCCACGCGCACGTCGGGCGCGGTGTCGGAGATCGTCCCCGAGAACTGGCCGCGCGGCGCCGGGCCGCCGCCGGCCGCCACCGCCTGGGCCTTGCCGTCGAGCCCGGCCGCGACGCGCCAGTTGATCTTGAAGTCGCCGGCCTTCACGGCCGTGACCGACCAGCGGAGGGTCCGCTCCTCCTTCGGCTTGAGCGGCCCGCACGCCCACGTGTTCACGTAGGCGGTGTCGCAGCCGCGCGGGGTAGCGTCCTTCGCCTCCGGGAAGCCGGCGATCTTGACCTGCACGCCGTTCACGGCGAACACGGGGCGGGTGGGATCGGCGAGGTTCGGGTCGTTCTCCTGCTCGTCGAACCCGTTCACCGTCATGGCGATGTTCGGGATCGTCTTGTCGCCCGCGTTGCGAACCGTCAGTACGAGGTCGGAGCTCTTGGCGAGCTTCTGCTTCTCGGGGAACTTGGCCTGAACGACCTCAACCGGGAAGTTTCCCTCCGGCTCGTTCTCGTCCTGCCGCTCTCCGCCACCGCATCCTGCGACCGCGAGAAGGCACAGCGTTGCAACGCCCTTGGCCCTCAAAGCGGGGCGAACATACCACCGAAAAGACGGTCCACGCGCCGGTTCGCGCCAACTGCGGCCGTTCGGTAAGCACCGGGCGGTGCCCGGTGCGCAGCCATGCTTTTCCGCTAACGGTTCCCTCTGGCGGCGCTGTTTGCCATGCCATAGGCTGTTGCCGCGTACGTGTTCTGGGGGAATTGGGTAGTCCCCCACGGAGGGAGTTACGGAGTAGTGGTCCGAAGCGCAGCTGATCGGGTCTTCTTGCCGACCAAGAACCTGCTGGAGCAGGTCGGCGACATGATGATCCTCACCGGGAAGACCCTGGTCTCGGCGATTCGCCCGCCGTATCCCTACGGCACGGAGTTCGTCCAGCAGTTCCTGTTCATGCTGCGGCTCTGCTGGCTGCCGCTCACGATCTCGACAATCGCGTTCGGCTACGGCGCGCCGGGCCTCCAGGCCGGCAACTTCCTCGTCCTGTTCGGCGCCATCGACCGCCTCGGCGGCTTCTTCGTGCTCGCCTCGATCCGCGAGTTCGCGCCGTTCGTGACGGCGATCATCCTCGCCGGCGTCGGCGGCACCGCCATCACGGCCGACCTCGGCGCCCGCAAGATCCGTGAGGAGCTCGACGCGCTCCAGGTGCTCGGCGTCGACCCCATCAAGAACCTCGTCGTGCCGCGCTTCCTGGCGCTTATGGTCGTGACCGGACTGTTCAACATCTACGCGCTGATCTTCGGCATCTTCGGCGGCGTCCTCGCGACGCTCACGTTCGACGCGCCGCTCGGGCCGTTCTTCGCGACGCTCTTGAACAACGCCAGCACCACGGACCTGTGGGGATCGGTGGTCAAGACGACGCTCTTCGGAGCGATCATCGCGATCGTCTCCTGCTACAAGGGGATGACGGCCTCGGGAGGTGCCGAAGGCGTTGGGAGGGCCGTCAACCAAGGCGTCGTGATCGAGTTCCTCGGCATCTTCGCCTTCAACTACGTCTTCACGCAGACGCTCCTGGCAACCCATCCCGAGATCTCCGTGATCAAGTAGCAATGGGGCGCACGTGGCTCAGCGTTCCCCGGGACTGGATCGCATCCTTCGGCGACATCGCGAAGTTCTGCGCGCGCGTCGCGGGCGCGGTCTTCAACGGAAAGGTCTTCCACTTCTTCGGCGAGGCGCTCCGTCAGGCCGGCATCCTGATCCTCGGCTCCGCACTCGTGATCTGGGGGCTCGCGTTCATCCTGGGCCTCCAGTGCGGCATCGAGGGCGCCTACTTCAACCGCTCGGTCGGCGCGCCGGCCTACGCCGGGGTCTTCAGCGCCTGGTGCGATTTGCGCGAGATCATGCCTTACGCGTTCGGCTACATGATGTCCGCGAAGGTCGGCACCGGACTCGTAGCGGAGATCGGCGCCATGCGCATCTCGGACGAGATCGACGCCCTCGAGGTGATGGGCATCAACTCGCTGGTCTTCCTGTGCGCCACGCGCCTGCTGGCGGCCTGGATGGTGCTGCCGTTCATGTACATCGCGGCGGTCGGAGCGGGATTCTTCGCAAGCTATCTGGCGGTGGTGCAGCAGATCGGGGAGGTGTCCTCAGGAGGCTTCTTCCTGATCTTCTGGATGTTCCAGAACCCACCGGACCTTTTCTACAGCCTGATCAAGGGCATGGCGATGGCCACGATCATCGTGCTCGTCGGGTGCTACTACGGCTACAACGCCAGCGGGGGCCCGGTGGGAGTCGGCACGGCGACGGCGAAATCGATGGTGCTGAACACGGTGATGGTCCATCTCGTCGGAATGGTGGGGACGCAGATCTTCTGGGGCTCGAATCCGAGAGCCCCGATAGGTGGGTGAGAGGGAAGTGACGGAGGAGCGCAGAGAAGACATCCACGGCGAGGAGCGCCAGGAGGCGGATCCCGACGCGGAGACGCGTCCGCTGGACGCGCGCGACTGGGAGGAGAGCCGCGGGGAGCAGGAGCAGGAGGAGCGGCCGCGTGGGACGGGCGAGATGACGCACGAGCGCGGCTCTCAGGCCGAGGCCGACGAGTACCAGTGGCACACCGGCAGGAAGCGCGAGCACGGCTCGGAGGACGCCGTCGAGTTCATCGACGTCGTCAAGGCCTTCGGCCGCAACCGAGTGCTGAACGGGCTCAACCTGGGCCTGCCAGACAACCAGATCTCGATGATCCTGGGGCCGTCCGGTACGGGCAAGTCCGTCTGCATCAAGCACATGGTCGGCCTCCTGTATCCCGACGAGGGCGACGTGCTGGTGCATGGCCAGTCGGTCCCGGACATGGCCGACGAGGAGCTCTTCGAGATGCGCAAGAAGTTCGGCGTCCTGTTCCAAGACGGCGCGCTCTTCGGCTCGATGAACGTCTACGACAACACTGCGTTCCCGCTCCGCCAGCACACGGACAAGGGCGAGGACGAGATCCGCGAGATCGTGTCGAGGCGGCTCGGCGAGGTGGGCCTTGCGGCCGCGGCCGAGAAGATGCCGAACGAGCTGTCGGGCGGGATGCGCAAGCGGGCCGGCTTCGCCCGCGCGCTCGTGCTCGACCCCGACATCGTGCTCTTCGACGAGCCCGACTCCGGCCTCGACCCCGTCCGCACGGCGCTCCTCTGCGAGCTGATCATGGAGGTGCACGACGAGAACGGCGGCGCGTACTGCGTGATCACCCACGACATCATGTCCGCGCGCCGTGTGGCCGACTACATCGCAATTCTGTGGAAGGGCAGGATTGTCGAGTCTGGTCCGGCGTCAGAGCTCTTCAACTCGGATAACCAGTTCGTGAGGCAGTTCTTGTCCGGAGAGGCGCAGGGGCCGCTCGGCATGGAGTAGGCAGGTAGGCGCGCCGTAAAACGCGCTGCGGGAGGCGTCGGTCGTTTGACCGCGCTTGGACTCGAAGAAAAGAGAGGGAAGGACTCGCGAGCCGCTCCAAGGTGAGCGCGGCTCCACCGTGGCGCGGATTCTCGCGACCGCGGCGCTGATCGCCGCGATCGCGCTCGTCGCGCTCGCGCTGTTCGGCGGCGGCGACCCGTATCGCGTAAAGGTCGTCTTTGACAACGCCGGCCAGCTCGTGACCGGGAACGAGGTGCGGGTCGGCGGACAGCCTGTCGGGTCGATCTCCGACATCGAGCTGGACGACTCCGCGAACGCCGTCGTGACGATGGACGTCGACGACGACTTCGCGCCGCTCCACGAGGGTACGAAGGCCACCATCCGCGCGGCCTCGCTGTCGGGCATCACGAGCCGATATGTGTCGCTACAGCCCGGCCCGAACAACGCGGACAAGATCGACGACGGAGGCCGCATCGGCGCGGACGAGACCTCGTCACCGGTCGATCTCGACATGGTCTTCAACTCGCTCGACGCCAAGACGCGAGCGGGTCTCCGGAACCTGATTCGCGGCTCGGGCGACTGGTACGACACGCGCGGCACAGAGGCCGGCCAGAGCACCAAGTACTTCGCTCCCTTCCTGACCAGTACCGCGTCGCTGGCCGACGAGCTCGCGCTCGACCAGTCCGTGCTTCAGCGCTTCCTGGAGGATGGCGCGGCCACGGTGTCCACGATCGCCGAGCGCCGCGACGACCTCGCGGGGCTCGTCGTCAACACGAACGGCGCGATGCGGGCGATCGCGCACGAGAGCACGTCGCTCCAGCGGGCCCTCGAGCTGCTGCCGGACACGTTCCGCAAGGCGAACACGACGTTCGTGAACCTGCGTGGCACGCTCGATGACCTCCAGCGCCTGGTCGACGAGTCGAAGCCCGCGACCCGCCGGCTCGCGCCGTTCTTCCGCGACCTGCGCCCGCTCGTGGCTGACCTGCGCCCGACGATCGCCGACCTGCGCGACCTGATCCGCCTGCCCGGCAGGGGCAACGACCTGATCGAGCTCACCGCCAAGCAGCCGCGCCTGGCGCGGCTCACGGGATCGGTGTTCCCGCGCGCCATCCAGACGCTCGACCGTGCCCAGCCGGTGATCTCGTACGCGCGCCAGTACACCCCCGACCTCGCCGCCTGGTTCACCAAGTTCGGCCAGGTGGCCGGCTACTACGACGCCAACGGCCACTACGCGCGCGTCATGCCCGTCTTCAGCCCCGCGCGCCTCAACTCGGACAACACGCTCGAGGCGCTCCCGCCGGGCCAGCGACTCGACGGATTCGAGCGCGGGGTCCTCCGCCACTGCCCGGGCGGAGCGGTTCAGCCGCCGCCCGACGGATCGGCGCCGGCACCCGCCGAGGGCTGCGACACCGACGACACCCCACCCGGCCCATGAGGCGCTTCGTCTACCTCGGCCTGGTCGTGGCGCTCCTGCCCTGGATCGTGATCGGGGTCGTGCGCGCGGGCGATGACGACACGGGCTCGCACTACTACGTGCGCGCGATCTTCGACAACGCGTCCACGCTGGTGGCCGGGGAGGACGTCAAGATCGCGGGCGCGCCGGTCGGCGTCGTCTCGGACATGGACGTGACGCCGGACAAGCGCGCCGCCGTCACGCTCCGCATCGACGATGGCGGCTTCACGCCCTTCAAGAAGGACGCCACCTGCACGATCCGGCTTCAGGGTCTGATCGGGGAGCGCTTCGTGGAGTGCGAGCCCGGGAGCGCCGGCTCGCCGAAGCTCGCGAGGATCGAGCACGGCGACGGCGAGGGCGAGCACCTGCTTCCGGTCGAAGGCACGAGCTCCCCCGTGGACCTCGACCTCGTCAACGACATCATGCGGCTCCCGTACAGGGAGCGCTTCGCGATCCTCCTCAACGAACTCGGCACCGGCCTCGCCGGGAGGGGGCAGGAGCTGAACGAGGTGATCCACCGCGCCAACCCGGCGCTGCGCGAGACGGACCAGGTGCTCGCCGTCCTCGCGAACCAGAACCGTGCGCTGGCCCGGCTCGCATCGAACTCCGACCGCGCGCTGGCGCCGCTGTCGCGCGAGCGCGAGCGCTTCGCGCATTTCATCGTCGCGGCCAACGACACGAGCGAGGCCTCCGCCGAGCGCCGCGGGGACATAGCCCGCGGGATCGACCGGCTGCCGTCCTTCCTGCGCCAGCTGCGGCTCCTGATGGTGGACCTCGAGAGCGTCACGGACCAGGGCACGCCGCTCCTCGCCGACGTGCGCGCCGCGGCGCCCGATCTCGGGCGCCTCATCCACTCTCAGGGCACCCTTGCCGACGCTTCGCGCGAGGCGCTCCCGAGCCTCGGCGACGCACTCGAGCGCGGCCGGCCGGCGCTGATCCACGCCCGCCCGCTGATTCAGGACCTCGGCCGCCTCGGCAAGCAGCTTGCGCCGACCTCGGTCGACCTCGACGAGCTCACGGCGAGCCTCCGGAAGACCGGCGCGATCGAGCGCATCAACGACACCCTGTACTACGTCGCGCTCGCGACCAACGGCTTCGACACGCTCGGCCACTACCTGCGCGCCGGGCTCGTGACGAACACCTGCACGGAGTACGCGACGGTCACCACCGGCGCTGCCTGCACGGCGAACTTCACGAGCGGCTTCGCGACTCGCGCGTCCGGGCGGCTCGACGCACAGACCGCCCCGGAGCCGAAGAAGGGCGCGCGCGGCGGCAGCGTCCTGCCGACCGGCACGCTGCTCGAGGACCTGATCTCCCCGTCGTCGGACAAGCGGCTCCAGCGCCGGCGTGACGCGTCGCTGCGCGCGCTGCGCAAGCGCGCGAGCCAGGGCTCGGCCGGCCTCGCCGACAGGGAGCCGATGCTCGACTACCTCCTCGGAGACGGCGGATGAGACGGCGCGGCGGAGCGGCCCTGACCGCCAGCCCGGTGCTCGTCGGCGCCGTGACCGTCCTGGTCACGATCGTCGCCGTCTTCCTGTCGTACAACGCGACGTCGGGCCTGCCGTTCGTACCGACGTACGACCTCAAGGCGAACCTCCCCAACGCCGCTCAGCTGGTGCGCGGGTTCGAGGTGCGGATCGGCGGCGCGCGCGTGGGCATCATCTCCAAGATCGAGCCGCAGCGGCGCGCGGACGGGTCCACGTACGCCCAGGTGACGATGAAGCTCGACAAGGGGCTCGAGCCCTTGCCCGCGGGCTCCCACCTGCGCGTGCGCCCGCGTTCCGCGCTCGGCCTCAAGTACATCGAGCTGGAGCCGGGCCCCGAGGGCGGCGCCGCACTCGCGGCCGGCTCCACGATCCCGGCGCGGCTCGTTCGGCCGACGGTGGAGCTCGACGAGTTCCTCAACATGTTCGACGCGCCCGCCCGCGTCGGCCAGCGCAACTCGCTGGACGGCATCGGCGGCGGCCTCGCGGGCCGTGGCGAGGACATCAACACGGCCATCGAGGCGTTCGTGCCGTTCCTCGCCGACCTCGAGCCGGTGATGCAGAACCTCGGCTCGCCCGACACCCGGCTCGGACGCTTCTTCAAGGAGCTCGGGGACGCGGCGGAGGAGGCTGCGCCGGTCGCCGAGGAGCAGGCGTCGCTCTTCGTGAACCTCGATATCTCCTTCACGGCGCTGGCCGGCGTCGCGCGGCCGTTCCTCCAGGAGACGATCAGCGAGAGCCCGGTCACCGAGGAGGTCGCGATCCACGACTTCCCGCTGCAGCGTCCGTTCCTGCGCAACCAGGCCGCTCTGTTCCGCGAGCTGCGCCCGGGCGTCGCCACGCTGCCGCACTCGGCGCCGATCCTCGCCGACGCCTTCCAGGCCGGGACGGACGTCCTGCCGCGCACGAGGCAGACGAACGAGGACCTGGCCGACGTCTTCCAGGCGCTCGCGGACTTCTCGGACGACCCGCTGGTGCGCCAGGGCATCGACCAGCTCACGCGCCTGTCCTCGTCGCTGCGGCCGCTCGTGCACTTCCTGACCCCGGCTCAGACCGTGTGCAACTACGGCACGCTCTGGTTCCGGAACGCCGCCAGCCTGCTCTCCGACGGGGACGTCAACGGCACCTGGCAGCGCTTCATGGTGGTGGCGGCGCCGACGCTGCGCTCGTCGAACGTCTTCGGGCCGAACAACGAGGGCCTGCCGTCGAACGGCCTCGCGAACGGTCCGCAGGTGGAGAACCACACCCATCTCACGCCGTACCCGAACACGGCAGCGCCAGGCCAGGAGCGCGAGTGCCAGGCCGGCAACGAGCGCTACGCGCGCGGCCAGACGGTCGTCGGCAACACGCCCGGCAATCAGGGCACGAAGACCGACGGCCAGGGCGCGCCGTCCGTGACAAGCGTCGGGGTGCGGCCATGAGGCGCGGTAGGCACGCCGGCCGCTTCACGCCGTACCAGGTGGGCCTGATCGCGCTCGCGCTGATCGTGATCGTGACCTACCTCGCGTTCACGAAGGACATCCCGTTCACGAAGCCGTACGAGCTGAACGCCCGCTTTGAGAACGCCCCGCCGATCCATAAGGGCCAGGCCGTGCGGATCGCGGGGGTGGACGTGGGCAAGGTCTCGGATATCGAGCCGGTCGGCGGCGGCTCACCCGCAATCACGGTGACGATGAAGCTGGACGACGAGGCGCTGCCGATCCACGAGGACGCGCGCATCAAGGTTCGCCCGCGCATCTTCTTCGAGGGAAACTTGTTCTTCGACGTCCGCCCCGGCACGCCCGGGTCCCCGGAGCTCGACAGCGGGGCGACGATCCCGGCGTCGCAGACGTCCGCGCCGGTGCAGATCGACCAGGTGCTCGGCGCGCTCAAGACCGACACGCGCAGGGACCTCCAGAAGCTGCTGATCGGCTACGGCGGCGCTCTGAACGCGAAGCCGCTGCCCGGCGAGGACGCCGACCAGGACAAGGACGTGCGGGGCGACACGGCCGGCCAGGCGCTCAACCGGTCGCTTCAGTACTCGGCTGGGGCGCTGCGCGGCGGAGCGGTCGTCAATCAGGCGCTGCTGGGCGCGGACGCGCACGACCTGTCGAAGCTGATCGGGGGAGGGCAGCGCGTCTTCGCGGCGCTGTCGAGGAATGAGGGGTCGCTCAAGGACCTGATCACGAACTTCAACATCACGATGCGGGCGCTCGCGAGCGAGAGCACGAACCTCCGCCAGACGGTGCGGCTGCTGCCGCGCGTGCTGGAGGCGGCGAACCCCACGCTCGACTCGCTGAACGCGGCGTTCCCGCCCACCCGCGCGTGGGCGCTCGAGATGATCCCCGGGGTCCGTGAGACGGCGGCCACGCTCGACGCGGGCTTCCCCTGGATCCGGCAGACGCGCGCGCTCCTGCGGCCATCCGAGCTTCAGGGGCTGGTCGACGAGCTGCAACCCGCCGTGCGCGACTTCGCCCGCTTCACGGACGGCCAGGTCGACTTCCTGCCGGTGCTCGACAGGTTCAACCGGTGTCAGCTAAAGGTGATCCTGCCGATCGGGGAGACGCGCATCGACGACGGCGCGCTGTCGACAGGGCTCCGGAACTACCAGGAGTTCTTCCAGACGATGGTCGGCTTCGCCGGCGAGTCGGGCAACTTCGACGGCAACGGGTCGTACACGCGGTTCCAGTCGGCGGGCGGCGGCTACAGGGTCCAGACGCCGCCCGTCGGCAACTTCCGCGAGGGCCTGTTCGGCTCGGCCGCGGCTCCGCCGCTCGGCACGCGGCCGGCCCGCGGCCCGAAGGCGCCCTACAAGCCGAACGCGCCCTGCTACAAGCAGACGCCGCCCGACCTCAACGCCGCACCGATAGGAGCGGGGCCGTGAGGCGGCAGATCAGGAAGCAGATGCGCGTCTTCGTGGCGCTGCTGTTCCTTCTCGTGGGGTCGCTCGGGATCGCCGGCTACATCCTCTCGAACCAGCGTTTCTACCTGCCTGCGTGGGTCCCCGTGGTCGGCACCGACTTCTATGAGGTCAAGGCCGAGCTGCCCACCGGGCAGGCGGTCGTCCCGGGGCAGGGGCAGACGGTGAACATCGCGGGCGTCAAGGTCGGCGAGGTCGGCGAGGTGAAGCTCGAGGACGGGCGCGCCGTCGTCGTGATGCAGATCAAGAACAAGTACAAGCCGATCCATCGCGACGCCACCGTCCTGCTGCGGCCGAAGACCGGGCTGAAGGACATGTTCCTCGCGCTCGACCCCGGAACCGCCAAGGCCGGCGACCTGCCCGAGGGCGGCCGCGTGCGGGTGGCGAACACGCTCCCGGACGTGAACGTGGACGAGATCCTCGCCGAGCTCGACACCGACACGCGCGACTATCTGCGCATCCTGCTGAACGCCGGCGGAACGGCATTCGACGACCAGGCGAGCGGCACCTCGGGCCGCTTTCGGCAGTCGGCCGAGCAGGACCTCCGCGAGACGTTCAAGCGCTTCGAGCCCACCGCGCGCGACGGCGAGCGGTTCACGCGGCTCCTGATCCAGCGCCGCCACGGCATCAAGCGGGTCATCCACAATTTCCAGCTGCTCTCGACCGCGCTCGCCCGGCGTGACCGCCAGCTCGCGTCGCTGGTCAACTCGGCGAACGCGAACTTCCAGGCGTTCGCCTCGGAGGAGGGTGCGCTGCGGGCGGCCCTGCGCGAGTTCCCGGGTGCGCTGTCGCAGACCGAGACGACGCTGCAGAAGACGGGCGCGCTGGCCGACCAGCTCGGTCCCGCGCTGCAGCGGCTCCGGCCGTTCGCCCGCGAGCTGGCTCCGGCGCTGCGCAAGACGCGCCCGTTCTTCAACGAGACCACGCCGATCATCCGCGACCAGATCCGCCCCTTCGCCCGTGACGTACAGCCGACGGTTCGCGACCTGCGCAGCGCGAGCGCGGACCTCGCGGTGGTCACGCCGCGGCTCACTCGCAGCTTCAAGGTGCTGAACGCCTTCTTCAACACGCTCGCCTACAACCCGCCGGGCGCGACCGAGCCGTTCCTGTACTGGAGCGCATGGGGCGCCCACGCCGGGGCGACCCTGTGGGCGCTTCAGGACGCGCACGGGCCGGTCCGGCGAGGCATCGTGCTGGTCGGCTGCGCCACCTACAACTCGCTCGAGCAGATCGTGCTCGCGAACCCGCAGCTCGGCGTGCCGACCCAGCTGCTCAACCTGCCGTCCGAGCGCGAGAACTGCCCCAACAACATCCCGCCCGACGAGCTCCCGCCATGATCAAGCAGACACCCAGCATCGGCCGGATCTTCGCCATGGTGGCGTTCACGCTGTCCTGCTTCGGGATCCTCGTGTTCCTCTGGCTCAGCTTCGGCGGATCGGTGCCGCTCCAGCCGGAGGGCTACCGGATCACCGTCCAGTTCCCGGAGGCGACTCAGCTCGCGCAGGAGGCCGACGTCAGGATCTCCGGTGTTCGCGTGGGCAAGGTGAAGACGCGCGAGCCCAACGAGAAGACCGGGCTGACCGACACGGTGCTCGAGATCGACTCGCGCTACGCGCCGCTGCCGCGCGACACGCGCGCGATCCTGCGCCAGAAGACGCTCCTGGGCGAGACCTACGTGGAGCTGTCGCCGGGCAACCGGAGCAGCGGCATGCTGAAGGACGGCGGCGAGCTTCCGCGCGGCCAGGTTGCCGAAACCGTCGAGCTCGACGAGATCCTGCGCACGTTCGACCCGGTCACGCGGCAGCGTTTCTCGACTTGGTTCGACCAGCAGGGCATCGCCGCGCGCGGGCGGGCGGGGCAGATAAGCGACGCGCTCGCGAACCTCACTCCGTTCGCGGAGGACACCGACGACGTGCTGCGCGTGCTGCGGGCTCAGGGCACGGCGACCAGGACGCTCATCCGCGACACCGGCGAGGTGTTCGCGGCGCTCACGGAGCGCAAGGGCCAGCTGCGCGAGCTGATCCGGAACTCGAACCGCACCTGGGAGGCGATCGCGAGCCGCGACGCGCAGCTCGCCGACACCTTCCGCGTGTTCCCGACCTTCCTGCGCGAGAGTCGCGCCACGACGCGCCGCGTGACGTCGTTCGCCGAGGACGCGAACCCGCTCGTCGATCAACTCCGGCCGGCCGCGCGCCAGATCTCGCCGACGCTGATCGACCTGGACCGGCTCGCCCCGGACCTGCGCGGCTTCTTCGAGGACCTGAACCCGCTGGTGAGGGTCTCGCGCGCCGGCCTGCCCGCCACGGAGCGGGTTCTCGACAACACCCGGCCGATCCTGAGGCGGCTCGACCCGTTCCTCCGGGACCTCACTCCGATCGTCGACTACCTGGGCGTCTACCGGCGCGAGATCGCCGCGTTCTTCGGGAACGACTCGGCGGTGACGCAGGCCGTCGGCAGCGGATTCGCGACCCCGCAGGTCATCCACTACCTGCGCGTAATGAACCCGCTCAACCCCGAGATCATGACCGGCTATCCGCACCGGCTGGGGACGAACCGCTACAACCCGTACACCGAGCCGGGAGCGTACGACCGGCTCGCGCAGGGCCAGCCGCTGCCCGTGTTCGGCAACTACCTCTGCACGTCGAATCCGACGCCGACACCGCCGCCGCCGAACGAGTTCATGAACCAGCGCCTCTCCGACGAGATCAAGCGCTTCGTGTTCGGGATCGGCACCGGCAACGAGGGCCGGGCGCCGCCATGCGTGGAGCAGGCGCCGCTGGGCCGCCTGGTTGGGCAGCCGGGCCGCTACCCACGCGTGGAACCGCTGCCCTGAGCCGTTCCCTCTCCCTAAGCTGACGGGCGTGATCGAGCGCGTTCTTCGGCGCCTCGTGGAGGGTGTTACCCGGCATCCGCTGCCGGTGCTCGCGGTGACCGCCGTGCTGGCGCTGGGCGCTGCCGTGCTGGCGCTGCGGCTCGAGCCGAGCGCCGCCACCTCGACGCTCGTGAACCAGGGCTCGGACACGTTCAAGGAGACGGAGCGCTTCAAGAAGGACTTCGGCGACGAGCCGATCCTCGTGCTCGTGAAGGGCGACCTCTCGAGGACCGTCCTGACGTCCGACCTGGGCCGGCTGATCCGGCTCGAGGGTTGCCTGAGCGGGAACGTGCCGGATAACAAGCAGGGGCTTGGGAGCCTGCCGCCGGTCTGCCGCCAGATCGCCGAGCTCGATCCCGCGCGGGTTGTATACGGGCCCGGCACCTTCATCAACACCGCCGTGCGCCAGATCGGCACCGAGCTCGCCCGCCAGCAGCAGCGAGCGGCCGTCCAGGCGCAGCAGGCCGCCGAAGCCGCACGCCGGCTCTCGAAGCGCCGCGGCGACCCGCCGGCCGAGCAGCGGCGGCTGGCGCGCTCGGCGGCCCAGGCGGTGCAGGCCAAGTTCATCAGCGACACGCTCAGCACGGCACTCCGCTACGGGCTCAGCGGCGTGCCGCGGATCAACGACCCGGCGTTCGTGTCGGCGCTCGTGTTCGACCGGACGACCGGCGAGCCAGGCCTCCCGAAGTCGCGCTTCGCGTACCTGTTCCCGTCGAAGGACGCGGCGCTGATCCAGATACGCCTGCGCCCGGATCTCACCGACTCCGAGCGGGGGCGCGCGATCGACCTGATCAGGACGGCGACCTCCGAGAAGCTGTTCCGGCCGCGCAAGGGCGCCGAGTACATCGTGACCGGAGTGCCCGTGGTCGCGGCCGGGCTCGCGGACTCGGTGCAGACGGCCATCTTCGTGCTGCTCGGCGCCGCGCTGCTCCTGATGGCGGCGACGCTCGCGCTCGTGTTCAGGGCTAGCCTGCGGCTGCTGCCACTCGCGCTCGCACTGGCGGCCGCTGCCATGACGTTCGGCGCGCTCGAGGTGGCCGGCGGCGATCTCACGATGGCCTCGATCGCCGCCCTGCCCGTCCTGATCGGCCTGGCCGTGGACTATGCGATTCAGTTCCAGGCGAGGTGGGGAGAGGCCGTCGAGCGCGGCGAGCGCGAGCCGGCCGTCGCGGCCGTCGCCGCCGGCGGGCCCACGATCCTGACCGCCGGGCTCGCTACCGCCACGGGCTTCCTCGTGCTGCTGCTCTCGCCCGTGCCGATGGTGCGCGGCTTCGGCGCCCTGCTGGTGGTCGGCATAGTGGTGGCGCTCGCCTGCACCCTCTGCGCCGGGTTCGCCGCGCTGGCGCGCTTTAGCCGCCCGGACGCCCCGCCCCGCCGGGGCCGCTTCGCGGCCCTGCGCGAGCACCCGCGCCTGCACGCCGCCCGGGAGTGGCTCGCAGACCGCTCGTGGCGCACGCTCGGGCTCGCGCTCGCGAGACCGCGCAGGGTGCTCGCGATCGGCTTGGCGGTGGCCATCGTCGGCCTCGCGCTGGACACGCAGAGCGAGGTGGTGTCGGACGTCCGCGAGCTCGTCCCGCAGGATCTCCAGGCGCTGAAGGACGTGAACGTGCTGCAGGCGGAGACGGGCGTGTCGGGCGAGATCGACGTGACGATTCGCGCCGACGACGTCACCGACCCCAAGGTGGTCGCCTGGATGACGAAATTCCAGGAGGGCGTGCTGCGCGCGCACGGCTACCAGCCCGGCAAGCGCTGCACGCAGAAGCGGGACGCGCCCGAGCTGTGCCCGGCGCTGTCGCTTCCGGACCTGTTCTCGGCGGCCGGCCAGGGGCGCGTGCGGCAACTGCTCGACGCCGTGCCCCCGTACTTCTCACAGGGGGTCGTGACGGCCGATCGCAGGACGGCGAATCTCGCCTTCGGCATCCGGCTGATGCCGCTCGCCCGCCAGAAGGACGTGGTGGACGACCTCAAGGCTCGGCTCAAGCCGCCGCCCGGCGTGGAGGCGTCCGTCGTGGGCCTGCCGGTGCTCGCGGCCGAGGCGAACGGGGCGCTGTCGTCGCCCTGGCGCCGAGCGCTCACGCTGCTCGCCGCCCTGGCCGGCGTCTTCCTGGTGCTGCTCGCGGCCCGCCGCTCGGCTCGCGAGGCCGTGGTGCCGCTGATCCCGATCGCGCTCGCCACCGGCTGGTCGGGCCTCGTCGTGTTCCTGCTCGGCCTTCTGCCCGGCCCGCTCGAGGTGGACCTGAACCCGATGTCGGTCACCCTGAGCGCGCTCGTGATCGCGATCTCGACCGAGTTCAGCGTGCTGCTCTCGGCGCGCTATCGCCAGGAGCGCGACGGTGGCGCCGGGCCTGCTCGGGCGATCGAGCTCGCCTACGCGTCCACGGGCGCAGCCGTGCTGGCCTCCGGCGTGACCGCAATCGCGGGCTTCGCCGCGCTCGTGTTCTCCGACATCCGGATGCTGCGCGACTTCGGGATCGTGACCGTCGTGGACCTGACCGTCTCGCTGCTCGGCGTCATGATCGTGCTGCCGGCGGCGCTCCTCTGGGCCGAGGAGCACGGCCCCTTCCGCGTGCGCGACCGGCTGGGGGCTGTCAGGCCGCGCCGCGCCCAGCCGGACGCGCCGTGACCGAGGAGCACGAGGAGCGAGACCGGTTCGAGGACCTCTCGATCGGTGAGCGGCTCGCCGAGCGCGACCGCACGCACCCGGAGCCCGCGCGCCGCCCCGAGGTGCCGCGCCCCGGCAACAAGTACGCGTGGGCCGTCGGCTTCGTCCTCCTGATGGGGCTGGGCGTGCTGCTGTTCGCCGAGACGCTTCCGAACCAGGGCAAGGGCCTGAAGGGCCCCGAGCCCGGGCAGCCGCTGCCCGCGTTCGCCGCGCCCGCCGCGGCCGGCAACAAGGAGGGCGATGCCAACGTGTGCCAGAAGGAGCCGTGCAACAAGAACGCCGGGCCGATTCCCGCGTGCGCGGTTAGAGGTAGCGGGATCGTGAAGGTCTGCCCCGACGAGCGCGGCGTCCGCGTGATGACATTCGTGGTCACACGCGGCACCGACTGCGAGCCGCAGGTGGACCGGGTTGAGAGGATCACGAGCGACTTCCCGGGAGTGAAGTTCGTGACGGTGCTGAGCGGCGACAGCAAGGACGAGGCGAAGAACCTGGCGCGCGCCAGACGCTGGCGTCAGCCGGTTGCCGTGGACACGGACGGCTCGCTCGTGAACCTGTACGGGGTCGGGGTGTGCCCGATCACGGTCTTCGCGCGGAACGGTCGCGTCCGCTCCACGGACGTGGGCAACCTGACCGAGGCGCAGCTCCGCCAGAAGACCAGGCGGCTCGTCGGATGACCGAGATCGAGCTCGAGCTGGTCGACGGCTGGGTGGAGCCCGAGCTCGCCGAGGAGTTTCCCGAGCTCAGCCTCGTGCATGCCGGCGTCGACGTGCGTCCCGCCGGCTCGCCGGACACGGTCAAGGCGCGGCTGCGCATGCTCGCCGACCGCTACACCGGCGGGAAGGTCGTGCACATGCGCCAGGACCCCGTCCCCTGGGCCTACAGGGTGTTCTCCCGGCAGGTGGGGATCGACCCGGACCACGACCGGACCCCGGTGGAGGCGGTGGCGCTCCGCCGGCTCAAGCACGGCGGCCTCCACAGCGAGAACCTGGTGGACGACGCGCTGACGATCGCGATCGCCGAGACCGGGGTGCCGCTGATCGCGCTGGACGCAGGACGCGTGGGCGGCGAGCTCGGGCTGCGCCTCGCGCGCGCCGGAGAGATGCTCGCGGGGGTGCGGCCGCTGTCGGCGCGCCAGCTGGTGGTCGCGGACGGGGAGCGCCCCGTTGCGCTCGTCCTCGGCGAGGTCGGCCATGACGCGGGCGTCACGCCGAACACCGCGCGCCTCGTGATGTGCGCCATCGGTGTGAAGGGAGTGCCGCGGATCTGCCTCGAGGAGGCGCTGTGGTGCGCGGCGGAAACGCTTTACACTTGAGACCTCGTGCCTGACGTCCTCGACAGGCCGCACAGTCGCGATCGGGACAGGCTTGAGCCTGTCCCCCTACTTGAGCCTGTCCCCCTCGTCCAGCCCGACGAGCGCGCCGCCCGCCAGACGCTGCTCGACCAGATCGCCCGGCTCGAGAGCGAGCTCGGCCAGGTGTTCTGCGCCATGTGGCCGCGCACCGAGCTGCCACGCCCGGTGGTCGCGGGCCGCGGCGGCGGGCCGAGACTGCTGTCGCTGGGCGAGCTCGAGGAGCTCCGCGACGACCTGGCGCTGCGAGTCTCCGACGCGCGCCGGACGCTGTCCGACCGCACCTGGGTCGAGGAGCAGAACCGGCGCCTGATCGAGGAGATGCTGCTCCAGCCCGAGCGCCACAAGTGGCGGCGCGTGTCCGCCGAGGACATCGGCGAGCGCGGCTGCCGGCACTGGCACGTGCGCCCACGCTGGAGCTTCATCGGAATGCTCATGGGCTGGTGGCGCGTGGTCATCAGCTCCGGCTGCCCGTTAGCCGCCTGAATGGGAAGGCGCAGCCGCAAGCGCGGTGATTCGACCCGCGCCGAGCGCGACGCCGCGCGCCGCGAGCGCGCGGTAAGCCCGCGCCCGCGACGGGCGAACACAGGGCGGCCGCCGGCGCCCTGGGGCAGCTTCCCGCTCTCGGAGCTGGTGATCCTCCTGGGGATCGTGCTCATCCTCTGGGGCGCCGCGCGCGGCTCCGGCGGCGGGGAGATGCTCGCGGGCGGGCTCGTGATCGCGTCGCTCGGCGGGGGCGAGCTTGCTCTGCGCGAGCACATGGCGGGCTACCGGTCGCACTCGTCCCTGCTCGCCGGGGTGGCGGCGTTCGTCGCGGTCACCGTCGTCGCGCTAGGTCTCGGGCCGGTAAAGGTCTGGGTGCTGGTCGCGCTCGGGCTGGCCGTCTTCGCCGCTACGTTCTACGCGATGCGAGAGCTGTTCAAGCGCCGCTCCGGGGGACTGGGCTTCCGATGAACGAGCGCCGCATGCGGATCGCGGGCATCCACCACGTCACGCTGCTCGTGGCGGACGTCGAGCGCTCGCTTGCCTTCTACAGGAACGTGCTCGGGATGCGGCTCGTGAAGCAGACGGTGAACGACGACGACCAGTCGGCGAGGCACTTCGTCTTCGGCGACGCCGAGGGCAGTCCGGGGACGCTCATCACATGTCTCGAGTACCCCGACCTCGACGAGGGGACGGTCGGGCGTGGCTCGACGCATCACTTCGCGCTCGCGGTGGAGAGCGAGGCCGAACTCGCGGCCTGGCGCGACTACCTGGTCTCGCGCGGGATCCCGACGACCGAGGTGATGGACCGCTCGGACTTCAAGTCCATCTACCTCAGGGACCCCGACGGCCACATCGTCGAGATAGCGAGTTGAGCAGGGCTGCATCGGGCACGGCCCGATGCTTGCCGAACGGCGTAGGGCGGCCGGCCTCTCCCCGGCCGCCCTAGCCTGCCTCCGGTCAGGCGGCCGTGAGTGCGCGTTCGCGAGTCGCCAGCGCGGCCCGCGCGGGAGACGTGGGCGTACGCGTCGCCTCAGCGTGCGGCACGGAGTCCGACTGCCCTGCCGGGGCGTTCTTAGCGGTGAGCACAGCGGCTAGCGCCAGGCGCTGGCGCTCGGTCAGCGTCCCGACCTGCTTGTTCTCGGGAACGCCGAGGGAGACGAGCAGTCTCCTGCACCGAGCCCGGCCCCAACGCTTCTGGCTCATCAGCAGGTCGCTGATCGACATGCTGTGGGCCTGCCACGGGCAGCTGAGGACCACCTCAGCGGCGGAGAGCTCGCCCGCTGCGATCCGACGCTTCATCCGAGCCCGGGCGAGGCGTACGCGGTTCGCGTACTCCAGCGCCTGCAAATGCTGCTCTTGACCAGCGTCGATCGTGGCCGACTTGCCCATCAGACCTCCCCGCACTAGGTGCGATCTCGAACTACTTCTGCAGATACCCCGGAGCGACAGAGCGACCTAGAGGCGAAACACGTGAGCGGGTGGGCCAGACACGCGATTTCCAGTTGCTCTGAAGCCGTCGCCCATCAAAACCCGTCTCGCGCTGAGCGTCAACTGCGGGTTTCGGCTTCCGCCCGCTAAGAGCGGGCTTTTCGTGGGTAACGTTCAAAACGCATGCGCTCGACGAAGATCGTCGCGACGATTGGCCCCGCCTCGAAGGACCCGGACGTCCTCGAGCAGATGGTCGCGGCCGGCATGGACGTCGCCCGGTTGAACTTCGCCCACGGGGACCGGGAGCAGCACGCCGAGATCGCCGCGGCCATTCGCGAGAGCGCCGAGCGCGCGGGCCGGGACATCGCGATCCTCGGCGACCTGCCCGGGCCGAAGCTCCGGATCGGCCCCGTCTCCGGCGGCGTGGCCGAGCTGTCCCGAGACTCGCTGGTGGTGCTCACGCCCGAGGCCGTCGAGGGGACGGCGGAGCGGCTGCCGGTCGCCTGGGAGGGATTCGCCGAGCTCGTCGACCCCGGCGACGTGCTGTACCTCGCCGACGGCGCGGTGCGGCTCCGGGTCGGGTCCGTGAACGACGGCGACGTGGTCACGAAGGTCGAGGTCGGCGGCAGCGTCGCCTCACGCCAGGGCCTCAACCTCCCGAACGTCACCGTCTCGCTGCCGGCCGTCAGCGAGGAGGACATCAGCTTCATCGACGCGGGCATCGAGCTGGGCGTCGACTTCTTCGCCCTCTCCTTCGTGCGACGCCGCGAGGACCTTGACCCGGTGCGCGAGCACCTCGCGAGGCGCGGCGTCGAGGTGCCCCTGATCGCCAAGGTCGAGAAGCCGCAGGCCGCGGCCAACGGCGAGGAGATCATCGACGCGGCCGACGGCATCATGATTGCCCGCGGCGACCTCGGCATCGAGCTGCCGATCGAGGAGGTGCCGCTCGTGCAGAAGCGGCTGCTCGCGCTCGCGGGACGGCGCGCGAAGCCGACGATCACCGCCACTCAGATGCTCGAGTCGATGGTGCACTCGACGCGCCCGACGCGCGCCGAGGTCGCGGACGTCGCGAACGCGATCTTCGACGGCACGGACGCCGTGATGCTCTCCCAGGAGACCGCCGTCGGGAAGCACCCGGTGCTGGCTGTGCAGATGATGGCCTCGATCGCGCAGACGATCGAGCGCGAGCTGCCCTACGGACGCTGGCTCGCGGAGCGCGGTCCGCAGGCGAACAACCAGTACCACGCCATCGCCTTCGGCGCGGTGGGGGCGGTCTACCAGCTGGGGCTGAAGTGCATCGTCTCGCCGACGAACACCGGGACGACGGCGGCGCTGATCTCCGCATACCGGCCGAAGGCGCCGGTGCTGGCGCTGTCGCCGCGCAAGGACGTCGTGCGCCGCTGCCGGCTTCTGTGGGGAGTGCATCCGCGGCTGAACGAGGAGCCGATGGACACGCTCGGGTTGATCGAGGAGTGCGCGGACGTCGCCAAGCGCGAGGGCTTCGCGCAGGCGGGCGACAAGATCGGGATCACGGCGGGGCTGCCGGCGGGGAGCGCCGGCGGCACCAACCTGTTCAAGGTCCACACGCTCGAGGGCTAGCGGCGCGGGGCGCGCCTCCGCTCGCGGAAGGCCCGGGCCTTCTCGATGTTGCCGCAGGAGTCCATCGAGCACCAGCGGCCTGAGCGGTTCTTCGACTTGTCGAAGAAGGCCCACTCGCAGTCCTCCCGGGGGCACGCCTTGAGCCGCTCCCAGTCTCCGTGCTCGACCGCGGCTGCCACGATCGCCATCAGGCGCGCGATCGCCCCGTCCACACCGCTGGCGTCGGTCACGAGCTCGGGGTCGCGCCCCGGTTCGAACCGCACGCGAACCGCGGCGCGGCCGACTGCGCGATCGAGCCGCTCGACCGCCTGCTCGTCGAGTGGGAGCTCGTTGTTCCCGCGGAGCACGGCACGCAGGCCCTCGCGCACGTCGAGCGCCCGTGCGAGATCGGCGCCGCTCACGGTTTCGCCGCTGTCCATCAGCCCGTGTTCGGCGAGCCAGCCGCGCAGGGCGCCGGGGCTGGTCAGCTCGTCCTCGCCGCTCTCCAGGTCGACGCTGTTCACGAACCGCTGCACGAGGTAGAGCGGCTGGGGGGCCGTCTTGGCCGGGGTGGACTCGCCGGGGGCCATAACTGTCAAAACAGTTTAGCCGGTGGTATCATTCCGTCATAACGATTTAGGCGGTTATCTCACGGATGCTCCACGACGAGCGTTGAACGAGTGAGATCAGCACGACAGGAGGCACTTGCATGAACGCCGCACTCAGCTGGGCCGTCGCGAGGTCCATGCAGACAAGGGCAGACCGGAGGCGCCGGGTAGCCTGATCGGTCGATGACCGAAGGCACCTATCGCGACGGCTTCAGGGCGATCCTGCCGCTGATGCCCGCGATCGTGGCGTTCGGCGCGTCGTTCGGCGTGCTGGCGCACGCCGCGGGCATCGACGCGGCTGCCGCCGTGGTCATGTCGGCGACCACGTTCGCGGGCTCGGCGCAGTTCGCGGTCGTCTCCGTGCTCGGCGCCGGCGGCACGGCGGCGGCGGCGATCAGCGCGGCCGTCCTCCTCAACGGGCGCTACGTCCCGATGGCCGTGGCGGCCTCCGGAGCGTTCCGCGGCGGGCCGCTGCGGCGACTTGTCGAGGCGCAGCTGCTCGTGGACGAGAGCTGGGCGCTCTCGAGCCGCGAGGGCGGCTTCGACAGGAAGGTGCTCGTCGGTGCGGGCGCCCTCCTCTACCTGGGCTGGAACGCGGGCACAATCGCCGGCGTCCTCGCCGGCGACAGCCTGACCGACCCGTCGACGCTCGGCCTCGACGCCGCCTTCCCGGCCCTGTTCCTCGCGCTGCTCGCGCCCCTCGCCCGGCGTGGCTCCAGGCCGGCGAGCGCCGCGGCGCTCGGGGCGCTGATCGCTCTGCTTCTGATCCCGGTCGCGCCGCCGGGGGTCCCCGTCATCGCCGCCACCACCGCGAGCCTGGTGGGACTCGCCACATGAGCATCGTCTGGTGGTGTGTCCTCCTCGTCGGGCTCGCGACGGTCGCGATCAAGGCGAGCGGACCGGTGCTGGCGGCGGGACGGGAGCTGCCCGAGCCCACGGCGCGCGTGGTCGACCTGCTCGCGCCGGCCGTGCTGGCGGCGCTGGTCGCGACTCAGGCATTCGCGAGCGACGACGCGCTCGTGCTCGACGAGCGCGCCGCCGGCCTCCTGGCGGCGGGCGTCGCGATCGTGCTTCGGGCGCCGCTGTTGGTCGTCGTGGTGGTGGCGGCGGCGACTGCTGCGGGGCTGAGGGCCGTCTCGTGAGCGCGCGGGCCTGGGCGCTGTTCGCGGCCGTCTCTGTGATCTGGGGGATGCCGTACCTCTTCATCAAGATCGCGGTGGACGAGATCTCCCCGAGCCTCGTGGCCTGGTCGCGGCTCACGCTCGCGGCGGTTGTGCTGCTGCCGCTGGCGTGGAAACTCGGCGCGCTCCGCGGGTTGCGCGAGCGCTGGCGCATCCTCACGGTCTTCGCGGCTGTGGAGATGGCCGTCCCGTGGCCGCTGCTCGGCTTCGGCGAAGTGCACGTGAGCTCCTCGTTCGCCGCGATCCTGATAGCCACGGTCCCGCTGTTCGTGGCGCTGCTCGCCACCCGCTTCGATCACTCGGAGCGGCCGACCGCCATTCGCCTCGTCGGGATGCTGATCGGCTTCGCGGGCGTCGTGGCGCTCGTGGGGATCGACATCGGCGGCAAGGGCGACGAGCTGCTGGGCGCGCTCGCGATCCTCGTCGTGGCCTTCCTCTACGCGATCGGGCCGATGATCGTGAAGCGGCGCCTCTCGGACGTCGAGCCGCTTGGGCCGGTCGCGGCGTCGGTCGGGATCGCGGCCCTCCTGGTCACCCCGTTCGCGGCCGTGGACCTGCCCGATTCGGTGCCGTCGGCGGACACGCTCGCATCGGTGGTGGTGCTGGGCCTCTTGTGCTCGGCGCTCGCCTTCCTGCTCTTCTTCCTCCTGATCGCCGAGGTCGGGCCCGGCAGGGCCACCGTGATCACCTACATCAACCCGGTGGTGGCACTCGCTCTCGGCGTCGCAATTCTCGACGAGAGCGTCACCACCGGAGTCGTCGCCGGCCTACTCCTGATCCTCGCCGGCTCGTGGCTGTCGACTGACGGACGGCTGCCGCCGGGGCTCGCGGGACTCGCCGGCCGGGTGCGTGGGCGCGCCGCTGCACGAGCTTCCGAGGCTCCCAGCCAGGCGAACTGATTCGGTTCTCCGCGGGCGGGATGACGCTCGCGGGCGATCGAGGACGGAGGCCCCGCCTTCGGGGGTACTGAACGTACCAGGGGAGCGAACACCATCGCGGCGCGCCGGGCATCGCCGGGTGCTTGCGCAACTAGACGGGAGGCTGTGCACTCTCGACCGCGTCCTTGACGTCATCGAAGACGTTGAGGGCGCGGTCGAGGTGGTCCCGCTCGTGCGTGGCCATGACGCTCGTGCGCAGCAGCGCGCCGCCGCGCTGCACCGCCGGATGGATCGCGACGTTCACGTACACGCCGGCGTCGTACAGCGCCTTCCAGAGCATTACGGCCTTCCAGTCGTCGCCCACGAGCACCGGCACGATCGGGGTGATCACCTCCGAGCCGTCGGGCAGCCGGCACGGCTCCATCACCTGGTAGCCGAGCCGCGCGAGCCCGTCGTGCAGGTAGCGAGCGTTGTCGAGGACCTTGGCCATGAGCTGCGGCCCCTCGTCGGAGCGGATGATCTCGAGCGCGCCCATGGCCGCGCCGATCGCGGCCGGCACCGCCGCCGCGGTGAACATGAACGAGCGCGACTGGACGCGCAGGAAGTCGATGACGTCGCTGGGGCCCGCGACGAACCCGCCGCACGAGGCGAGCGACTTCGAGAAGGTCCCCATCCGCAGGTCCACCTCGTCCTCGACGTCGTACGCCTCGCAGGCGCCGGCGCCGCGCGCGCCGAGCACGCCGACGCCGTGTGCCTCGTCCACCATCAGGCGCGCGCCGTGCTCGCGGCAGAGCGCAACGATGTCAGGCACGGGGGCGAGATCGCCCTCCATCGAGAAGACGCCGTCCACGACCACGAGAACGCCGCCGCCGTCCGACTCGGCGCGCTTCAGCATCGACTCGAGCCTGTCGAGCCGGTTGTGCCGGAACGGCCGGATGCGCGCGCGCGACATCGAGACGGCGTCAAGGATCGAGGCGTGGTCCCCGGAGTCGCAGATCACCGTGTCGCCGGGGCCGAGCAGCGTGCCGATCGCCCCGGTGTTCGCCAGGTAGCCGGTCGTGAAGACGAGCGCGTCCTCGGTGCCCATCCAGTCGGCGAGCCGGCGCTCGAGCTCCAGGTGGAGCGACAGCGTCCCGTTGAGGAAGCGCGAACCGGTCAGGCCGGTGCCGAAGTACTCCAGGGCCTCGCGAGCCGCGTCCTTCACGCGTGCGTCGCCCGTCAGGCCGAGGTAGTTGTTCGAGCCGAGCATGATGCGCCGGCGGCCCTCCATCTGCACCACCGGCCCGGCCGGGCCCTCGAGGACACGGAAGTACGGCATCAGGTCGTGGTCGCGAGCGGCCTGGAGCTGCTCGAGCCGCTCGTGACGGCGAGCCTTGTCGAAAAGGTCGATAGCAGTCGGCATATACAGTCCCGCGCCGTGTCAGTCGAGGTGGAGCCCGTCGCCTCGCGCGCGGATGTGCGCGAGTTCATCGAGCTTCCGTTCCGGCTGCACTCTAACGAGGAAAAGTGGATTCCCCCGCTGCGGATAGAGCGGAGGCTGTTTCTCACCCCGCGCTTCAACGCGTTCTTCAAACACGGCGAGGCGCAGCTCTTCCTGGCGCGGCGCGAGGGGCGCGTGGTGGGCCGGATCAGCGCCCAGATCGACAGCGCGTTCAACGCGTTCCACGACAACGCGTGGGGCATGTTCGGCTTCCTCGAGCTGGAGGACGACCCCGGCGCGGCGACGGCCCTCCTGGAGGCGGCGGAGGCGTGGCTTCGCGAGCGCGGACGCGACCGCATGGTCGGCCCGATGGACTTCACGATGAACGACGAGAGCGGCGTCCTGATCGAGGGCTTCGAGCACGAGCCGATGATTCGCCAGGCCTGGCACCCGCCGTACTACCGGCGGCTGCTCGAGGAGGCGGGCCTCGAGAAGGCGGTGGACACGTTCATGTGGTCGCTCCACATATCGGGCCGCGACAAGGTGAAGCCGATCATCTGGGACCTCGCGAAGCAGCTCGAGCCGAAGCACGGCATACGCATCAGGAAGATGAGCCGCCTGCGGCTGCGCCGTGACCTCGACGCGTTCGCCGAGATCTATAACGAGGCGTGGGCGCGCAACTTCGGCTTCGTTCCGTACTCGGAGGCGGACCTGGACGCGTACGCGCAGGAGCTGCAGCTCGTCTTCGACAAGCCCTGGTTCATGATCGCCGAGGACGGTGACGGCAAGACAGTCGGGATGGCGATCACGGTTCCGGACATCAACCAGGTGCTGAAGCGGATGAACGGCCGACTGTTCCCGACCGGCTGGTGGCACTACGTGAACCGGCGCCGGATCGTGGACCGCTGCCGCGTCGGGTTCCTGGGCGTGCGGCCCGCCTACCAGCACACCGGCGTCGCGGCCGGGCTGTACGCCGAGCACTTCGAGATGTCCGAGGTGACGAGGATCAAGTGGGGGGAGATGGGCTGGATCCTCGAGACGAACAAGGCCATGAATCGCGCCATGGAGGCCATGGGAGGCGAGATCGTGAAGAAGTACCGCGTTTACGAGCGGGTGCTTTGATACGTTGGCCGCCGTGCCCGACAATCTGCCCGTTCTCGCCGAGCCTCGCCCGATCCAGCGCCGCCCCGAGGTCTCGCTGCCGGCGGCGGTCGCGGCGGCCACCGGCGGCTTTCTGCTCGGCGTATTGACCTTTCTGACGGTGCGCGTGCTTCGGCGTCCGAAGCCCGCGTCGCTCCGGCTCGGCCGTCGCAAGAAGGCCGAGATCGCCGCCTCGCGCTCCTTCCTCGTAGACATCCACCTCCTGAAGGACCGATAGCCCTCACAGTCGAGCGCGACGTAGTACCCCTCCACCCGTACCGGCTTCCCGGACCGGGGCGGGACGGGGTCATGGTGGTTCGGGACGGCGCCCTCACACGGGCGCTCTGGATCGGCGACGAGGAGGTGGTCGTCCGCGCCTGGGCGGCGGGCAGCGCCGTCCGGATCCGGGCCGAGGCCCAGTCGAGCGGCGCGGCCGCCGCGGCGGTGGAGCGCATGCGCTTTGCGCTTGGGACCGACCACGACCTGAGCGATTTCCACCGGCGCTTCCGCTGGGACCCGCTGATCGGGCCCGTGATCCGCCGGAGGCCGTGGCTGCGCCCGCGGCGCCGGCCGGAGCCGTTCGAGGCGCTCGCCTGGGCGGTCTGCGAGCAGCTGATCGAGTCGGGCCGCGCCGCCGCGATCCAGCGCCGGATCGTACGCCGGCACGGGCGCGCGAGCACCTGCGGCACGCTGCGCTCGCCGCCGTCCGCCCAGCGCCTGGCGGTCCGCTCGCCGGCCGAGCTGGACGCCTGCGGGCTCGCGCCGAAGCGCTCGATCGCCCTGATCCGGGCCGCGCGCGAGGTGGCGTCCGGCCGGGCCGACCTCAGCGAGCACGAGCCCGCCTGGCGCCGCCTCCGCTCGATCCCGAACATCGGCAGCTGGACGCTCGAGATGCTCGCGGTGGCGGGGCAGGGCCGCGACGACCAGCTGCCCGCGCTCGACGTGGCGTACCTGAAGTTCGTCGGGCTCGCCGCGGGGCTGGGCCGGCGGGCCACCGAGGACGAGGTGCGCGAGTTCTTCGCGCCCTACGCCGAGTACGCTGCTCTTGCAGGCTGGTACGCCCTAAACCGGAGGTTCGCGCCGTGACCGAGAAGCTGGAGAAGACAGAGGCCGAGTGGCGCGAGGAGCTCTCGCCCGAGCGCTTCCACGTTCTGCGTGAGCAGGGCACCGAGCCGCCCTTCACGGGCGCCTACACGTACTCGAAGGAAGACGGGATCTACCGCTGCGGCGCCTGCGGCCAGGAGCTGTTCAGCTCCGACGCCAAGTTCGACTCCGGCACAGGCTGGCCGAGCTTCACCGAGCCCGCCGTGGCGGACGCGGTGGAGCTCCACGAGGACCGAAGCCTCGGGATGATCCGCACCGAGGTCACCTGCGCGCGCTGCGGGAGCCACCTCGGCCACGTGTTCCCGGACGGCCCGGCGCCGACCGGGCAGCGCTACTGCATCAACTCGTTGTCGCTGGAGCTGGACGAGAGCTAGCCGCGCCGAATGCAGAGCGCCGCCAGGTCGAGGCCGTAGATCGGGTGCAGCACCTGGCAGCCCATGCGCGCTGAGAGGAAGTGGATCTTGGTTCCCGTGGCGAACGGCGCAGCGGGTACCGGGCCCGCCGCGAGCTGGCGGTCGAGCGTGGCATAGGCACGCATCCGCCTGTCGCCGGAGAGGCGGGCGACCGCGTTCATCCGCCGCTGCGAGTCCGGGTCGCGGAACAGGGCCGGGAAGAACGCCTGGTCGCCGAACTGGAGGTTGATGTAGCTGAACGGGTCGGCGTAGTCGAAGAACCAGTTCGAGTAGCCGATGTCGAAGGGCTCGCCCGGTCTCCTGAGCCGCTCGAATAGCTCCGGGATCGAGAACTCGCGCACTTCGAGGTCGATTCCGATCGCCCTGAGGTTCGACCTGAGGATCTGGCCGTGGTGGGAGCAGTCCGCGAAGTCGCAGGTATAGAGGACGGCGCGGCGCGGCGTGTTCCCCGCGAGCCGGCGTGCGGCGGCCAGGTCCGGGCCGCCCAGCGGGTAGACCGCGGCATCCTCGAAGCCCGGCAGGCCGGGCGGGATGTACTGGTCCGTCGGCCGCCCGACCTCCCCACCGCCCGTATGGAGCGCGAGCGCGCGGCGGTCCATCGCGAAGTTGACGGCCCTTCGCAGACGGACGTCCTTGAACGGTCCGCGCCGGGTGTTGAAGGCGAAGTAGTAGATGTTCGGCGCGGGCTGGGTGAAGACTTGCTGGCGGCCTGCGCGTGCGGCGTCGCTGCGAGGTCCGTAGCGGGCCGCGAGCCTGCGCGTCGTCGCCACGGACACCCCGGGGTCGCCCGGCGGGTGGAGCTCCAGGTAGTCGGCGCGCCCCGCCTCCACCGCCGCCACGGCGCGCTTCGGCGGGACGACGCTGTAGCGGATCTCGGCCAGCCGGCTCGGGCGCGGCCCGCCGTAGTTTGGGTTGCGGCGGAGCACCAGGCTCCGCCCGGGCACGTGCGACGCGACGTAGTAGGGCCCCGCCGTTGGGACGGCATCCACGCCCTCGGGCCTAACCGGAGTGTCGGGCGGCACCGCGCAGAAGTACGGGGCGGCGAGCCGCGAGGTGATGTTCGGGGCGGGTGTCTTCATGCGAAGCCTCAGCGCGTTGCCTCGCGCGCTGACGTCCGCAACGTCGCCGATGAGCTCGGCGGCGAACGATCCGAGCGTTGGATCGAGCGCCCGCTCTATCGCGCGCTCGAACGCCGCCGCCGTCACGGGCTCGTTCGACGGCGGTGAGAAAGCGAATCCTGGGCGGATCCTGAATGTGTACGTCAGGCCGTCGGCGGAGACCGACGGCTGCCCGCGTGCGACCTCGGGCCGCAGCCTTGCCCCCTCGGGGAACGGCCTGTCCGGGTAGTTGTAGAGCAGCGCGCAGGTGGCGCCCTTGCGCTGGAGGTTGAGGTCGAGCGCCGGATCGGCGGGGCCGCCATCGGACGCGATCAGCAGGCGGGCCACGCCGCCCGGCGCATCGCGTGGAGGCGGCGCAGCACGCGCCCTGTGCTGAACGCTGACCCATACGAGCCCGTGCGCGACGGCCACCCGCTGCGGGGCCTGGCCCACCTCCACCGTCTCCTCGACGCGCTTGGTCTGAGGGTCGATGCGGTCGACCGTGCCGCTCAGGCTGTTCGCGACCCACACCGCCCCGTCGCCGACCGCCACGCCGGTGGGCCGTCGGCCGACGGGGATTGTGTGGGTCACGGTTGCGGTGCGGGGATCGATCCGCGAGACGGTGTCGTCCTGCGTGTTCGCGACCCATACTGCGCCGGCGCCCACGGCGACCGCTCGCGGACCCTGTCCCACCGAGGTCGTTCCGACCACAGCGCCTTCGTTGGCGGGGTCGAGACGCGTCACCGTGTTGTCCGTGTCGTCGGTGATCCAGACGCTGCCGGCGCCGGTGGCGATCGCGCTGGGGTCGTTCCCCACCGAGAACGTCTCGACGACCTCGCCCCTCGTCGGGTCCACCCGGGCCACGGCTCCGTAGGTTCGTCCGGTCCACACCGAGCCGTAGCCGATCGCCACCGGGTCCTGGTCGAACTGGCCGACGCCCGCATGATCCCGCGCGAGCCGCACCGGGCGCACCGACCGGAAGGCCATGTCGAGCTTCGCCAACCTGGTCCGGCGGACGTCCCCTATCCACACGGCGTCGGCGTCGGCCCCCAAGCCAGCCACGCTCACGCGCGGAGAAGTCGTGCTCACGACGCGTCTCGTGCGCGGCGCGATCTGTGTGACGGTGTCGTCGTCGACGTTGGCGACCCACACGTAGCCGGCGCCGGCGGCGACGTCCGAGGGCCGGACGCCGGTGGGGATGGTCGCGACCAGCTCGTTGGCGTCGGGATCGATCACGGCGAGCGAGTTCCCGGGAGCGCGCTTCGGATCCGGGTTGTCGTCAGCAGCGGCGAACACCGCCGCCACAGCGGCCGCGAGCAGCAGGCCGCCGCCGATGCCGACAAGCACTCCACCGCGGCGCCGTCTGTCGGCGGCGCCCGGCCGCGACGGGCGCCTCGGCGCGTCGAGGGCCGGATCCTGAGCGAGTATGGCGCGCTCCAGCTCCTGGAGCTCGCGGCCGGGCTCGATGCCGAGCTCGTCGACGAGCGCGCGGCGGGCATCCCGGTAGCCGGCGAGCGCGTCCGCCTGGCGGCCGGCGCGATAGAGCGCCAGGATGAGCTGTGCCCGCAGGCGTTCGCGTGCCGGATGCTCGCGCACCAGCGTCTCGAGCTCCGGGATCAGCCCGGCATGATCGCCCAGCGCGAGATCGGCCTCGATCCTGTGCTCAAGCGCGACCAGCCTGACCTCCTCGAAGCGTGCGACCTCGCTCTGCGCGAATGCTTCGTATGCCAGGTCGGCGAGCGCGGGCCCTCTCCACAGGTCGAGTGCCTGGCGAAGCAGGTCACTTGCTGCGTTCGCCTCGCCGCGCTCCAGCGCGTAGCGCCCCTCGGCCGCTAGCCGCTCGAAGCGCGCTGCGTCGAGCTGGTCGGCCTCGATGTCGAGCACGTACCCGCCGCCCCGCGTGAGCAACACACCCTGCCCGATCTCCTTCCGGAGGCGCGACACGTATACCTGCACTGTCTTCGTCGCCGTGTCGGGTGGCCGCTCTCCCCAGAGTTCGTCGACGAGGCGGTCCAGGGAGACGACCTCGCCGCGATGGAGCAGCAGGATCGCGAGCACCGCGCGCTGCCTGGTGCCCCCGAGCGGGGCCAGCCGCCCATTGTCCTGGACCTCGAGCGGGCCCAGTATGCGGAACTCGGTCATCGTCGTCCGCTCCTGCGCCACGCTACCGCCAACCGGGCGTTTTTGCTCAGTTGCAACCGCCTGCTGCCGTGCATTTGCAGCGCAGCCGGAGGCTCTCGCAAACGGATCGCGACGCGGTCCGGCAAGCGAAAGGAGCAGGCAATGAGCCTGCACAATCTCCGCCCGGCGCGCGCTCTGACGCTGGCCGCGGCGATCAGCGCACTCGCCGCGCCGGCCGCCTCGGCGGCTCCGGGCGAGGACTTCATTCCGGCAGCTCGCGGCGACGCTTTCGACCGCCCCGTGCCCGTGCGCGTTGTCCAGGTCGGAGCCGATCAGGGCTTCAACTGGGGTGACGCCGGGATCGGCGCCACCGGCGCGATCGCGCTCGCGGCCATCGGTGCCGGAGCGGCGCTCGCCACCGGGCGTCGCCCGCGTGCCCGCCACAACCCGCAGCCCATCCGCTGACAGGAGAGCTCGATGATCTCAGCGATCCGTATTTGTGTGGCGCTGGCCGTGGCGGCGGCATTTGCCCCGGCCGCGCAGGCGCTCGAATTCTCGCCGTGGGCGCCGGCCGTGAACGCGGAGAGCGTTCTCGGCACGAGCGAGTTGCTCAACACGTCGGTGCAGGACGGCTGCCCCATCCAGTCGCCCGACCGGCTCAGCCTCTACATGGCGTCGACGAGGCCCAGGTTCGATGGCGACACCCGGACCGACATCGACATCTGGGTGGCGGAGCGGGAATCCAAGAACGCGCCCTGGGGCGCGCCGGTGAACCTGCCCTCGCCGGTCAACTCGACGGCGGACGATTTCTGCCCGACCCCGGTTCGGGGCGGCGGCCTGTTCTTCGTCAGCCGCCGCGTCATGCCCGGCGTGACCTGCGGCCTGGGCGACATCTACCTGACGCGCCTGAACCCCGGACAGGGCTGGGCGCAGCCTGAGCACCTCGGCTGCGAGGCCGACGGCGGCCCCAACACAGCGCTCGACGAGCAGGGCCCGTCGTACGTCAAGACGGGCGGGCCGACGCTGTACTTCTCGAGCGGGAGCTCGACCGCCGCGGACATCTACAAGAGTGAGCGGCACGGCGACGGGTCCTTCGGTCCACCTGAGCTCGTGACGTCGCTCAGCAGCAGCGCCGCGGTGGACGTCCAGCCGAACGTGCGGCACGACGGCCGGGAGGTCGTCTTCGCCTCAAACCGCGGAGGGCCGACGGCGTTCGGCGGCCAGGATCTCTGGGTCGCCACCCGCGCCGGTCCGAACGGCCCCTGGTCGACGCCGGTCAACATCGGCGGCAACGTGAACTCGACGGCCAACGAGACACGCCCGTCGCTGTCATGGGACGGCACCACGCTCTACTTCGGGCGTGCCCCCGGACTCCCCGTCACGGCGGACATCTTCGTGACGACGAGGGAGAGGGTGGGCGACTAGGTCGGGCGTCGCCAGCTGGCTGAACTACGGCATTGAGGGAGGCTCGGTCGGTTTTTGGTCTATATGACGGAAAACCGACCGAGCCCCTTCATTGCCGTCGTTCGCGCTCCAACAGCCCGTACACGATGATGTCCAGATAGCGGTCGCCCACCCGCTCGTAATCGCGCAGCACGCCCTCGACCGTGAACCCCAGCCGCTCAGGGATGGCGCGGCTTCGCCGGTTGTCGGACGCCACCTGGATCTCCACGCGGTTCAGGTCGAGCTCGGCGAAGGCGTGATCCGTCAGGGCGCCAACCGCGCGCGTCATCAGCCCGCGTCCCTGGTGCTCCTCGGCCAGCCAGTAGCCGATGCTGGTCGCGCGCGCCTCCCACCTGATGCCGACGAAGCCGACCGAGCCGACCATCCGCCCGTCGAGGAGCATCGCCGTCTGAAAGCCGTCGTTCTCCTCGAGCTGGTGGCGGGTCCTCTTGATGAACCCGAGCGTCGCCTCCAGCGTCTGCGTGGCCGGCCACGGCAGCCACTCAGCGAGGTAGGCCCGGTTCTGCTCGACAACCCCGTAGAGCTCCTCGGCGTCGGCCTCCTCAAGGACCCGCAGCTGGAGGCCGTCGGACAGGTCGAAGCGAGGCATGTGACCTTTAGATATCACTCGTGTCATGGTTGTAGATCCGGTGCTCCGGCAGCGGCTCGAGTTCACCCGCGGCACCGATCCCGATGGCGGAGAGGTGCTTCACGTCGAGATCTGGCTCGATCCGCGCGGCGGTGTGACCCCTCACATCCATCCGGCGATGGAGGAGCGGTTCGAGGTGCTCTCCGGCACCCCGAGCTTCCTCGCGGGCCGAGAGTGGCGGACCGCGGCCGCGGGCGAGACAGTCGTGGTGCCCGCCGGCAGCCGTCACGCCTACCGGAACCGGAGTACCGAGACGGTCCACATGGTGTGCCACGCGCGCCCGCCGTCGACGCTGCAGGAGTTCCTCGAGGAGACCGCCGCGCTGAGCCGCGCGGGGAAGATCACGCGCCGAGGCCTCCCGACCGGGTTTCGCGCGCTTCGCGACGGCCTCGCGCTTGCAGCGCGGCACCGCGACATGGTCGTGCTGCTGTTCCCGCCTATGCCTCCTCCGGTCGTGCAGAAGCTGCTCTTCGCACGCCATAATCGGGATAATCCCTAAAAACCGGAGGGATTAATGGCTCTTCAGATCGGCGACACCGCCCCCGACTTCGAGGCCGAGACGACAGAGGGCAAGGTCAGCTTCCACGACTGGATCGGCGACTCCTGGGCCGTGCTGTTCTCGCACCCGCGGGACTTCACCCCGGTCTGCACGACGGAGCTCGGCTACATGGCCAGCATCAAGCCAGAGTTCGACAAGCGGAACGTCAAGATCATCGGCCTCTCCGTCGACCCGCTCGAGAACCACGAGAAGTGGGCCGCCGACATCGAGGAGACGCAGGGCTACGCGCCGAACTACCCGATGATCGGCGACCCGGAGTTCGCCGTCTCGAAGGCGTACGGGATGCTCCCCGCCGACGTCGACGGCGATCCCACCGAGCGCACGCCGGCGCAGAACCAGACGGTTCGCAACGTCTTCGTCATCGGCCCGGATAAGAAGATCAAGCTGATCCTCGTCTACCCCATGACGACGGGTCGCAACTTCGACGAGGTGCTGCGCGTGATCGACTCGCTCCAGCTGACCGCGAGCCACAAGGTCTCGACGCCGGTCAACTGGCGGCAGGGCGAGAGCGTGATCATCGCCGGCTCGGTGAAGGACGAGGAGGCGAAGGAGATCTTCGGCGAGTGGGAGTCGCCGAAGCCTTACATCCGGATCGTGCCGCAGCCCAACGGGAGATAGGGAGGCTGAAGCGCCGGGCACAGCCCGGCGCTTGCCGAACCGCGACTCAGAGCCCCGCTCCGGGCAGCAGCCGGTTGTCGTAGGACGCCGCCGGGTCGGGCGGGTTCTCGAGCAGCTGGTTCTCCTTCATCCAGGCCGAGAACTCGTCCCACTGGGCGGGGTCCTGCCAGCCGAACGGCTTCCCCTCGGGCGGGAAGAACAGCGGCAGGGTGACCTTGACAGAGGCCCGCTGCAGCTCCGGGTCGAGATCGGGGTTCGCCTTGAGGAGGCCCTCGATCGCCTGGTCGGGGTCGGTGCGCAGGTCACGGGTGCCGCGTGAGACGGCGCCGATGAAAGCGCGGATCTTGTCGCCGTCGCGCTCAAGCGCCGACTCGTTCGCCACGAGCACCAGCTCGTTGTAGGACGGCACGCCCGCGTCCTCGATGCGGATGATCCGCGGGTGCTTGCCGCGCAGCTTCAGATCCTGGCCCTCGTAGTTCCAGAACGCGCCGAGCGCGGCGTCGATCTTCCCCGTGATCAGCGCGGGGCTGAAGCCGAAGCCCACGTTGCGGACCTTGACGCTCGCCGGGTTGACGCCGGCGTCGGCGAGGATCGTCTTCAGGTACGCCTCCTGGTAGTCGATCCCGGCCGTCCCCACCGTCTTCCCCTTCAGGTCCGCCGGCTTGGAGATCTTCGCCTTCGGGAGCGAGATGATCGAGGTGAGCGGCTTCTGGACGAGCGCGGCGACGCTCACCACCCTGAGCCCCTGGTCGCGCGCCCGCAGCACCTCGGGCTCGTAGGAGATCGCGAGGTCGACGCGTCCCGCCGCCACCTGCTTGATCGGCGCGGCCGGGTCGGGCGGTTGGCGGATCGCAACGTCGAGGCCGGCCTGCTTGAAGTCGCCCCCGGCCTGCGCGGCGTAGATGCCGGCGTGGTCGGCGTTCGGGAAGTAGTCGAGCATCAGCTCGATGTGCTTCGAGCCCGTGGGCTGGAGCACGTCGTGCTTCTCGCCGCAGCCGGCGAGCGCGAGAGCCACCACGCACGCGAGCGCGGCCAGCCATCTCATACGGGTTGTTCCTTTCGATTCCACGGACAAGCCAGACGTTCCACCAGAGCGACGAGGGCAAACAGCGCGACCGCCATGACCGTCAGCAGGACGATCCCCGCGTAGACGCGCGGCGTCTGGAGCTGATTGTTGCCCAGCAGCACCAGCCGCCCGAGGCCCTCATCTGCCCCGGCCCATTCGCCGAACACGGCTCCGATCACTGACACCGTAGCGGCCACCTTCAGGCCGCTGAACAGGAAGGGCAGCGCGGACGGCAGCTCGGCGCTCCGCAGCGTCCGGAGGCGCGACGCTCCCATGCTCCTCATCAGCTTGAGCAGCTCGGGCTCGACGGAGCGCAGGCCGTCGAGCAGGTTCACCGTGATCGGGAAGAAGCAGATCAGCGCCACGATGGCGAGCTTCGGGCCGATGCCGTAGTCGAACGCGAGCACGAAGATCGGGGCGAGCACCACCACCGGGATCGCCTGCGACGCGACGAGCAGCGGGTAGGCGGCGTCGCGAAGCGGCCGGAAAATGTGCATCGCGACCGCGAACGACACGCCCGCCACGGTCGAGATCCCGAGCCCGAGGACGACCTCGAGCAGGGTGACGCCCGCGTTGTCCATGAGGAGCGACCAGTCGTCGCGCAGCGCCTCGAAGGTCTCGACGGGCGAGGCCAGCGTGAGGTCGTCCACCGAGGGCAGCGAGGCCACGCCCTGCCAGGCGAGCACGAACAGCGCCAGTAGGACGGACGCCAGGCCGACACGCGTGGCGCGGGCGCGTGCGGAGCGCTGCTCCCTCATAGCCCGAGCGCCCCCAGCGCGCGCCGCTTGACCGCGCCGAACTCGGCGCTCGTCACGTCGCGCGGCCGCTCCAGGTCTACCTCGATCTCGGCGACCACTCGGCCCGGCCGCGGCGACAGCACCGCCAGGCGGTCGGCCAGGAACACCGCCTCGTCGACGTCGTGGGTCACGAGCAGCACCGTGCGCGGCTCCTGGTCGAGCGCGTCCGCGAGCCAGCGCTGCATCGAGGCGCGCGTGATCGAGTCGAGTGCGCCGAACGGCTCGTCGAGCAGCAGCAGCCGGCGGCCGGGCAGAAGCGTGCGCAGGAACGCCACCCGCTGGCGCATGCCGCCCGATAGCTCGGCCGGGCGGGCGTGCTCGAACTCGGCAAGTCCGAAGCGCTCGAACAGCGGCACGGCGCGCCGGCGCGCCTCCGCGCGCGGGACGCCCTGGCACTCGAGCGCCAGCGCCGCGTTCGCCAGCGCGGTCCGCCAGGGCAGCAGCAGGTCGCGCTGGGGCATGTAGGCGCAGACCGCGCGCCGTGCCGCGGCGTCCGTCGCACCGGCGGCCGAGACCGTGCCCTCGTCGGGCTCCTGGAGCCCGGCGATCAGCTCGAGCAGCGTGGACTTGCCGCAGCCCGACGGCCCCACAACCGCCAGCACCTCGTCCCGGCGCACGCTCAGGTCGACGCCCTCGAGCGCCGTGACCCTCCGGTAGCGGCGGGTGACGTCCTCTAACGAAAGAGACTCCCTTGCGGGAGCCTCGGTCTCGGTCTGCATCGCTCCCTCCGCGGGCATTACCCCACAGGTTCGAAGGGTCAGCGCCGGGTGTCCTAGGCGCTATCTCAGCCCGCGTCCGCGAGCACCCCTGTTGTCCTGTCACCCAGACTAGCGTCTTGGCGAGCGGCGGCGGGCCCACCCTCGACCTCCCGCACGCCCGGCACGAGGAACGCCGCGCATGTGACGACGGCGCCCACCACGCCGGCCGCCACCAGCGTCCCGCGCGTCCCGATCGCGCCGGCCACGGAGCCGGTGAGCGCGAAGGAGAGCGGGAGCAGCCCGATCGAGATGAGCCAGTCGATGCTCGACACGCGTCCGAGCATCGTGCGCGGCACGTGGCGCTGCTTGAGGGTCGCCCAGACGATGGTCCCGGCAGTCTCGAGGGCGTTGAAGGCGAGCGCCGCGAGCATGAGCTGCCACACCGCGCTCGCGACGCCGTAGCCGGCGATGGCCAGCGTCGCCAACGTCCAGCACACGTAGATGAAGCCGATCGCCCGACGGGGGATGTCGCTCTGCCCCATCGCAATCGCACACGCGACCGAGCCGATCCCGCCGGCGGCGAATACCAGGCCGAGATCGCGCGCGCTGCCCGCCAGGTCGTTCTTGACGAGGTAGGGGAGGAGGACCTCGAGCGGGCCCATGAAGCACAGATACGCCACGGCGGCGCTCGCAAAGGTCGCCCAGAGCCAGGCGCGGCCGCGCACGAAGCGCCACCCCTCGGCGAGGTCTCGCGTCACGGAGCGGGTGCGGGCCGCCGCCGGCCGGGCGGCGACACGTACGAGCAGCAACGTCGCGGCGGAGAAGAGGAAAGTCGCGCTGTCGAGCGCGAAGACGAGGCCCGCGCCACCGGATGCCACCAACACACCGCCGAGCGCCGGGCCTGCCATCCGGAACACGATCGGCCGCACCAGCTGGTCCAAGGCGTTCGCCTGGGCAAGGCGTTCCGACGGCACGATGTCCGGCACGACCGCGTCGAACGCCGGCGCGAAGAACGCGGCGCCGCTGCCGTACAGCGCGGCCAGGGCGGCGATCTGCCAGACCTCGAGCGCCCCGGTCAGCGCGAGCCCGGCGAGGACCGCCCCGGAGAGCGCCCGGAGGAGGTCGGCTCCCACCATGATGCGGCGCCGGTCGAAGCGATCGCTCGCCACCCCTCCGAGCAGCAGGAACAGGATCGTCGGCACGGTCATGGCGATCCCGACCACGGACATCGCGGTCGGAGTGTTCGACAGCTCGTAGACCTGCCAGGCGATCGCGACCAGAAACGCGCCGTCGCCCAACAGCGACACGCACATCGCGGTCCAGAGCCTCCGGAAGTTGGGGTCTCTGAGCGGGACGAGCAGGCCGACGCGCGCTACGCCGCCGGGCCTGTCGAGCGCCTCATGGCTGTGGTGCATCGGCGAGGTTCGCCGCCGCCAGGTGCTCGAGCGCGGCCTCGGCGTCCATTGGCCGCGCGAAGAAGAAGCCCTGGCCGAACTCGCAGCCGAGGTCGCGCAGCGACGTCCACTGCTCCGGCTGCTCGATCCCCTCGGCGACCACGTCCAACTTCAGCGTCGTACCGAGCGCCAGCACGGCCGATGCCAGCTCGGACATCTCCGGCGTGGCTCCGCCGGTGAGGAACGAGCGGTCCATCTTGAGGATGTCGACCGGGAACCGGCTCAGGTAGCTGAGCGACGAGTAGCCGGTCCCGAAGTCGTCGAGCGCCAGGTTGACGCCGAGTGCCTTCAGCTCGCGCAGCCGCGTGACCGCCAGATCGGTGTCCGCCATCAGTACCGTCTCCGTGATCTCGAGGGTGAGTGCCGACGGGTCGATGCCGGCCTCCTCGACGGCGTCGCGCACGTCCGCGATCACGTCGCTGTGCTGAAGCTGCCTGACAGACAGGTTGATGCTCATCGTGAGTCCGGCCTCCGGCAGCGCATCCCTCATCCGGCGCGCGTGGCGACAGCCCTCGCGCAGGACCCAGCGGCCGATTGGGATGATCAGGCCGGTCTCCTCCGCGAGCGGGATGAACTGGTCCGGCGGGATCATGCCGCGCTCCGGATGGCGCCAGCGAAGCAGCGCCTCGACGCCCGAGATGCTTCCGTCCTGGATTCGCACCACCGGCTGGTAGTGGAGCTCCAACTGCTCGGTCGCGATGGCGCGCTGAAGGTCCGTCCGCAGCTCGAGGCGCGCCAGCACGCCCTCGTGCATCTCCGGCTCGAACAGCCGGTAGCTGCCCTTGCCGTCGCGCTTGGCCCTGTACATCGCGGCGTCGGCGTCGCGGATGAGCTCCTCGGCTCCCGCGGTCGCGCCCGCGGAGACTACGGAGATCCCGATGCTGCAGCGGAGCGTCAGCTCCTTGTGGGCGACCTGCAGCGGCAGCGCGAGCGCCTCGAGCACGCGATCGGCGGTGTCGGCGGCCTCCTGGACGTCCTCGATGTCCTCGAGGAGCAGCGCGAACTCGTCGCCGCCGAACCGCGCCGCGGTGTCCGTCGCGCGAATGCTGGTCGCAAGCCGCTTCGCCACCTCGACGAGCACTTCGTCGCCGGCCGCGTGCCCGAGGCTGTCGTTGATCGTCTTGAAGTCGTCCAGGTCGAGGAAGATCACGGCGACGCTGTGGTGCTCGCGGCGCGTACGTGCGATCGCGTGCCGGACGCGCTCGGCGAACAGTGCGCGGTTCGCAAGACCCGTGACCGGATCGTGGAAGGCCTGATGCGTCAGCTGCTCCTCGAACGCCTTGCGCTCGCTGATGTCGCGGCAGTTGAGGACGATCCCGCCCACGTGCTCGTCACCGAGGAGGTTGGTGCAGTTCACCTCGAATTGGTGCGGCGTGCCGTCGCGGTGCACCAGGGCGCACTGGACGACCTCGGGCTGGTCGCGCGCGACGGCCGCGGCGTTCGCCAGCATCTCGCGGACGCGATCGCCGTCGGAGGCGTGCAGCAGCTCGTCGAAGCGGCGCCCGACCATCGTGTCGGCGTCGTAGCCGAGCAGCCGCTCGATCGACGGGCTCTGGTAGGTGATCGTGCCGTCCGGGCCGATGACGGTGATGAGGTCGCTCGCGTGACGGACGAGCGAGCCGAAGCGGGCCTCGCCGCGCCGGCGGTGCACCTCCTCGGTGAGGGCGGTGCGCTCCAGCGCAAGCGCGACCAGGGCGGCGAGCGCCCGCAGCGACGCCCGCACGGCCTCGGGCGGCGTCGCGCGGCCTGCGACGACCAGCAGCACCGGGTCGGCGCTCTGCGGAGCCAGGTCGAGCACCAGCACCCGGTCGTAGTCGGCCGGCGCGCCGAGCGCGGTGACGAGGTCGGGGCGCAGCCTCACAACCTCGTCGTCCCTGGTGGCATCGAGCAGGGCCGTCTCGGTCTCCCGGCCGACACCCGGCAGGGGCCACAGCAGCGTGATCAGGTCAGGTCCGGCCATCGCGCGCGCGGCCGTGAGGACGACCTCGTCGATCTCATCGCGGCTCGTGGCGGCCACGAGGTCGGCTCCGGCCGCGCTCAGCATGCGCTCGCGCTCGAGCGAGCGCTCCTGCTGGCGCATGAGGCCGGCCATTCGAGATACGACGAGCCCGAAGAGGACGATCGACGCGGCGCGGACTACGGCGAAGTCGAGGTCGCCGTTGTTCAGATCGTCGACGATTCCGATCGTCGGCGCGATGAGCGACGCACCCGCCAGCAGGCCGAGGCGGAAGCGCGTCAGGACGCCGCCGGAGTGGACCGCCGGCTGATCGATCTCCGACATCGTGGGATGAAGAGCGGCGGCGCCCCAGAGCAGGTAGAACCCGATCCAGCCCGCGTCGAGCCAGAGCTGGTGGTCGTAGGTGCCCTGCAGCAGCATGAGCCCGTAGACGAAGTCCGTGACCAGCAGGCAGACGATGCTGGCGCTCATCAGGTTGAACGACAGACGGCGCTGGCCGCCGTCCAGGGCGAGCCGGACCGCCACGGCCAGGAGCAGCACGTCCGCCAGCGGATACGCCACCGAGACCAGCCGCCCCGCGGTCGAGAGCGAGTGGTCGTGGACGTACGGCGCGATCAGCCACACCCACGAGGGGAGGGCGAGCCCGACGGTCATGATCGCCGCGTCGATCGCGCTGCCACTGTTGCCGCGGCGGGTACGGCGACGCTGGAGGATCACCACCCCGGCGATCAGGGCGGGATAGACCGCCAGGTAGGCCCCATCGCCCAGCGACGGGAACGGCACCTCGCGGTCGAGCAGCAGCGGGTAGGTGTACGTGTAGATATCGCCGAGCCAGAACAGGATGAACCCGAGCGCGACGCATGCCCACGCGAGACGGGCCTGCGGCCGGTGCAGCCGCACGCCCGCGGCGATGGCCAGGACGGGCGCCAGCCCGAGCACGTTGATCACGGGACCGCTCCCCGCGAACGGCTTGACGAACAGGTAGAGCGCGGTGATCAGCGCTCCGACGGCGAGGAATGCCAGCCACGCCCAGGAGACCATGCGCGTCCGGTTGGGCTCGGTCATCAGGCCGCCTCCTCGATGGGCTCGCTCCTGGATCGGAGCTCGCCCGCCTCCGCGAGCGCCTCGAGAGCGTGGATGAGCGAGTCGACCTGCTCGTCCGTGTTCACCGCTGTGAGCTGGATCCGGAAGCCGACCTCGTGCTTGGGCACGAGCGGGTACGCCGCGAGCGTCACGTAGACGCCGCGTTCGAACAGAAAGCGCCCGACCGAGTCGATGCGGCGGTGGTCGCGCAGCGGAACCTCGATGATCGGCAGGCCGGAACGGTTCGGCGTCTCGACGCCGAGCATCCGCAGCGCGGTCAGCACCCGGTCGGTGAGCTGCCACAGCCGGGTGCGCAGGAGGTCGCCGCGCACTTCGTTCACGTCGAAGCCTGCGAGCACGGTCGCCAGCGATGCCACGGGGGACGGCCCGGAATAGAGGTAGGGCGTCGCCGCGACCTTGAGCAGGTCCTTGACGTCGGTCGGGCAGGCGATGAACGCGAGCAGGGACGAGTACGCCTTCGAGAAGCCGGCGACCAGCACCAGGTTGTCATAGGTCTCACCGACGTGGCGGACGATGCTGTTGCCGCGCACTCCGTAGGAGCACGGCTCGAGCGGCGAGCGCTCCCCGATGACGCCGAAGCCGTGCGCATCGTCCACGTACAGCAGCGCCCCGTGGCGGCGCGTCACGGCCGCGAACGCATCGAGGTCGGGTGCGTTGCCCGTCATGCTGTTGACCCCGTCCATGCAGACGAGGCGGGTCGGATCGCGCTCCTGCGAGAGCAGTTCGTCGAGGTGGTCGGGGTCCTCGAAGCGGAAGCGCTTGACGGCCGCGCCGCGCGCCTTCGCGATCTGGCATCCGTCGTAGATCGTCTTGTGAGCGCGTGCGTCCAGGAAGATCGTTCCTGAGGCGGCCAGCAGGGGGATCACCGACATGTGGATGTGCGTGATCGTCGGAAGGACGAGTGCGTCCTCGGATCCGAGCAGCGCGGTGAGCCGATCCTCGATCTCTTCGTACAGGACCGGACTGCCCAGCAGCCGCGACCAGCTCGGATGCGTGCCCCACTGCTCGAGGAACGCGGGGACGCGCTCGATGATCTCGGGGTCGAGGTCGAAACCGAGGTAGTTGCACGAGGCGAAGTCCGCCAGCCAGCGATCGCCCACGCGGATCATGCGGCCGTCGACCTCGTCGATGACGGCGTCCATCATCGGATGCGACGCCTTCAGCTCCGAGAGGTCGCTGCAGGTCGCAAGCCAGTGCTCGAGCCACGGCCGCCCTGTCAGCCGCGGCGCCGTGGTCCGCACGCGCGCTCTGCGCGCCGCGTCGGCGGTATTCATACGGCTTTTTCGGCTGCTTAGGCGCGGTTCTTGCGTCGCCTAGACAGCTGTTCGATGCTCGGCCACCGCGTTGACGAACGTTTCCAGCTGCTTCGTCGTCCAGCATTCGAACACGCCGTCGCAGAACGGCTCGTAGGCCGACATCACGGAGTCGCCGTAGTTCCAGTAGAGGCGCGGCTCCGGGTTGATCCAGAACGTGCGGCCCGCGCGCTCGGCCACGTGGCCGAAGACCTGGGCGTGAGGCTCGCGCCCGTTCGTGCGTGCGTCCCCGAGCACGATCACGGTGGAACGCGGGTCGAGATCGTCCACCACCTTGGCGAGGAACTCGAGCCACACGCGCCCGTAGTCGGTGTAGCCGGAGACGTCGGCGACACCTGCGTCGGTCGCGATCCGGCGCGACACCGCGGCGAACGAGCGCTCGCGCTCGAAGACGTCCGTGACCTCCGAGATCCGCTCGACGAACACGAACGACCGCAGTTTGCGGAACTGGTCGTGGAGCGCGTGCAGCACGGACAGGAAGAAGACGCTGGCGCTCGTGACGCTCGTGGACACGTCGCAGAGCACGTAGAGCTCCGGCCGTCGCGGCCGCCTCGGCCGGTACTTCAGGTCGAGCGGCACGCCACCGGTCTGGAGCGACGCGCGCATCGTGCGCCGGACGTCCACGTGCCAGGAGCGGCGCCGCCCCCGGTGCTCGCGGCCGTGCGACGCGAGCCGCTTCTTCAGCTGCGCAACGGTCCGGTGCACCTGAGAGAGGTCCTGCGCGGGGTTTGACGGCAGCGCCCTGTCCAGCTCGCGGAGCGGCTTGGCGGGCGGCAGCGCCTGGGTCCGCTCGATCATCTGCCGCTCGAGCTCACGGCGGACGTGGCGCTCGAACTCCTGGAGACGGTCGCGCGGCACAGCGTCCTGGTCGGCGGCCTCGGCTCCCTGCTTCTCGCCCTTCAGGCCCAGGGTCCGCCTGATCCGCTGCACGTCCACGCCGATCACCCCCGAGCCCTCGCCCTGGCGCCCGAAGGCCGCGATCGCGAGCCGGGCGAGGTCGCGCATCTCGCCGTCGGAGCCGGCTCTGATGGCGTCGCGGATGCGGTCCCGGAGCGCGTCGAGATCGAGCTGGTCGCCACCGTGGAAGCGCTCCTCGGCGAGGCCCTGCTCGAGCGCCTCGCGTTCCACGGCGCGGAAGAAGAAGCGGTCGAACAGCACATCGAGCACGTGGCGGTCCTCCTGCGACTTCGCCAGCGTCGTAGCGAGCGCCTCGCGGAAGTCCTCCTGGGACGTCCAGCTCACCGCGTCGAGGGCCTGGAAGGCGTCCAGCAGCTCCGAGGTGCCCACGTCGACGCCCTCGGCCCGGAGCTCGTCCGCGAACTCGAGCAGCCGCGGAGCCATCCCCGCCGGGCCGCGGGCCGCCGGCACGCCGCCGTAGAGACGCGGGTTACCCCGCCTGCCGCCCGAAGAGGTCATCGCCGAGCTTCACCCCCACACGCTCGGCGACCAGATCGAGGTCCGTGCGGTGCTTGATGATGATCGACATCGTTCGCTCGAGCACGGCCTGGTCCACATCCTCGGCGCCGAGCAGCAGGAGCGCGCGCGCCCAGTCGATCGACTCGGCGATCGAGGGCGGCTTCTTCAGGTCTAGCGAGCGCACCATGTGGACGACCTCGACCAGCTTGCGCGCCACGGCCTGATCGAGCTCAGGCGCGTGAAGCTGAACGATCTCGAGCTCACGCTCGACGGTCGGGTAGTCGAGCCAGAGGTAGAGGCAACGGCGCTTCAGGGCCTCGGTAAGCTCGCGGGAGTTGTTCGACGTGAGCAGCACGAGCGGGCGCGTCCGCGCCTCGATCACCCCCAGCTCCGGGATCGAGATCTGGAAGTCCGACAGCACCTCGAGCAGCAGCGCTTCGAACTCCTGGTCCGTCTTGTCGATCTCGTCGATCAGGAGCACCACCGGCTCCTCCGCGGTGATGGCGGTCAGGAGCGGTCGGGCGAGCATGAACTCCTCGCCGAAGATGTCGTCCTTGACCTCCTGCCAGCCGGTGTCGGCGGCCTCGGTCTGGATCCGCAGCAGCTGCTTGCGGTAGTTCCACTCGTAGAGTGCCTTGGCCTCGTCGAGCCCCTCGTAGCACTGGAGCCGGATCAGCCTGCGCCCGGTGGCGCGCGACACGGCCTTGGCGAGCTCGGTCTTGCCGACGCCCGCCGGCCCTTCCACGAGCACCGGCTTGCCGAGCCGGCCGGCCAGGAACGAGACGAGTGAGGCGGGCTCGTCCGCCAGGTAGCCGACGCCGGCGAGGCGCTCGCGGGCATCGCCGATGCTGGTGAACTCGCCGCTCATCCGCTCCGAAGGATACTTTCGCCCCCCGTGCTCGCCCCGTTGCTCGTCAAGATTCCCGGGCTGCCCGGCCTGGGCGACGACGGGCCGAACGACCTCGAGTCGCTCCTCACACTCTCGTTCGTGCTGTTCGGCGTGGGCTTCGGCATCGCGCTGCTCGGCCATCTGACCCGCTCGCGGACGCTCGTCGCCACCGGAGTGCTTGTCGTGATGGTCGGGAGCGGCGTGTTCGTTTTGGCCGTCGGCCGCTACGGGTAGCGGCCGCCCATGATGGAGCTGGGCTACGCGCTGTCGTGCGAGGAGCACGGGCCGCGAGAGCTGGTCCAGAACGCGGTGGGCGCCGAAAATGCGGGCTTCGGCTTCGCGCTCATCTCCGACCATTTCCACCCCTGGGTCGAGCGGCAGGGGGAGAGCCCATTCGTGTGGGCGGTCATCGGCGGCATCGCGCAGGCCACGGATCAGCTGCGGCTCGGCACGGGCGTGACCTGCCCGACGATCCGGACGCACCCGGCGATCATCGCCCACGCGAGTGCCACGGCGGCCGTGATGATGGAAGGCCGCTTCTTCCTCGGCTTGGGTAGCGGCGAGAACCTGAACGAGCATGTCCTCGCGGACCGCTGGCCCCCGGTGCGCGACCGGCTCGACATGCTCGAGGAGGCTGTGGAGCTGATCCGCCGGTTGTGGACGGGCGAGCTCGTGTCACACCGCGGCCGCCACTACCAGGTGGCGAACGCACGCCTCTACACGACCCCCGCCGAGCCGCCGCCCGTCTACGTCGCGGCCGGTGGCGAGGAGTCGGCCGAGCTCGCGGGCGCGATAGGCGACGGGCTGATCCTGGCGTCGCCGAGCGAGGACGCGGCGGGGACGTTCGCCGCGTGCGGCGGCGAGGGCAAGCCACGCTACGGGCAGTGCCACGTGTGCTGGGCCGAGTCCGAGGACGAGGCGAGGCGGACCGCCATCGAGTGGTTCCCGAACATCGCGCTGCCGGGCGAGCTGTCGCAGGAGCTGCCGCAGCCGGCGCACTTCGAGCAGGCCGCCCAGCTCCTGTCGGAGGACGACATGGCCGAGATCGTCGCCTGCGGGCCGGACCCGGAGCGCCACCTCGAGATGATCAGCCGCTTCGTCGACGCGGGCTGCGACCACGTATATCTCCACCAGATCGGCCCGGATCAGGATGGCTTCTTCCGCTTCTACGAGCGCGAGGTGCTGCCGCGCTTCGCGTGAGCCGCTGCCTCGCGTAGCCCCTCGAGCGACTCGCTCGTCCAGCGACGGAAGTAGATCCGTCCGAGCGAGCCGTCGAAGATCCGGTCACCGAGGCGCCGGGGCTGCATGCCGATCTCGACCTCGACGAACGTGCCGCCCTGGGCCGGCGTGAGCAGCCAGTCGGCGTACATGCCCGTCAGCTGACAGGTCATTCGTATCTCGCGAAGGTCCTGGCGCCGCTCGAGCAGGAAGTTGGACTCGACGCGGCCGCCGACCGGCTCCTTCGTCACCTGCGCGTACTCGTCACCCTCCTCGAAGCGCTCGCCCCGGACCTCGATGACACGCGGCCACCATTCTGGATAGCGACTGGGCGTACCGACGAGGGCCCAGACCGCCTCGAGCGGCGCGTCGATGTGCGCCTGCTGGCGATAGGCCGACATCAGCCCGTGGCCGTCTCCTGGCTCAGCATCCAGCCAAGCAGCATGGTCGTCAGCGTAAGCGACACGAAATCCGCCGGCCCGATCCAGCCCGGATCGGACTCGCCGATGTCGATCAGGTGGTTCAGCGCGTGCAGCGCGTACTGGACCAGCGCGAGCGCCAGTACCGGCACGCGCCACGACACCCGCCGCACGGACACGAGCGCCGCCGCGCCGAGCGCGAGGTAGAAGGTCGCGACGTCCGCCATGTAATGGTCGTTCCGTGCGCCGAAGGGCCCGATCTCGTCGTAGAAGAAGCCGGGCGTGATCCAGAGCAGCAGGCCGAGGACGAGCTGGACCAAGCCGAAGACGATGAGGAGGAGACGCATCACCCGATCATCCCTGTCGGCTACTGCCGGTGCTCGGTTAACGATCCTGGATAGGGCCCCGTATAGGGACCCTAGGCAGGACTGTCGCGGCAGAGGGCACCCCCTCAATGGCGTAGTTCGGTCCGTGGCTGCGCTACCGCCGCGCCGCGATCCCGATCCCGTCGCCCACCGGCAGCACGCTGCCGAGCCACCTGTCCGACACCAGCAGCTCCGCATTCAGCCGCCGCGCCGACGCCAGCGAGTCCGGGTTCCACCGCGTATCGGCACCCTCCGGGAGCGCCACCTCGCCGCTCATCAGGAGGTTGTCCACGACCATCAGCGCCCGTTCGGAGAGCTTCGGCTCCGCCAGCTCGATGTAGCGCGCGTACTCGCCCTTGCTCGCGTCGACGAACAGCAGGTCGAAGGGGCCTTCGAGGGACGGCAGCGTCTCGAGCGCGTCGCCCTCGACCAGCTCGACCCGGTCCGCGACACCACCCATCTCGAGGTACGAGCGCGCGTGGGCCGCCCGCTCCGGATCGCGCTCGAGCGTGACCACGCGCCCGCGCCGGAGCTGCTCGGCCATGTGCAGCGTCGAGTAGCCGATCGCGGTCCCGACCTCGAGCACGACCGGGTCGAGCACCCGGCAGAGCACCGCGAGCAGGCGGCCTGTCTCCCACTCCACGATCGGGACGGAGTCGCGGCCCGCGTGCTCCTCCATCTCGCGTACGACCTCGGACGGTTTCGGCCGCAGGCCGTGCAAATACTGCTCGACTGCCTCGTTCAGGATGCGCATTCTTCGAAGCAGGCTAGTCTGGACGCCATGTCCGGACGCGTAGAGGCCATTCGAATCGCCCCCGAGCACGAGCAGCTGCCCGAGCCGGTCGACCGCATCGACGTCACCGCCGAAGGGCTTCCGGGCGATCGCTACTTCGGGCGCGGCGACATCACGCTCGTGGAAGCGGAGGCGCTCGAGGCCTTCAGCGAGGAGACCGGGATCCAGCTCTCGCATGCCGAGATTCGCCGTCAGGTCCTGACCAGCGGGGTGCGCCTCAACGACCTCCTCGGCAAGCGCTTCCGCGTCGGCGAGGTCGAGGCGGTCGGCGCCGAGTGGTGCGAGCCGTGCAACCACATCCAGGGCCTCACCTATCCCGGCGTGCTCAAGGGCATGGTGCATCGCGCGGGCCTCCGCGCCGACATCGTGCAGGCGGGCCGGATCGCCGTGGGCGACCAGGTCGAAGAGGTCAGAGACGCCGCCGCATGAGCAGGTTCCGCCCGCCGGGCGGGTCGGACCATGCCTCGAATCCGAGTGACTCGTAGAGCCTGAGGGCCTCCGGGTTCGCCTCGTTCACGTCGAGCTCCATGCGCCCGCAGCCGCGCTCGCGGGCGCGCTCGAACGCCGCCTCCATGAGCGCGCGCCCCAGTCCCGAGCCGCGCGCCTCCTCCTCGATGAAGATGTCCTCCAGCCAGCAGTCCTCGCTCTCCGTCCAGATGCCGTAGCGGTAGCGGAGCTGGCAGACGCCGGCGGGCGGGTCGCCGGCGAGCAGGAAATCGGTGTTCGGGTCATCGAGCAGGCGTTCGACGCCCCGCTCGAAGGCGGCGTCGGGGGGCTGGTCGCGCTGCCACCAGTCCCGGAACCCGATCATCAGCCGTGCGACCTCGCCGGCGTCCTCCTGTGTCGCGCGGCGGATCACAGACCCAAGTGATAGCGCCTCAATATCCTCGGGGCATGGCGCTCATCGAGGTTCCTTCCGGGCTGGAGGGCGTGATCGCGTTCGACACGTCCATCGCGGAGCCCGACAGGGAGGGCGGGGCGCTTCGCTATCGCGGGGTCGACCTCGAGGAGCTGGTCGGGAACGTGCCCTACGAGAAGGTCTGGGGCCTCCTGGTCGACGGGCAGTATGAGCCGGGCCTGCCACCCGCCGAGCCGCACCCACTCGCGGTCCGGACCGGCGATCCGCGGGTGGACCTCCAGTCGGCCCTCGCGATGCTGGCGCCGGAGTGGGGCCTCGGCCAGCTGATCGACATCAGCGACGAGCGGGCGCGCCAGGACCTCGCGCGCGTGTCGGTGATGGCGCTCTCGTTCGTGGCCCAGTCGGCGCGCGGCGTCGGGCGGCCGCCCATCCCCCAGGCCGAGGTCGACAAGGCCACCTCCATCCCGGCGCGCTTCCTGATCCGCTGGCGCGGCGAGGCGGACCCGCGCCACGTGAAGGCGATCGATGCCTACTGGATCTCGGCGGCGGAGCACGGCATGAACGCGTCGACCTTCACGGCGCGAGTGATCGCGTCGACCGGCGCGGACGTTGCAGCGGCCCTCTCGGGCGCGGTCGGAGCGCTGTCGGGCCCGCTGCACGGCGGTGCTCCGTCGCGCGTCCTTCAGATGCTCGACGAGGTCGAGGCGACCGGCGACGCCGAGCGCTGGGTCAAGGAGGCGCTCGACCGCGGCGACCGGCTGATGGGCTTCGGCCACCGCGTCTACCGCGCGGAGGACCCGCGCGCTCGCGTGCTGCGGCGCACGGCCCGCGAGATCGGCGCGCCCCGGCTCGAGGTCGCGGAACGGCTCGAGGAGGCCGCGCTTGCCGAGCTGAAGGCGCGCAAGCCCGACCGCGTGCTCGCCACGAACGTCGAGTTCTGGTCCGCGGTCGTCCTCGACTTCGCCGACGTGCCGCCGGAGCTCTTCACCCCGATGTTCGCGAGCGCGCGCGTGGGTGGCTGGGCGGCGCACATCATGGAGCAAAAGCGCGAGGGCCGCCTGATCCGGCCGACCGCGCGCTACGTCGGTCCCGGTCCTCGTGCGGCCGGCTCCGTGAACGGCGCGGGCCCGGCCGGCTGATGGAGGCGGCCGCTTCGGGCGCCCCCTCCGAAGCCACGCGGCCGCTCGACGCCTCGCAGAAGCGGCTCGTCCTCACCGCGGCCATCCTGGGAACGACCGTCGTGACGGTCGACTCCACGGTCGTGAACGTGGCCCTGCCCTCGATCGCGAGCGACCTCGGCGGCGGGCTCGCGGGACAGCAGTGGACGGCAAACGCCTACCTCCTCACGCTCAGCTCGCTGATCCTGATCGGCGGCTCGCTCGGCGACCTGTTCGGCGAGCGGCGGATGTTCATGACCGGCGTTGCCGGCTTCGGCCTGACCTCGATCTTCTGCGCGGTCGCGCCGACCATCGAGCTGCTCGTGGTGGCCCGGGCGCTACAGGGCGTGTTCGGGGCCGTGCTCACGCCCGCGGCGCTCGCCGTGATCGTAACGACGTTCCCGCCGGCCGAGCGCGGCCGGGCGGTGGGGGCCTGGACGGCGTGGGGCGGGATCGGCACCGTCTTGGGACCGCTGATCGGAGGCCAGCTCGTGGATGCCGCCTCCTGGCGCTGGATCTTCGCCATCAACATCCCGGTCGTGCTGATCACGCTGACGCTCGTCTCGCGCGTGATGGCGCCGGGACGGCCCCGCTCCGCCGACGCCCGCGTGGACTACGTCGGCGCCGCGCTCTGCGCGTTCGGGCTCGCCGGGATCACCTTTGGCCTGATCGAGCAGCCGCGCCAGGGCTGGGGCGATCCGGGCGTGTGGCTGCCGCTCGCCGCGGGCATGATCCTGTTCTGCTCGTTCATCGTCTGGGAGGCGCGCAGCAGCCACCCGATGCTGCCGCTGGCCCTGTTCCGGCGCCGCAACTTCGCGATAGGCAACATCGAGACGTTCTCCATGTACGCCGGGCTTGGGCTCCTGTTCTTCTTCCTGGTTCTCTTCCTGCAGCAGGTGGCCGGCTACAGCGCCGTCGAGGCCGGCACCACGACGATCCCGGTCACGCTCGTGATGTTCCTGCTGTCCGCGCGCTTCGGCTCGCTGGCCGACCGCTACGGTCCGCGCTTCTTCATGGGCTTCGGGCCGCTCGTCGCGGCCGCCGGCCTGGCGCTGTTCCTGCGCCTCGACGCGGACGTCGACTATCTGACCGACCTGCTGCCCGGGCTGCTGGTGTTCGCCCTCGGACTGTCGATGACGGTGGCGGTGCTCACCGCGACGGTCCTCGCCGATGCCGACGAGAACAACGCCGGCATCGCGTCCGGCGTCAACAACGCGATCGCGCGCGTAGCGAGCCTGATCGCGATCGCGGCGGTCGGCGCGCTGATCGTGTCCTCGTACGGCGCATCGCTCCGCGACGACCTCGGGCCGCTCGCAGGCCGCCCCGAGGTGAGGCACGCGATCGAGGAGGCCGAGAAGCAGCCGCTGGCGCACGTGACGGTCGAGGCAGCTTCGCCGGCAGTGCGCGCGCGGTTGACGCGAGCCTCGCGCGACGCGTCGGTCGACGCGTTTCACATGGCGATCGGGATCGCCACCACGCTCGTCGCCCTCGGCGGCGTCCTCGGACTGATCGGCATCGTGAACCCGCGCCGCGAGGTCAAGGCCTGCGACTGTCCGGGTGGCCAGCTGGTCGGCGCGACCGCCGAGGCGGCGCGCGCGGGCTAATGCCGCGACGAGAGCTCGCCGCCGTCCACCCTCACGACCTCGCCCGTCATACACGTGGAGGGGAACGACCGCGGCCCAGCTTCCAGCGGCCGGGTGCAACGAAACCGGCACCCGCTGCGCACCTTTGAGCCGGGAAAGCTCCAGGATCGCAGCGCGGCGGCCCAGGCCCCTTGACCGCACGTTGCGGGAAACCTTCACTTCCGTCAATGGCCTCAGTGCTGGGGCTCGCAGCTCCATCACCGGGAGGGGTGCCATCGCCCCAGCGGCTGGGCTACTCGAACGTCGTGCTCGAGCGCCTGGCGCAGCACGCGCGCGCCGTGCTCGGGTTCCGCCAGGCCTGGATCGTCGCCCGTTTCCACGATGAGGACGACGGCTATGTCACCGTGGCGGGCGCGGGCATCGACCCGGACCTGATCGGAGGGTGGGTCCACACCCCGGAGCTCGATGCCGTGGCTTCGGCGCCGATCCTGATGGGCGCCGAGGAGTGCGGTGCGGTATGCGTCGGAGGCAGGGACGAGGCCCGGAAGCTCGAACTCGCCGAGATGGAGCTTCTGCGGGAGCTCGGGATCCTCGCCGGTGAGGCCCTCTCCCACCACGCCCGGCGCGAGTTCGCGTCCGGCGACTCACAGGCCGAGATCCGCGCCCTGGTGAAGGCACTTGCGGAGTCGGACGGTGACACCTACCGGCACTCGCTGGAGGTGGCGGCGACCGCGACGGCCCTCGGCCGCCGGCTCGGGCTGGATCGCGCACAGCTCGTCGAGGTGGAGCTTGGGGCCCTCCTTCACGACGTCGGCAAGCTCCGCCTGCCGCCCGAGCTGCTGGCCAAGCCGGGCTTGCTGACTCCCGAGGAACGGCGGCTGATCCGGCTGCATCCGGACTGGGGCGCCGACATGGTCGCGCGCATCCCCGGCCTCGAGGCCGTCGCCCTGATCGTGCGCCTCCACCACGAGCGGCCCGACGGCCTCGGCTACCCGCATGGCCTCACTCACGAGCGCATCCCGATGGCCACGCGCATCGTCTCGGTGTGCGACGCCTATGGGGCGATGACGAAGCCTCGCGCATACAGCGCGCCCCTCGACATGGACGCCGCGCTGGCGGAGCTGAACCGCCACGCGGGCACTCAGTTCGACCCCGATGTGGTCGACGCGCTCGTCGACTTCGTGCGGTTGACCGAGAGCATCCCGGCCTGAGCAGTGGGTTGGTCGACCTTTGCCCCCACCTGGGGTGCACAACTCGACCCACCCGGCAGGCAGAAGCGCTCAACCCACTTGCCGTCTCGTGATCAGCCGCTGACGACGCCCGTCCTGCCGAACACCGGCATCGTCCCGCCCGCGTCGTTCACGACGTTCCCCCACAGGCGGTCGACCACGTCGGGGTTGTCCGAGGCCACGTCCTCCTCCTCGTCGGGGTCCTCCTCCGTGTCGAAGAGGCGCCGCTCCTTGCCCTGGTTGTCGGCGATCAGGAGGTAGCGGCCGTCGCCCGCCGCCACGTGGTCCGCGTACGCCGTGGTCCAGTAGTCGCGCTCCGGCGGATCCGCGTCCTCGAACATCACGGTGAGGTCCTCGCCGTCCATACGCCCCGGGACGGTGATGCCGTGGAACGAGAGGATCGTCGGCGCGACGTCGTGGGTTGAGACGAAGTAGTCGCTCTGCTCGCCCGCCCGCTTGCCGTCGGGGTGGCGGATCATGTAGGGCACGGAGTGGATCTCCTTACCGAGCATCGAGTTCGCCTTCCCCATGAGGCCGTGCTCGCCCAGCAGGATCCCGTGGTCCGACAGGTAGTAGACGACGGTGTTGTCGGCCAGGCCGAGGTCGTCGAGCAGGTTGAGCAGCCGTCCGATCCAGGAGTCGATGTAGGTGAGCTCGCCGGCGTACAGCTCGCGCACCTGCTGGACCTGGTCCTCGGTCACATCGAGGTCCTCGACCTTCGAGTACGGCGTCTTGAAGGGCAGGATCGGCTCCACGCCCTCGCGGTGCTTGAAGCGCAGCTTGAAGGCGGTGGGCACGTTCCACGCTTCGTGTGGGTCGAAGGCGTCCACACCCAAGAAGAACGGCTGCTTGCCCTTCAGCTCCTTGAGCACCTCCATGCCGGCCTTCAACACGCGCGCGCCGGAGAGCTGGTCGCCTCTGCGGCCCTTGTTGAAGCCCACGTTCTCCTGGATGCGCTTCTCCGCCTCGGTGCCCTCGAGCGCAGGCAGCAGATAGTTCTCGATCTGGGCCTTCGAGGCCACGCGGTCCTTGTCCACGCCGATGTTCCAGACGCGGTACTCGCCCTGCTCGTAGATCGGCCTGACGTGGTCGAGGGTGTTGCGAAAGCGCTCGAAGCGCGGTCCGATCAGGAAGGGGTTGTCGGTTACGTACGCGGTCTCGATCCCAGCGTCGTCCAGGAACTCCGTGAAGATCCGCTTGTAGGACGGGATGGGGCTCCAGCCGGGGAACTGCGGCAGCTTCGGCGCGACCTTCCAGTCGCGGAAGGGGAACGAGCGCGTGCCCGTCAGGAGCGCGCGCCGAACGGCGACCGTCGGCATGGCCTCCGGCACCGCGCGGTTGAAGAGCAGCCCGCCCTTCGCAAGCTCGTCGAGGTTCGGCGTGTCGGCCAGCTTGTCCCCGTGGTAGGCGCTCACGAAGTCGCGCCGGGTGCTGTCCGTGACGATCAGGAGGACGTTGAGCGGCGGGCCCTCGCGCGCCACCACCGTCTGTACCTTCGGCTCGGCCCCGTCGGACGAATTGTCTCCCAGATCGCATCCCGCCGCGGCGAGCGCGGCGACGCCCGCCGCCCCGGCGCCTGAGACGCGAATGAGGTCGCGCCGGGTGACGCGGTGTCGTCCGGTCGAGCGCAAGCGCCGGGCACTGTAGCGATGAGCCGCCAGATTCCCGCGCAGCCATCGGTCGGGGCGTACCATTTGACGTAGAGCGAAATGGTCGAAGTCGGAGTGGCTCTCGTGGTGGTTGGGGCCGCCCTCTTGGTGGCTGAGGCACACGTGCCCGGAGGCGTCCTCGGGGCGACCGGCGGCGTGACGCTCGCCCTGGGGGCCGCGCTTGCGATCGCCGGGGCGGGCGGGGGCGCGGCCGTCGTCATCGGCGTCGTCCTCGGCGCGCTCGCCGCGTCCGGGCTCTGGCTGGCGATCGCGACGCGCAAGGCGCTCCAGGCGCGGAGGCTCCGCTCCGCCTCCGGCCGCGAGGCGCTCGCGGGGCGCTGCGGCGTGGTGCGCCGCTGGGAGAACGGCGACGGCCAGGTGTTCGTCGACGGCGCGCTGTGGCGCGCGCGACCGAGCTGGCCGGACAGCGAGGATCAGCTGACCCCGGGCGACGCCGTCGTTGTCGAGCGCGTGAGCGGGCTGACGCTCGGCGTGCGCAAGGCAGAGGAGTGGGAGGATCTCTGATGGTCACCGCGATCGTGATCCTGCTTGCGATCCTGGTCGTGACGGCGCTCGCGCTGGCCGCCGCCTCGATCCGCGTGCTCCGCGAGTACGAGCGGGCGGTGGTGTTCCGGCTGGGCCGCGTGATCAACGAGAAGGGCCCCGGGCTCGTACTGCTGATCCCCGCTGTGGACCGGATGGTCCGGGTGAGCCTCCGGACGATCACGCTCCGCATCCCGCCGCAGGAGGTGATCACGCGCGACAACGTTCCGGTGCGCGTCGCCGCGGTCGCCTACTTCCGCGTGATCGACCCGCGCCGCGCCGTCCTCGACGTCGAGGACTACATGGCGGCCACCCTCCAGATCGCGCAGACGACGCTTCGCTCCGTGCTCGGCAAGGCCGAGCTCGACGCGCTGCTTTCCGAGCGCGAGCGGCTGAACGAGCACCTCCAGCAGATCATCGACGAGCAGACCGAGCCCTGGGGCATCAAGGTGACCATCGTCGAGATCAAGGACGTGGAGATTCCAGAGCGGATGCAGCACGCCCTCGCCCGTCAGGCGGAGGCAGAGCGCAACCGGCGCGCGAAGGTGATCAACGCGGAGGGCGAGTACCAGGCGTCCGCGCGGCTTGCCGAGGCGGCGGACGTGATCAGCCCGAATCCGGTGACGATCCAGCTCCGCTACCTCCAGGCGCTGTCGGACATCAGCTCGAATCAGGCCTCGACGATCGTGTTCCCGGTCCCGATCGACCTCGTGAGGCCGCTGATGGGAACCGGCAACGGCACCGCCGAGGACGCCGCGCCGAAGCGCGCACCGGGCGACCGCGCGGCGCTGGAGACGGACACCGAGGACGAGCCCGACCAGCCCGCGAGCCTGCCGCCCGCGAGCGAGGATTAAGCGAGCAACCTCGTCTCAGTCGCAGGCGCCGGTAACCTCAACTCGACAGCGGCCGTACCCAAGAATGGATGCTGAAGCCATGACCGTCACGGAATCTACGACGCGCACGATCGACAACTACATCGGCGGATCCTGGACGCCGTCCTCCTCGTCGGAGCAGCTCGACGTCACGAATCCCGCCACCGGCGAGGTGCTCGCCCGCGTCCCGCTGTCCAGCTCCGCCGATCTCGACACCGCGGTGCGCGCGGCCCGTCAGGCGCTGCCGGCCTGGCGCGATGTCGCGGTGATAGCTCGCGCCCGAAAGCTGTTCGCCCTCCGCGAGGGCCTCGACGCCCGGCGCGAAGAGCTGGCTCGCTCCGTCACGACCGAGATGGGCAAGACGCTGACCGACGCGCGCGCCGAGGTCGCCCGGATGATCGAGATGGTGGAGGCCGCCTGCGCCATCCCGACGACGATGCAGGGCCGCATCCTCGAGGACGTCTCCCGCGGCATCGACGCCGAGACGATCCGCCAGCCGGTCGGTGTCTGCGGCGCGATCGTGCCGTTCAACTTCCCTGCGATGGTCCCGTTCTGGTTCCTGCCGTTCGCGATCGGGTGCGGGAACGCCTTCATCCTGAAGCCGTCCGAGCAGGTACCCCTGACCCAGCAGATCGCCTTCGAGGTGCTCGACTCGCTCGACCTGCCGCCAGGGGTAGTGAACCTCGTGAACGGCGGACGCGATGTCGTGGAGGGCATGCTCGACCACCCCGGCATCGACGCCATCTCGTTCGTGGGCTCGGCGCCGGTCGCCAAGATCGTCTACGAACGGGCGGCCAAGGCCGGCAAGCGCGTGCAGGCGCTCGGCGGCGCGAAGAACCACATGGTCGTGATGCCCGACGCCGTCGTCGACAAGACCGTGAACGGGATCATCGGCTCGGCGTTCGGCGCGGCCGGCCAGCGCTGCATGGCGGGCTCTGTGGTCGTCACGGTCGGCGAGGCGCACGAGCGGCTGCTGCCCGCTCTCAAGGAGGCCACCGAGGCGGTGCGCGTGGGCGACGGGCTCGACGAGCAGAACGAGCTCGGCCCGGTCGTATCCGAGGCGGCGCGCGAGCGCATCCTCGGGGCCGTGGAGCGCGGCGTCGACGAGGGCGCGGAGCTGCTCGTGGACGGGCGCGACCCGGGGATGGCCGAGGGCTGCTTCATCGGTGCGACGATCCTGACGGACGTCAAGCCCGGCATGGAGCTGGCGCGCGAGGAGATCTTCGGCCCCGTGCTGTCGCTGATCCACGTCGACACGCTCGACGAGGCGATCGAGACCGTGAACCGCTCGCGCTTCGGCAACGGCGTCTCGATCTTTACCGAGTCGGGAGCGGCCGTGCGCCGCTTCAAGCACGACGTGGAGGCCGGGATGGTCGGCGTGAACATCGGCGTCGCAGCGCCGGTCGCGTTCTTCCCGTTCTCGGGCTGGAAGGACAGCTTCCTCGGCGACCTGCACGCGCACGGAACGGACGCGGTCGACTTCTACACGCGCAAGAAGACGATCACGGCGCGCTACTTCTCGAGCGGCGAGTCCGGCAGCTACTTCGTAGAGAACTGAGCCCAGGGAGATCGCATGGTCGCGCGCACCGCGCGCTCGCGGGTCGCCGCAGCGACGGCTTCAGGCGAGGCCTCCGCGTCGGCGCGCCGTTCGCGGTCGCGGGCGGCATCCTGGCCGTCTCGTTCGGGATCCTCGCCGTCGAGGGCGGCTTCTCGCCGCTCGCCGCAATCGTCTTCTCCGCCATCGTCTTCGCGGGCTCTGCGCAGTTCGCGTCCATCTCGATCATCGGGGCCGGGGGAGGCGCGGGGGCCGCCATAGCGGCTGCCGCGCTGATGAACTCCCGCTTCCTCCCGATGAGCGCCGCGGTCGGCCCGTCGTTCGGAGGCGGCCCGCTCAAGCGTGCGGCCAAGGGGCAGACCGTCGTCGACGCGTCCTGGGCGCTGTCCTCGCGCGGCGACGGCAGCTTCGACGAGCACCTCCTGATCGGCGCATCTGCTCTGGCCTACCTCTCGTGGGTCGGCGGCACCGCGGTGGGCGCCGTCTGGGGCGACCACCTCGGCGATCCGAACTCGCTCGGCCTCGACGCCATCTTCCCCGCGTTCTTCTTCGGCCTGCTCCTGAACGAGCTGCGGAGCCCGCGCTCGCGCGGCGTCGCCGCGCTCGGCACCGCCATCGCGCTGGTGCTGGTTCCGCTAACCCCGCCGGGCGTGCCGGTGCTCGTGGCAAGCCTGGCGGCGCTCGTGGGCCTCACGAAGCGGGCGCGCGCCGAGGTACTCGAGCGCCAGGAGGCTGAGGGAGCCCCGCGATGAGCACGCCCGCGGTCGTCATCGCGGCCTGCTGCGCGATCACCGCGGCGATAAAGGCGATCGGCCCGGTTGCGCTCGGCGGCCGCGAGCTGCCCACGTGGTTCACCAGCGTCGTGATCTTGCTGTCGCCCGCGCTCCTGGCCGCGCTGGTGGCAACCCAGGCGTTCGCCAACGGCGCTCACCTCGCCATCGACGCGGATACCGCCGGCGTGGCTGTGGGCGGCCTCGCCATCTGGCGGACGGGCTCGATCATCGGGTGTGTCGTGCTCGCCGCGGCGGTCACCGCCGGGGTCCGCGCCCTCTGAGCCACCGGTTAACCGCACCCGCGCACCCCTGATAGCTCCATGGTTCCGGCACCGCCGCCGCGGCATCCTGATCCCATGACGGCAAACGCCCACACAAGCAACCCGACAACAACCGACAACACCCTCGACGGGGCCCGCGCCTGGTTCGCCGAGCACGGCCTCTCACGGAGCCCGGACGATCGCGTGATCGCCGGCGTGAGCGGCGCATTTGCTCGGCGATTTCGCGTCAACCCGTTCCTCGCCCGTGTAATCACCGTGGCGGCCGCGATCGGCTTCACGCCGCTCGCCTATGTCGCGCTGTGGGTGATGATGCCCTCGGAGTAGGGCAGGCTAGGCGGCGTCGGCAGGCAGCGCTTTGCGCGCCTGCCGACGTTCGTCGATCCGCACGACGTCCCAGACGAGCCCCGTTGTCTCGAGTGTGCGGATGACGATCCACGAGGGGTCGACCTGCCACCAGCGCAGACCGTGTCGCGCCGACGTCGGGAAGGCGTGATGATTGTTGTGCCACGACTCGCCGAACGTGGGGAGCGACAGCCATGCGAGGTTGCGCGACTCGTCGCCGGTCTCGTAGTCACGACGGCCGAAGAAGTGGCAGAGCGAGTTGATGCTGTAGGTCACGTGGTGCACCACGAGCATCCGCACGCCGCCGCCCCAGAGGAGGCCTGTGAGCCCGGTCATCAGCGTGCCACCGATGAGGTAGCCGAGCCCGAACGGCAGCACCAGGCCGCCGAGCGCCCACCAGAGGAAGGTTCTGTCGATGAAGTTGATCGTGGGATCTTTGAGCAGGTCGGGTGCGTAGCGGTCGCGCTTGCCTCGCTGCGTGTGGATGAACAGCCAGCCGACGTGGGCGTGCACCAGGCCGCGGATCGCGCCGCTCCAGCCGCTCCCGTGCCCGACGTGTGGGCTGTGGGGATCGCCCTCCTGATCGGAGAACGCATGATGCTTGCGGTGATCCGCCACCCACGAGATCACCGGGCCCTCGATGGCGATCGATCCCATGGCCGCGAGCGCGAAGTGGACCGGCTTCCTCGCCTTGAAGCTGCGATGGGTCAGGTGGCGGTGAAAGCCGACGGTCACGCCCAAGGCGCAGACGAAGTACATAATCACGAACACGGCGACGTCGCTCCAATGCAGCCATGAGTTCCACAGCTGCCAGCAGACGATCCCAAGCGCTATGAACGGCAGCGCGGTGATCGTGCCCGTGGCGATCCGGTCGGCGGTCTCGTTCTTGACTGGCTGGACGTCGTCTGCCGTGGGCCCGACGGGCTCCGCGACAATCTCGTGCGTTGTCAACTGGCTGGCTCCCCTTGCTTCGCGGCCCCCCGCTGGCCGTGCAGGACCCTACCCAAAGACGGGATTCGAGGTATCACCCTGCTAGGTTCAGGCGAGTGGGCGGCGTCGTCGCCCGCGAGGTTCTCGTCTCCGGTGGCAGCAGCGATCTGGGTCAGGTGAATCTCCCAGATAGCCAGCGGCCGTCTCTGAGCGGCCGCCGTCAGGAGAACGATGAACAAGAAGTCCTTTGCCGATCTCGGCGTCTCGCCGGTGATCGCGCGTTGTCTCGCCGAACGAGGCATCAAAGCCCCTTTCCCCGTTCAGGCGGCGGTTATTCCGGACGCGCTCGCCGGCCATGACGTGCTCATGAAGTCGCCGACCGGCTCGGGCAAGACGCTCGCGCTCGGCATACCGCTCGTCGAGCGCATCAAGGCAACGGACGCGCGCGCCGCAGCGCTCGTCCTGGCGCCGACGCGCGAGCTGGTAAGCCAGATCGTCGAGGAGATGCACCCGCTTGCCGCCGCCCGGGCGCTGTCTGTGGCCGCGGTGTACGGCGGCGTCGGCATCGAGAAGCAGGCCAACCTCGCCGGCAGGGCCCACATCATCGTGGCCACTCCCGGCCGGCTGGAGGACCTGCTCGGCCGCCGGGCCGTGCGGCTCGAGCGCGTGCGCGTGCTGGCCCTCGATGAGGCCGACCGCATGCTGGACATGGGGTTCCGCCCGCCCGTCGACCGGATCGTGGCCCAGGTGCCCCGGGACCGGCAGACGCTTTTCCTGTCCGCGACGCTCGACGGCGAGACCGGGCGCATCGCGGCCGACTACACCTGCGACGCCCGCCGTCACGAACACGCGCCGAGCGCGGAGGCGCGAGCCGACGTCGAGCACCGCTTCCTCGCGGTGGCCCACGAGGACAAGCTCGACTCGCTCGTGCAGGCGCTTCGTGGCGAGGATGCGGGGCGCACGCTCGTGTTCGTCCGGACGAAGCGCGGCGCGGACCGGCTGGTGAAGCGGCTCGCGCGGCACGGGGTCGACGCCGCCGCGATGCACGGCGACAAGTCACAGGCGCAGCGTGAGAAGGCGCTGAGGCGCTTCCACAACGGCAACCTCGCGGCACTCGTGGCAACGGACGTTGCGGCCCGCGGGATCGATGTGGACGACATCACGCAGGTCGTGAACTTCGACGCCCCCGAAGATCGCGAGACCTACGTGCACCGGATCGGCCGCACCGGCCGGGCGGGACGAACGGGGGTCGGCGTGACCTTCGTGATGCACGACCAGGCGCGTGACGTCGGGAAGATCGCGCACCAGCTCCGGCTCCACACGCAGTTCGAGCAGAGTGGGCTGCGGGCGGCCCGTGGCGCGGCGATACCTTCCCGGCACGGTGAGCGCAGGCATCCCGCACGTCGCAGGCGTCGAGCACCGGTTCGTTGACGCCGGCGGGCTTCGCACTCATGTAGCGCTCGCGGGTGAGGGGCCGCCCGTCGTGCTGCTGCATGGATGGCCGCAGCACTGGTACCTGTGGCGCGACGTCGTCCCGCTGGTAGCGCCGCACGCGCGCGTGATTGTGCCCGACTTCCGCGGGTTCGGCTGGACCGACGCGCCGCGGGCCGGCTACGAGATGGACCAGCTGAAGCGGGACATCCTGGCGCTGGTCGACGAGCTCGGCCTGGAGGACTTCTCCATCGCGGGTCACGACTGGGGCGGTTTCGTCGGCTTCCTGCTGGCCCTCGAGCGGCCGGAGCGCGTCAAGAGCTTCCTCGCGCTGAACATCATCCCTCCGTGGCGCGGACCGGACCGGACCGCGCTGCGCGACGCCTGGCGGCTCGCCTACATGCCGATGCTGGCGGTTCCAGGGCTCGGCCGGCGGACCGGACGCGCCGTCGCACGCCGGGGGCTCAGCGACTCCGGCCTCGATCCGACAGACGTGGATGCGTTCGTCAGCCGGCTCGGCCCAGTGACCGAGCGTCTCTACGGGACCTTCCTGCGTGGGCTGCCCGCGCTGCTCCGCGGGCGCTACTCCGCAGCAGACCTGCGTGTGCCGAGCAGGCTCGTCTTCGGTGCACGCGACCCCGTGCTCACCACGCGCGCGGCGACGGCGGCGGCGGCGCAGTCGGACAGCCTCGACCTCGAGCTGGTCCACGACGCCGGCCATTTCGTCGTCGACCAGCGGCCCGAGCTCGTGGCCGACCGGCTGCTGGACGTGCTCCCGTAGCGGCCGGTCATCCGCTGCGTCGAACCGGTTGTGCCTGTGAACGCTGCGGCCCCGCTCCATCCGAACCTTGGCGGAATGGTCGGGCCGGTGCAGCGGCTGAGCGCCGCGCTCTGACAGGTCTCGAGCATCTCACCTGGTAGACGGACGTGAAGCCGGTCTCGAAGCCGCGCCGCGCGCCCCTCAGGTAGAGCCGCCACACGCGCACGCGCTCGGGGCCGCCCAGGCGGATCGCCTCGTCCAGGCGGTCGTCGAAGCGACGCGCCCAGTGCCGCAGGGTCTCGGCGTAGTCGTCCCTGAAGCCCTCCACGTGGTGCGTCTCGAGCCCCGCCCGCTCCAGCGCCGTCTGTACGCGCGAGAGATGCAGGGGAGCGCCGTCGGGGAAGATGTAGCGCTGCGTGAAGGCTCCGGCCTCGGGCTCGCCCATTCGCAGGCGCGCGATCCCGTGGTTCAGCACGCGCCCGCCCGGCTTGACGAGCTGCGCGAGCTGGCGTGCGTACACGTCGATCTGCCTCGAGCCCACGTGCTCGACCATGCCGATGCTCGCGACCGCGTCGAACGGCCCGTCTACGATCGCGCGGTAGTCCTGCACGCGGATCTCGATGCGGTCGGCGAGCCCTCGCTCGGCGACGCGCTTGCGCGCCAGCGCGGCCTGCCGCTCCGACAGCGTGATGCCGACGACACTCACGCCGTGCCTCTCGGCGGCGTGGATCGCGAAGCTCCCCCAGCCGCAGCCGATGTCGAGCACGCGCTGGCCCTCCCGCAGATCGAGCTTCGTGCAGACCAGCTCGAGCTTCTCCTCCTGGGCCTCTTCGAGCGTCGTGGCGCCGCGCGAGAAGATCGCGCAGCTGTACGTCATCGACTCGTCCAGGAACAGCGCGAAGAACTCGTTCGAGACGTCGTAGTGGTGCCGCACGGCGCGCGCGTCGCGCTCGGGCGTGTGCCGGCGGCCGGAGAGACGGAGCTCCGCCTTCGGCACGGCGGGCGGGCGCCGGAGGCCGAATGCGCGCGCGGCCGCGAGCACGAGCCGCGCCTGCTCGCGGCGCTCGAGCTTGAGCGGCTTCCACGACTCGAGCAGCTCGAGCGCGGTGTCGAGGTCATCGACCGCGATCGCCCCCGACACGTATGCACGGCCCATGCCGAGCTGCCCTGGCGAGAGCAACACGTGCGCGAGCGCGTCCGGGGAGCGCACCTCGAAGGTCGGCCCGCCGCCGTTCGTGGAGGGCAGCTTGTTGCCGTCCCAGAGCCACACGTTGAAGGGGCGATCCGGGATCGCGCGTGCGAGCTCACGTAGGAACGGCTTGGGGCGCGAGAGCATCAAGGGAAGGTACCGTGCGCTCAGGAACTGCAGCTAGGCCGCGGCCGGCACCTGCGCCCTACGCCGCGTCCGCAGAACTGCGCGGCTGCCCGCCCTCGGGCTCAGCGTGATGCTGCGCCGGTGCGTGCCCTCGCCGCCCGGTGCGGCGGGTGCCAGCTCGTTGTGCTCGAGCACAGCGCGCAGCACGATCTTCATCTCGAGCATCGCGAAGCCGGCGCCGAGGCAGCGGCGGCGGCCGCCGCCGAACGGGATCCAGGTGTAGGTGCCCGGCTGCTCGTCGAGGAAGCGCTCCGGCCGGAACGCATAGGGGTCCGGATAGATGTCGGGGTCGTGGTGGAGCAGGTAGCCGTCGGCGATCAGGCACACGCCGGGCTCATAGCGCCAGCCGCCCACCTCGACCGGCTCCATCACGAGCCGCGGTGCGGCGTTCGGCAGCACCGGGCGCCGCCGCAGCGTCTCCTGCACCGTCGCCGTGACGTAGGCGTCGCCGTCGTCCGAGTCGACCTCCTCGGTGAGGCGCGCGAGCACGTCCGGAGTGCGGGTTAGCCGCTCGAACGCCCAGGCAAGCTCCGACGCGGTCGTCTCGTGGCCGGCCACGAGCAGCGTCATCAGCTCGTCGCGCAGCTCCTGCGGCGACATGGGCGAGCCGTCCTCGTGACGTGCCTCGAGGAGCATCGCGAGCACGTCGTCGCGATCGCCGTCCGCGTTCCGCCGCCGCTCGTCGATGGTCTCGTAGATCATCGCGTCCGCCTCGTCGCGGCCGCGCAGGAACTCGCGCCACGCCTTTCCGTGCTGGAGGACCGGGAGCATCGAGCCGGGTCGGGCGCCGAACTGCAGGATGCCCGTGAGGCGGTCGCGCATCGCGTCGAGGCGGTCACCCGAGTCCAGGCCGAAGACGGTCCGCAGGATGATCTCGAGCGTGAGTGCCTGGAGGCGCGGATGAAGGCTGATCGGCTCGCCGCGCGGCCAGCGCTCCAGCTCGCGCTCGGCCACCTCGCGCATAAGCCCCGACAGCCGCTGCATCTTCTTGCCGTGGAAGGCCGGCAGCATCAGCTTGCGCTGGCCCAGGTGGGCGCGCTCGTCGAGCAGGATCACCGAGTTTGCCCCTACGACCGGCTCGAGGATGCGCGCCCCCTCGCCGGGGTGGAGGACCTCGGGCGGCGCGGTGAAGATCTCGCGCAGGTGCTCCGGATCGGAGTGATGCACGAACGGCGGTGTTTGGAGCAGCCGCATCGTGAAGCGCTTGCCATAGCGCTCGCGGCAGCGCTCGAGGAACGGGACCGTGCGGTTCCACCACGCGATCGTCTGGAGCGTGCGCGGAAGCCGCGGCCCACGCGGCAGCTCGGCCGGCATGTGACGACTGTAACCGCAAGTTCGCGGCGCAGTGTGCGTTCGATCACACGGACGTTCGGCAGGTGCGCCGCGCGTCGTGGGCACGATGAGCGTCGGCGAGGGCCGCTCCGTCCCGTCAAGCCGAGCGTGTACGCGCGCGTTGCCGACGACGCTCCGTCCTGGATCGCCCAGAACAACGGGACGGGCGTGAGCACCGGGACGAGCCGGGTCAGCAAGCGGCAGAGGACCCGCCGCGCCAAGCGGCGCGCTACTCCGCGCCGCTGGGCGAGGAGTCACCCCGCCGCTGCGACCAGCGGCGCGCCGCGTTAGAACACGAACGCGATCAGCAGGATGATCAGGATGATCAGCAGGATCGTTCCAACGCCGATATACATGGGACTCCTCCCCCCGGTCGGGTACTCGTGGGACACCCTTTTCCCCAATCTGCGTGCCTTTAAGCTGCCGAACCGGTGCGCAGGCGACTTCGTGAGCTCGGCTACGCGGTTGGCCGCTTCCCCGCCGGCGAGCGGAACGCGCTCGTCGACGTCCCCGGCGTGCTCGTCGGACACCGCACGCTCGTCGAGGGCGACACGCTGCGCACGGGCGTCACCGCGATCCTGCCGCACGGCGGGAACCTCTACGAGGAGAAGGTGCTCGGCGGGTTCCACGCGGTGAACGCGTACGGGAAGGCGGCGGGTCTCACCCAGCTCGCCGAGCTGGGCACGATCGAGACGCCGCTGCTCCTCACGAGCACGCTGTCGGTCGGCGCGGCGTGGGAGGGCGGCCTGAGGCACGTGCTCGACCAGAACCCCGACGCGGCGCGCGATCGCGACACGGTGAACGTGATCGTCGGAGAGTGCTTCGACGGGTGGCTCTCGGACGCGCGCGCCCTGGCGCTGCGGCCCGACCACGCGCTCGAGGCGATCGCCGCCGCGGGCGCCACGGAGACCGCTGAGGGCGCGGTGGGGGCGGGCACCGGCACCACCTGCTTCGGCTTCAAGGCCGGGGTGGGCACCGCGTCCCGGACGGTCGCCGGCCACGCGCTTGGCTGCCTGATCGTCTCGAACTACGGCGCGCGGCGCGACCTTCACCTGCTGGTCGGCCCGGACGCCGAGCTGCCCGCCTCAGACGCGGAGCCGCCCGCGCAGGGCGGCTCGATCATGATCGTCCTCGGGACCGACGCGCCGCTGTCCGAGCGCCAGCTGCGCCGGCTCGCAGCGCGGGGGACCTTCGGCCTCGGGCGCTCCGGCAGCTTCGCCGCGAACTCGAGCGGCGAGTACGTGATCGCCTTCTCGACGGCCCACAGAGTCGCCCACCGCGCCGATCGCGACCGGGACGACCTCAGCTTCCTGCGCGACGACTCCGCCGCCGTGCGCGACCTATTCGAGGCCGCCGGCGAGGTGGTTCACGAGTCCGTCCTGAACTCGCTGTGCGTGGCGGACGCCGTCGAGGGTAGGAACGGCAACCGCGCCGAGGCCTTTCCCCACCAGCTCCTCGACGCGGTTCCGTTCCTTCGGCGGGACTAGCTGGCAGTCCCGAGGGGACTATCCCCTTGGGGACCGTTCCCTACGAAGCCGGCTGCGCCGGTCCCAGCCCGCGCACGGTGCGCGAGACGCACTTGCCGAACGCGTTCTGATCGCCCTCGTTCTCGCCCCACTTCGCGTTGAACGCGGACGTGCCGTCCGACCGTTCCGCGGCGCATGTCTTGGCCGCCTGCTTGAACTCGGTGGCCTGCTCCTGGTCCTCGGCGTCGGCCACGTGCTCCTTCTGCCTGGCCGTCGTGGACACGCACTTGCCGAGCGCGTTGCGGTCGTTGTCGTTCCTCCCCCAGAAGTCCGCGAAGCCTGCCGGATCGTCATCGCGAGCCGCCTTGCACTCCTTGGCGGCGTTCTTGCGAGCGTCCTGCTCCTCCTGCGCCTCGTCAACAGCCTTCTTCGTAACGCAAGCACCGAAGTTGCGGAACTTCGTCAGGAATGCCTCGCGGGTCGCGGCGCTGTTACCGCGCAACGTCCTGCATTCCGACACCGCAGCGCGCTTGTCGCCCCTGTCGGGCGTCGGCTTGGCCCCGGCCACCGTGGGCAGAACGAGGACAAGCGCGAGCCCAGCCACTAGCGTGATTTTCTTCATGTGGCCTGAAACGCCGGTCGAGAGCAAAGGTTTGGGGGTTACGCGCGAACCTGATCGCGCCGATTGCGTTGCTATGAGCGATGACAGCGGGTACAACCCCTAGGCCGTGGAAGCGGGGACCGTCAGCCCACGCGCCGAACGCGACTCGAAGCGCGGGCGGCGCCCTCTGCGCTCGAAGCGCCTGCTTGCCCTCGCCGGCGACGACCGACTCGTCGAGCAGATCCGGCGCGGGAACGAGCTCGCCTTCGAGGTCGCCTTCGAGCGCCACGGTGCGGGCATCCTGGCCTTCTGCCGCCACATGCTCGGATCCCGCGAGGAGGCGGAGGACGCGGTGCAGCACAGCTTCGCCGCGGCCTACGGGGACCTGCAGCGCGCCCAGGAACGCAGGATCGCGCTCAAGCCGTGGCTCTACACGATCGCGCGCAACCGCTGCGTGTCGGTGCTCCGCGCGCGCCGCGAGCACGCCACGGAGCTCCACGACCTGCCGACGGACGGCCTCAGCGAGGAGGTTGAGCGCCGCGCGGAGCTGCGCGAGCTGCTCGGCGACGTCCGCGAGCTGCCCGAGGACCAGCGCGCCGCCCTCCTGCTCGCCGAGGCGGGCGGGCTCTCACATGCCGAGGTCGCAGACGTCCTGGGCTGCGAGGTCGGGAGCGTGAAGGGCATCGTGTTCCGGGCTCGGACGGGGCTGATGGAGCGCCGCAGCGCGCGCGAGACGCCGTGCGAAGAGATCCGCGAGCAGCTCGCGAACCTCCGCGGCGGCGCGCTGCGCCGCAATGAGCTCCGCCACCACCTCCGCGGCTGTCCGGCCTGCAGCGCCTACCGCGACGAGGTGCGTCGCCAGCGCCAGATGCTCGCCGCCGCGCTGCCGGTGGCTCCCAGCCTGGGGCTCAAGTCGAGCGTGCTCGGGGCGGTGGGCCTGACCGGTGGCGCGTTGGGAGGCGCGACCGCGGGCGGAGTCGCGCTGGGGTCGGGCACGGTCGCCAAGGTGGCGCTCGTGGGGCTTCTCGCCGGCGGCAGCGTCGTGGCCGGCGAGGTGGTCGTGCACGACGTCACCGATCGAAATGCGGCACAGGTCGCGCCGGCGCCCGACAGGGCGCGCGGAGACACCCGCGCTCCCGCAGCGGCGGACGTGCCGGCCGGGACGAGCGGCGCGCACGGTGAGCTGATCAGCTCGGAGCGCAGCCATGGGGTGCACGGGGACGAGCGGCGTACCGCCCGCTCGCAGCGCCACGGCTATGCCGGCTCGAAGGCGAGCGAGACGCGTCCCGAGCGAACGGGCTCCGCGGGCGGCCGCAGGCTCGGTGAGGGGAGACGCGCGGAGCGCGTGGCGCCCACGCGGCCCGACCGTGCTCGTGGACAGGGCTCGGGCGACCGGACGGCACCGGCACGCGAGCGCCCGGCGCTCTCCGAGACACGGGCGCGCCCGTCGCCGGAGACGAAGGCGGTGCCGCCTGCGACTGTCGACGAGACCGCGCCAGCACTCCCGGGACCCCAGACACCGGCGGGCTCATCGCAGAAGACCGTCGTGCCCGACCAGGTCGAACAGCCGCAGTAGCGCGTCAGGGTAGCGTCCCGCGCGTGCCGAGTATCGACGAGCTCGAGATCGCGGACGAGCCCGAGGCGTGGAGCGCTGCGGGGTTCGAGGTCGCCGACGGCGTCTGCCGCACCGGCCGGGTCCGGCTTTGCCTCGTGGGGAAGGGCGCCCGGCGAGGCATCGTCGGCTGGACGCTCGGTGAGGATGGCGGTACGAGCGCCACGCACGGACAGGCGGCCGCCCGGCACCCGAACGGCGCCCTGCGCGTCGATCACGTGGTGATGCTGTCGCCGGACCTCGACCGGACCGTCGAGGAGCTCCAGACGCAGGGGTTCGAGCTCCGACGCCGGCGCGAGGGCCCGACGCCCGGCGGCTCGACCCGCCAGGCGTTCTTCCGCGCGGGCGAGCCGATCCTCGAGGTCGTTCAGGCGCCGGAGGGGACGCGCGTGGCCCGGGATCCGGGCGGCCCGGCGCGGCTCTGGGGGATGGCGTTCCTCGTGGAGGACATGGAGCACACGGCGCGCGCGCTGGGGGACCTGCTCGGCCGCCCGCGCGACGCCGTCCAGCCCGGCCGTCGGATCGCCACGCTTCGGTCCGAGGCGGGTCTCGGGCCGGCGATTGCGTTCATGACATCCGGCGCGGGAGCTGTCTGAGGCTCCCGCAGCGATGCCGACTCTTTCGGATGTCCGCCTCGACGGCGTCGGAACAGCCGCCGCGCTGATCGTCGCGCGCTCCTTCCTGGCCGCCGGCGTGGCGATGGCGCTTGCGCTGCTGCGGATGACAGACGAGCAGTTCGCTCAGGGCAGCGCGTAGTCGCGCAGCTCGTCCACGACGCTTCGGCCGCCTATCTCGACGAAGCCGTTCGCGCTTGGGCGCGCGAGGAGGCGCGAACCGTGGCCCTGACGGATGTCGATCGCGCGCCCGAGCCGCGCGCACAGCTTCGTGGCGGCCGATCCCGTCGCCTCGTCCTCCGCGGTGCCGAGGCGGATCGGGAACGCGCGCGCCCGGACCGTGCCTGCCGCCTCGTCGATCCACGCCCATGCCACCCACAGGTCGTGGCCCGCGGGCGGGCCGCGCAGCACCTCGACCCCGGCGGGCGAGTCGAGCTGCTCGAGCTCGAAGGGAGGCCCCCATTCCGGCCGGGCGGTCACGAAGACCGCTTCGTCCTCGCGGCTGACGGGGAGCTCGCCCGCGGGGGTGCGGAGTGCCTCGACTCCTTCGAGCAGCCACGCCGTGCCGACCGCCGGATGACCGGCAAAGTCGAGCTCGACCGCCGGCGTGAAGATGCGGATCTCGCCGCGCTCGGCGTCGTCGACGAACACGGTCTCGCTCAGACCGAGGTCGGCGGCCACGGCCTGTCGCCGCTCGGGCGGCACCTCGGAGCCGTCGGCGAAGACGCCGAGCGGGTTGCCGAAACCGCCGTCGTCGGCGCAGAAGACTCGGAGGAGATGCAGTTGCGGCATGCCGCAACGCTACGCTCTCCGACTTCCATGCGACCGCCCGGACGCCTTCTATCCGTGGCCGCCCTCATCCCGCTGGCGCCGACGTTGCAGGCGGCCGGCCGGCTCGCGGAGCACGCGAGCGAGCGCGCCGCCGCACGCCCCATGGCGGTCTTTCCCATGCGCGGGGGCCCCGACTGGGGCGAGCAGGACGCGCGCTTCGGTGCGTACCGTGGCGGCCATGTGCACGAGGGCCAGGACGTGTTCGCCCCGGCGGGCACGCCGCTGGTGGCGATCCGCGACGGCCGCGTCGTCGAGACGGGCGATGATGGCGGGCGCGGCAACTACATCGCGATCTGGAGCAGGGAGCGGCGGCGCACATTCGTCTATCTCCACATGCTCCATCCCGCCCGGCTCCATCCGGGCGACGCGGTGAGGGTCGGGCAGCGCGTCGGGGCGGTCGGTTGCACGGGCTCGTGTTGGGGCGACCACCTGCATCTCGAGGTGCGGCGCGGTCGTGGCACGACGGGCCCGGCTCGCGACCCGCTCCCGCTCCTCCGACGGCTCGCCGCTCGACGGAGCGCGCCGGAGTAGCCTGCCGAGCCGTGGACCAGATGGAGCTGCGCAACCGCCTCGTCATGGCGACGCAGATGTGGAAGGAGGCGACGACCGAGCCGCTCCCGCGCATGGCCCCCGGGCAGCCCGCCGAGCAGCTGTCCGCGTTTGAGCTGAAGCTCATCGACATGCTGTGCGCGCAGGCGACCGCCGAGACCGCGCGCGACGTCGCCGACAAGACCTGGGATCTCGTCCACGACCGCCCGGACGATGATCCGGTCAAGCGCCGGGTGGTGGAATGCCACGAGGCGCTCGCCCGGCTCTCCGCGCGAGGCAGCGGTACCGGCTTCTAGGCTTTACCCAGGGTGAGAGATCTCCCTGGGCTATTCGACGTTCGCGTCAAGGCGCGTTCGATCGCCTATCTCTTCGCGGCGGGGGCGACGCTCGGCCTCCTGACGCTGGTGTTCCCGCACGCCGCCGACGTCCGCGATGGACCGCTGATCGTCCTCGCGGCGATCGCCTACGTCGTGGCTGCTCTCGTTTGGCTTCTCGCCGAGCGCATTCGCGAGCGGCACCTCCATCTCGTGCTTCTGACCGGCACGGTGATCGTCAGCCTCGCCAACTACTACGCCGGCCCGGCCACGCTGTACCCGCTGCTCTACACCTGGACCGCCCTGTACGCGTTCTACTTCTTCCGGCTGCGCGAGGCCCTCGCGCAGATGACCTGCGTCGGGGTGGCGTACGCGGTCGTCCTGGCCGTGCAGGACGCCGACATGGTCGTCGTGCGCTGGCTCCTGGCCGTCGGCACGCCGCTGCTCGCCGGACTCCTGATCTCGTGGCTCCTCGGGCGCCTGCGTCAGGAGGCGCGGGCGGTGCGGCAGTCTGAGGAGCGCACCCGGCTCGTCCTCGACACGGCTCCCGACGCGTTCATCACGCTCGACCGCGACGGCAGCATCACGACCTGGAACGAGTCGGCGGAGCGCCTCTTCGGCTGGACCAAGGACGAGGCGCTCGGGAAGACGATGCGCGAGCTGATCGTGCCATCGGAGTTCCGCGAGCGCCACGAGGCGCGCCGCCGGGCGCTGATCGACAACGAGGCGCCGATCGCGACCGAGCGCTTCGAGGTCGAGTTTCAAACCCGCGACGGCCGCCGCTTCCCGGGCGAGGCCACCGTCTCGAAGGTCGAGGCTCACGGAGAGGTGTTCGTGTCCGGCTTCATCACCGACGTGACGGAGCGCCTGCGCCAGCGGGCCGAGCGCGAGGCGCTCCTGCGCGAGCAGGCGGCGCGGGCCGAGGCCGAGCGCATGGCGGGACTCGTCGGCGGCATGCAGGCGCTCGTGGATGCCGCGCTCGCTCACCGGAGCCTGGACGGGATCCTGCGTGAGCTCGTGGCGCAGGTACGCGGCGTCCTGGACGCCGACGAGGCGACCATCTACCTCTCGGACGACAGCGCGCGGCTCTCGGTCGGCGCCTCCGCGCCGGCCGAGCATGCGGCCGGCGAAGAGTTCGCATCCCGGGTCGCGGAGTCGCGCGAGGCGATGCTCGCCCAGGACGACTCGCTGGTCGGCGTACCGCTGCTCGCGGAGGGGGTCGTGACGGGCGTGCTCATCGCCGGGGCCGAGCCACCGCGGGAGTTCGGAGGCGAGGACCTGACGCTGCTGCGGCTCGCCGCCGAGCGCGTGGGCCTCGCGATCGCCCACGCGCGCGTGTACGAGCGCGAGCACCGCATCGCCGAGACGCTGCAGCGGAGCCTCCTGCCGGACCGTCTGCCGGATCTGCCCGGGCTCGAGGTGGCCGCCCGCTACCTTCCCGCCGCCTCAGAAGCCGAGGTGGGCGGCGACTGGTACGACGTCATCCCGATCGCGGGCGGCGCCGTCGGCCTAGTGATGGGGGACGTCGCGGGCAAGGGCCTCGCCGGGGCGTCGATGGTCGGCCGCCTGCGCAGCGCGCTGCGGGCCTACGCGCTCGAGGGTCACGACGCCGGCCGCGTGGTGGAGCGCCTCAACAGGCTCCTGTGGACCGAGGCCGGGGACAGCCAGATGGCGACCATGCTGTACGTGATCGTCGACCCGGCCGCGAGCACGGTCCGCTGGGTCAACGCAGGGCATCCGCCGCCGCTCCTGATCGCGGGCGGAGAGGCGCGCTTCCTCCAGGGCGACGCGTCGGTGCCGCTCGGCGTGCTTCCGTTCCCGACCTACGATCAGGTCGTCGCGCGGATGGAGCCGGGTCAGGCGCTGCTCCTGTATACGGATGGGCTCGTCGAGCGTCCGGGCGAGCATCTCGACCAGGGCCTCGAGCAGCTCGCGGCGCGAGTGAGGGAGGCGCCCGAGGACCCGCAGGAGATGCTCGACTACCTGCTCGCCACACTGGTCCCGCCGGCGGGCGCCGCCGATGACGTCGCGCTCCTGATTCTCCGCAACCTGCCCGTGCCGGAGCGTTTCAAGGCCGAGTTCCCAGCGGAGCCCGAGTCGCTCGCTCCGATTCGCAGCATGCTCCGGCGCTGGCTGAGCCACGCGGGCGCGGACGACCTGGAGATCGCCGAGATCACGACCGCCTGCGGCGAGGCCGCCACGAACGCGATCGAGCACGCGGGCACCGGAAACGGCGCGCACTTCGAGGTGTCGGGCCGGCGCGACGGGCCCGATGTCGAGCTGGCTGTGCGCGACCAGGGCAGCTGGAGGGTGGAGCGCAAGGACGACCAGGGGCGGGGCCTCGACCTCATGCGCACGCTGATGGATACCGTTGCGGTGGAGCCCCGCGAGGACGGCACGACCGTGAGCCTCCGTCGCCGGCTCGGGCAGCGGGGAGGTGACGCATGAGCGAGGACCTGATTAGCGTGGAGATCGAGGAACGCGACGACGACATCGTCGTCGCGCGCCTGAGCGGCGAGCTCGACATCTCAGTCGCGGAGCGGACCGGCAAGCGGATCGCCGACAGCGTGTCGAGCTCCGCGCGTGGAGTCGTGGTCGACACGAGCGCGCTCGAGTTCATGGACTCGAGCGGCGTCTCGATGCTGTTCTCACTCGCTCGCCAGGTTGGGAGCCATCGCCAGGAGCTCCGCGTCGTGGCTCCCGAGGGCAGGCCCGTGGCGCGCGTGCTCCAGATCGTGGAGTTCGAGCGGGCCGCGCCCGTCCACGCGGACCTAGGCTCGGCTCTCGGCGAGATGGCTACGCCGCGGGCGTAGCGGCCGCCTCGCGGATGAACTCCAGCACTGCGGCGTTGAACTCCTCCGCGCGCTCGATCGACAGGCCATGCGGCGCGCCGGGCAGCACGGAGAGCTTCGCGTCCGGGATCAGCGAGGCGATCTCCCTGGACTTCCAGACGGGCACGAGGATGTCGTACTCGCCGCCGATTACGTGGGTCGGCATCGTCAGGGAGCTGAGCCGGTCGCGCGTGTCGTGGCGGCTGCACGCGGCGAGCTGACGGGCGAACGCGTCCGGCGGCTGTGGATGCGGATTGCTCAGCATCGCGGTGCGGATGAACTCGACCATCTCGGGGCTGTCGTAGAAGGACTCGGAGTGATTCAGGAGCATCAGCTCGTCGACGTGCTGCTCGCGGCTGATCTGGTGCACGCGGGCGCCCCAGACCTCGGCCGAGCGGCGCGCGTACGCGCTCCCCGCGGAGTAGGTCACGGCCAGCGTCAGAGTCCGCACTCGCTCCGGAGCCTGTAGGGCGATCTCCTGGGCGATCATGCCGCCCATCGAGACGCCGAGGAGGTGGAATGTGTCCAGCTCGAGCTGGTCAGCCAGCGCCAGCGCGTCCCGGGCCATGTCGGCGACTTCGTACTCGCCATCGGCCATCGACGACTGCCCCGCGTCGCGGTTGTCGAAGATGATCGTGCGGTGGGCTGTCGCGAAGGCCTGGACCTGCGGGATCCAGACGAGCGTGTCGGCCGCCAGACCCGCGACGCACAGGAGCGGCTCGTCATTTCCGCCTGCCCCCTGCCCCGCGGAAGCGGCGGATCGGGGGTGTACTTCGTGGTAGAGCCGCTGTCCATTCACTTCTGCGATCGCCATGCGGCAAGCGTACTGGCTGGCCAGCCAACTTGGTAGGCTCGCGCGGTGCCAGGCGTGGCTGTCGTAACGGGCGCCGGGCGCGGGTTCGGCCGGGCGATCGCCCTGCGGCTGGCGCGCCGCGGCTACACGGTCCTCGCGACCGATGTCGACGGCGAGGCCGCCGCGCGCACCACCCAGGAGGCGGGCGGCTTCTCGACCTGCCTCGACGTGCGCGAGCCCGAGGCGCACCGCGCCGCCGCCCACGCGGCCGTCGAGCGCGGACCGCTAGAGGTATGGGTCAACAACGCAGGCGTTATGCGCGCGGGCGCGGCGTGGGAGCACTCGGACGAGGAGGTCCGCCTGAGCTGCGAGGTGAACCTGCTGGGCGTGGTCTGGGGCTCGCGCGCCGCGGTCGATGCCATGCGCTCGAGCCCGGGCCGGAACCGCCACATCATCAACGTCGCTTCGCTGTCGTCGTTCGGCCCGGTGCCGGGCCTGGCGCTGTACGCGGCGACGAAGCACGCCGTGCTCGGGTTCACCGGCTCGCTTCAGGGCGATCTGCTCGACGCCGGCCTTCCCATCACGGTGCACGCCCTCTGCCCCGATGCGGCGGACACTCCGCTCCTGCGCGAGCACGACCACGAGCCGGCGACGGCGATCAACTGGTCGGGGCCCCGGCTGCTCACGGCTGACGAGGTGGCCGAGCAGGCCGTGGGGTTGCTCGACTCGAAGCGGCTCGTTCGGGTGATCCCGGCCTGGCGTGGCTGGGGCGCCCGCGCGCTCGCCATGGCGGGCCGGTCGGGGCTGCGCGCCGCGCCGCTCCTGCGCAGGCAGGGCGACCGGCACCGAATAGCTTTCACTGCACAGCGACCGGAGGAGACACATGACCGAGGCGACCACGGTTCCGAGCACGGCGTCTAACCACGCCGGGGCGGCCGCCAGCATCGAGGTTGAGAACCCCGCGACCGGCAAGGTGATCGCCAGCGTCCCGGTCGTCGCGCCAGACCAGGTCTCGGAGCTTGTCGCGCGCGCTCGCCGCGCTCAGCCGGGGTGGGAGGCGCTCGGCTTCGACGGGCGCGCGGCGGTGATGAAGCGCTGCCAGAAGTGGATGGTCGAGAACACCGAACGCGTGATCGACACGATCGTCTCGGAGACCGGCAAGGCCTACGAGGAGGCGCTGCTGGCCGAGGTCGGTTACGCGGAGGCGGCGTTCAGGTTCTGGGCCAAGACCGCGGAGAAGTACCTGGCGGAGAAGCGCGTTCGGACGGCGTCGCCGTTCGTCAAGGGCCGCAAGCTGATCGTGCGCCACGCGCCCGTCGGTGTGGTCGGGGTGATCAGCCCCTGGAACTACCCGCTCACGAACTCGTTCGGCGACTGCATCCCCGCGTTGATGGCGGGCAACGCGGTTCTCCTGAAGCCCTCGGAGGTAACGCCGCTCACGTCCATGCTGATGGGCGAGATGCTGCGCGAGTGCGGGCTCCCGGAGGGCGTGTACCAGGTGCTTCCGGGCTACGGCGAGACCGCGGAGGCGATGATCGACGCGGTCGACTACGTGATGTTCACCGGCTCGACGGGCACGGGCAAGAAGGTCATGGAGCGGGCGGCGCAGACGCTCACGCCGGTGTCGCTCGAGCTGGGCGGCAAGGACCCGATGATCGTGTTGGCGGACGCCGATCTCGAGCGCGCCGCGAACGCTGCGGTGCATTACTCGATGCAGAACGCGGGACAGTCGTGCACTTCCACCGAGCGGGTGTACGTGGAGGAGCCCGTCTACGACGACTTCGTTCGGCTCGTGACCGCCCGCGTTCGGGCGCTCCGCCAGAGCGCGCCCGGGGGCGCGGGGTCCGTCGACCTCGGCGCGGTTACCAACGCGCCGCAGTCCGACATCGTCGAGCGCCATGTGAAGGACGCGCTGGAGCACGGCGCGCGCGTGCTCACAGGCGGTGCCCGCCGTGACGAGAACGGCCGCTTCTTCGAGCCCACCGTGATCGTCGACGTCGACCACTCCATGGCCTGCATGCGCGAGGAGACCTTCGGCCCGACCGTGCCGATCATGAAGGCGCGCGACGCCGAGGAGGCCGTGAGGCTCGCCAACGACAGCCCGTACGGGCTCCAGGCGTCCGTGTGGACCAAGGACGCCGCGAAGGGTGAGCGGCTCGCGCGGCGCATCGAGTCGGGCGTCGTCACGGTGAACGATGCGCAGGTCAACTACGTCGCGCTCGAGCTGCCGATGGGCGGCTGGAAGTCCTCCGGGCTCGGCTCGCGACACGGCGCGGACGGGATCCGCAAGTACACGAAGCAGCAGGCGCTTGTCGTCACCAGCTTCGCGCCGATGAAGAAGGACCTGCACATGATGCCCTACACGTCCAGCCGGACCCGCTTCGTGAAGCGGCTCCTGAAGCTGGTCTACGGCCGCTGACGGGCGGTTGACGCTTGGACGTCGGTGATCTTGCCGCCGGTGAGCCAGTCGCTGAGCCCCGGCGCGGTGTATGAGCGATCCCGCTCGCAGCGAAGCTTGACGCTCGACGCGAGCGACGCGTTGATGGGCTCGCCGTCGCGCGCTCTCAGCTCGCGGTCGAGGGGCCTCAGGAGGCGGTAGAAGGTAGTCATCGAGTCGTGCTTCCACCCGCCTGGGTCTGGCGCGACCTCGATCCCGTTCCTGCGCGTGCTCTCGTCGATCGTGTCCCCGCCGACGACGAGGTGGTCGGGCTTGAGCACGAGCCCGCACGCGCGGGCACGGTCGGCGATCCAGAGCAGCGGGATCTCCGACAGCGCGGGATCGGGATACCCGCCGCCCACGTCCGAGTGGACCCCGGCGAACCACACCTGGGACACGGTCTGATGCTCGGGCGGCTCCTCGACGACGCCGTCCGCGCCGACCTTCTTGACCCACAGGGTGGGCACGAACGGCCGGCGCCGCTCGTCGATCGAGATCGCGTGATAGGCGTTCAGGACGAAGCGGCTCAGCGTCGTGTCGTGGAACGTCCAGCGCCGGCTCAGGAGTGGCGGGCGGAAGTGGTCGATCGGGATGCCGAGGGCGCCGACCGTGTCCCAGACCCCGATGAAGGTGATCTCGGCGTCCGGGTGCGAGCAGCTCCGGCGGAACGCGTCCGCAGCCTGCTCGCTCGGGGCGTCCTCGGGCTTGCGGCTCCGGTACAGGCGGTACGCGTCGTTCGCCCTGTCGCCGTGCTCGCGTAGCAGGATTCCGCTGTTGCGCACGAGTCCGGCGAGGCTGCGGGCGGTGAACGCGCCGCGGCTGAAGCCGAAGAAGAACAGCTCGTCGCCGGGCTCGTAGTGGTCGATCAGCCACCGGTAGCACGCCCGCACGTTCCGGGAGAGGCCGACGCCGAAGGCGCCACCGCGAATGCGCTCCCAGCGCTGCGTGCCGACCCCGGCCTCGTAATGCACGAGCTGGCGGATGGCCGCGCCCTCAGACTCGTCGACGGCCTCGCGGAGCTTGCAGACGTTCGTCACCGCGGGCGCGTCCTCCCGGTTCCACGTCCCATCGCAGAAGACGGCCAGGCGCTTCGTCATAGCGCCAGTTTGCCGCCTCCGCGCCCGGGGCGGCGGCTACGCGCGGCCGAGGCGCTTCCGGTCCGGGCCCTCTCCGAGCCCGGCGCGCACGGCGACCGACAGCAGCGCAACCGAGCACAGCACCGCCACGATGAAGCCGAGCACGTTCAGCTCCATGATGTCTCCGGTCCCTATCAGGTTCGCGATCGTGCCTCCGATCACCGACCCCGCCAGCCCCAGCAGCAGCGTCCAGAGCAACCCGATCTTCTGCCTGCCCGGCATCAGTAGACGTGCGAGCGCGCCGATGATGAGTCCCGCCACGATGAATCCAATCATGGGTCCGCCTTACCCCGCGCTGGGCGATTTATGCCGGGATGCCGCGGGGATCGCGTCCGAGGTGATTAGCCGCACTTTGCGGGGTATGTGCGGTGCATCACGATCCGGCGGCCAAAGGCCGATACTGTCGTAGACAGGGAAATGGAGCGACAGCACGTCGACATCACGCGGGACCTCGAGGGCGAGTCGGTCGTCCACGCGGTCTTCGATCTCCGCGAGGAGGAGATCCGCGCGTCGGCGCATGCGGTCGGGGCGAGCATCGCCGAGCGGTTCCGGAACGAGGGGCTGTCTGCCGACGACGTCGTCGAGTTCCGCGAGCTGACCGCTCTCGCCGACGAGCTCAGCGAGCTCGTGGGCGGCGCGGGCACAATCGTGATGCGCCCGGCGCGGCTGAACGCCTACCGGCACGCTCTTGTGCTGTTCGTCGACTCGCGCGACGAGGCCGACTGGATTCGCGACGAGGATCGCGAGCCGCTCGCGGTCGTGCGCGGACTGCTGTGGCCGCTCGAGGACCTCTCAGCCGAGGCGATGCAGGCCGCGCTCTCGGCCGACACGCCTCGGCACGCCTGAGTCAAGGCCCCTAGGGGTAGAGGTCGCCGGCCTCGCCCACGACGAAGATCGCGCTCACGGGGCAGTTGCCCGCGGCGGTGATGATGTCGTCGACGGAGGCGCCGTCGGGATCGACCACCACCGCCTTGTCCTCCTCGTCGAGTTGAAAGACGTCGGGCGCCGTGTCAACACAGTCCCCCGACCCGATGCAGAGCGACCGGTCGACCGTCACGGCGATCCGGTTCTCCGGCGAGAGGTCCGGCATCAGCGCCGTCGTCGGAGCACGAGCAGGAGGACCAGCGCCCCTAGCGCCAGCGGCAGGTAGGCGCGGAGGCCGCGGGGACCGCCGCTCTCCGGATGTGGCTCGGCTCCGGCGGGCATCGCGAACTCCTCGGCGGCGAGCACGTCGTGCGGCTCGCGGAGGCCCGTGGGGTCGCCGGGGATGCGCCCCTCGCGGGTCGGTATGCCGAATTCCTCGGCCGCGAGGACGTCGTGCGGCTCGTCGTTTCCGCGCGGGTCGGCCGGGCCTCGTCCGTGACTGCGTTCGGATTCGGTCATCGTCCCTATCGTTCCAGATCCATGGATGAGGCCACCCGGACCGAGCTCGAGGCCGCCGCATTCCGTGCCCTGGTACAGCATTTGCGCGAACGGGCCGATGTTCAGAACATCGACCTGATGGAACTGTCCGGTTTCTGCCGTAACTGCCTGTCGCGCTGGTATCGCGAGGCCGCCGAGGCGCGCGGCATAGAGCTCGACGACGCGGATGCGCGGGAGATCGTCTACGGCATGCCGTATGCGGAATGGAAGTCCAGGCACCAGGCGCCGGATCCAGCGGCCTGAGACGCGCCGCAGTTCTGCTTACCGTGGCCCTGTGCGGGGTCGCGGTCGGCTGCGGCCGTGACGAGCAGCGCGACGACGCCGGTCCTCGCGCGAGCGAGTCCGACGAGGTTGTGCTCACGCCCGAGGCGGCGCGCGAGGGCCGCGCGAATCACCGCGACGATGAGCCGAAGCGGAGGTCGAAGGCGCAGGTCGTCGAGCTGCACGGGGCGGGCGCGAGCCAGCTGCCCGCGGCCAGCCCGGCCGACGACGCGCCCAGCC
>JBKPSR010000028.1:0-16808 GCA_046735115.1 Actinomycetota bacterium
GTCGCGGTCATCCCGAGCGCCAGCGTCCCGCGCCCCGGAGCGAGCGCACGGTGCCGTTGCCGGCGCCTCACGCGGGCGCCTCGCCGACGACGTGGGCCGGCACGCCCATTGCGAGCGCCCCGGCCGGCACGTCGCGCGTGACCACCGCGCCGGCGGCCACGAACGCATCCGCCCCGATCTCGACCCCCGGCAGCAGCACGGCGCCGGCGCCGATCCGGCAGCCGCGCCGCAGGGTCGGGCCACGCAGGTCCATTCCCTGCGGCCGCCTGCCCGCGGTCGGGTCGTTCGTGAAGATCACCTTCGGGGCGATGAACACGCCGTCCTCGACGACCGACCAGGCCGTGACGTACGCCCCGGTCTGCATGCGCACGCGCTCGCCCACCCGCACGTCGTTCTCCACCGACGCGGCTCGCCCGACCACCGACTCCGCGCCGAGCTCCACACGCTCGCGCACGTGCGCCTGGTCGGCCACGACGCAGCGCGGGCCGATCCTGGCGCCGGCGACCACCACCGCCCCCGCGCCCACCGTGGTGCCCGCGCCGACCTCTGCGGGCCCTGGAGGCCCGCCGCCCGCGGCGCTCGACCGCGCCCCGAGCGCCACCGGCTTCCCCACCACGCAGCCGTCCTGAAGACGAGCCCGGGCTCCCACCCGCGTACCAGCGTGCACCACGACGTTCCCGCCCAGCTCCACGTCGTCCGGCAGCTCCACGCCCTCGCCGAGCAGCAGGCCCGGGGCACGCTCCGAGAGCCGCAGCTCAGCGGTTCGCGACATACGACGTCCTCGTGAGCTCGCGCTGGAGGGCCGCGAGCACGCGAACGACGCGGAGCCCCGACCCCACGCCCGTGCGGGGCTCCGTCCCGTTCCGGATGCAGTCGAGGAAGTGCCTGCACTCGAGCCGCAGCGGCTCCTCGTTCGACACGCGCGGCGAGAAGACGTCGCCCGAGCGCGCGATGTACTCCCCGTACGAGGAGTAGCTCTCGTCGAAGCCCTTGTCGTAGATGGTGAGCTTGCGCTCGAGGGCCATGTCGTCGAAGGTCGCCATCCGCTTCGAGCCGACAACGGTGAAGCGCCGCTCCTTGTGCGGGTCCAGCCAAGAGAGGTGCATGTGGGCCATCAGGCCGGAGTGGAAGCGCATCAGCGCGAACACCACGTCCTCGACGTTCGGCCGGAGGTAGCTGCCGCCCTTCGCGTCGCAGTTGAACGGCTCCTCTCCGGCCAGCAGGAGGATCACCGACACGTCGTGGGCGCCGAGCGACCAGAGCGCGTTCTCGTCGGGGCGGTCCTTGCCGAGGTTCAGGCGGTTCGAATAGATGTAGCGGAGGTCGCCCAGCTCACCTGACTGCACGATCTCGGCGAGCCGCTGGATGCCGGGGTGATATTCGAGGAGATGCCCGACCATCACGGTGCGGTCCGCGGCCTGCGCCGCTGACACCACGCCCTCGGCCTCCTCCTCCGTGCGCGCCAGCGGCTTCTCGACGAAGCAGTGCTTTCCGGCTTCCAGCACGCGCATGGCGAGCTCGGCGTGCGTCGGGACCGGCGTCGCCACCACCACGGCGTCGAGCGCGTCGTCCTCGAGCAGGTCATCGAGCCGGGTCGTCGTCCGTGCCGAGGCGAAGGCGCCGCCCCAGCGCGCGCACGCCTCCTCCGAGGAGTCGCACAGCCAGGTGAGCTCCGCGTCGGGGACCCTGTCGAAGTTCCTGGCGAGGTTGGGGCCCCAGTAGCCGAGGCCGACGACCCCGATCTTCATAGCGGCTGAGTGTAGGCGCAGAGGACCTCTGAAACGCGCTCCGCGGCGTGGCCGCCGCCGTAGAGCTCGGGCCGCTCGGCCGGCGGATTTCGCTCCAGTGCTGCGATTGCGGCCTCGCGGTCGAGGTCCACGAGCACGTTCCAGCCGGTTTCGACCGTCTCCACCCACTCGGTCGTGTCGCGGAGCGTCACGCACGGGATCGCGTGCAGGTAGGCCTCCTTCTGCACGCCGCCGGAGTCGGTGAGCACCGCGCGCGCGTGCCGGACGAGCTTCAGGAAGTCGAGATAGCCGAGCGGCGGATTGAGCCGCACGCCGCCCAGGCGGTCGATTAGCCCGGTGTCTTCGAGCCTCAGCCGCGTGCGCGGGTGCACCGGGAAGATCACTGGCTGGGGCATCGCCGCGAGCAGCTCCATCAGCCGCTCGAGCCGCTCGGGGCGATCCACGTTGCCAGGTCGGTGCGCGGTCGCCACCAGGTAGGCGCCCGGCTCGACGTCCAGCTCGCTGAGGATTCGCGATCGCTCCTCTGCGATCTCGCGAAACGCGAGCGAGACGTCGGCCATGACGTCCCCCACGAGCCGAACGTCGCCCCTCGCGCCTTCGCGCTCGAGATTCGCCACCGCGGTCTCGGTCGAGCACAGCAGCAGGTCGCTCGCGTGGTCGGTGAGGACGCGGTTCAGCTCCTCGGGCATCTCGCGGTCGAAGGAGCGCATTCCGGCCTCCACATGGCCGACCTGGATACCCGCCTGACGGGCGGCGAGCGCGCCTGCGAGCGTCGAGTTGGTGTCGCCGTAGACGAGCACAATGGACGGGCTCAGCTCGCCAAGCACCGGCTCCAGCGCGGCGAGGATGCGCGCGGTCTGGGCCGTATTGCTGCCCCCGCCCGCGTTCAGCTCGTGCGCGGGCGCGGGGACGCCGAGCTCGTCGAAGAAGATGCGCGACAGCTCGTCGTCGTAGTGCTGACCGGTGTGGACGATGACCTCGTCATGCCGCTCGCGCAGCCGACGGGAGACCGCAGCCGCCTTGACGAACTGCGGACGGTTGCCGATCACTGTGACGATCAGCCGGCTGCCAGCTCCTCTTCGATGCGCTGCCTCAGCGCAGCGGCGACCTGGCGCGTGCGCTCGCCCTCCGGGAGCTCGAAGTCCTCGATTGCGGCGATCGACTGCGCCTCGCGGGTGGTCGAGGCCAGGAACGCCTCGTTCGCGCCGCGCAGGTCGTCCATCGTGCAGGGCTGCTCCTGCACGTCGGCCACCTCGATGACGAGCCGACGCGTGATCGAGGCGAGGATGTGCTCGCTGAGGGGCGGGGTGCAGATCCGGCCGTCGGGCTCCACCCAGAAGAGCGACGAGGTCGGCGCCTCCAACACGCGCCCATGCGGAGTCACGAGCAGCGCCTCGTCGAAACCGCGCTCGCGGGCGAGGCGGCTGCAGAGCATGTTGGCGCCGTACGAGAGCGACTTGACCCCGTCCAGGACGCGAGTGGGCGCGTACTCCACGACGCCGAGGCGGACGCGCTCCGGCGTGGCGGGGAGCGGCTCGGTGAGGAGCAGCCTGTGGCCTCCGCGCGTGAGCACCAGGCGGAGGCAGCCGTCGAACGCGGCGCCGCCGCGCTGCTCGAGCAGCTCCGGGATCTCGCTCTCGAGCTCGCTGCGCGGCACGCTGTCCAGGCGAAGGTTCGCCGCCGAACGCTCGAGACGGTCAAGATGGTCGGCGAGCGCGAACGGCCGCCCGTCGTAGACGCGGATGACTTCGAACGCCCCGTCCCCGCGCAGCAGTCCCTCGTCGGTGGCGGGAATGGTCGCCTCGTGCGACGGCATGAAGCTGCCGTCCACGCAGGCGAGCTCGGCAGTCGTCGTGGGAGCCGCGATCTCGTCAGTCAATGGGCCGTGTAGGAATCGAACCTACAACCTTGAGATTAAGAGTCTCCTGCTCTGCCAATTGAGCTAACGGCCCGGGCGGGCGCTGCGGCCCGGACAGGCGAGTCTAGTCAGTCGCGCCCGAGCTGACCGCGTCCAGCGCCTCCTCGCGGGAGGAGTGAATCGGGAACACCCTGTCGAGCCCGGTGATCTCGAAGATCTTGGTGATGTTCTCGTCCGTGCAGACCAGGGCGAGCGAACCGCCGGCCGGACGCAGCCGCTTCACGCCCCCCACCAGGACGCCCAGCGTGGTCGAGTCGATGAAGGTCGCCTTGGAGAGATCGACCACGATCTGCTTCTTGCCCGACTCGATCAGCTCGACCATGCGCTCTTTGAACTCGGGGGCGGTGTACAGGTCCACCTCTCCGCCGAGCTCGATCACATGGGTCGTGTCGTCGATCGCTTCGTCCTGGATGTGAAAGTTCACGTGTTCTCCCCGCCTAGTCCGTGTCCCGGGAGGGCTCCTGAGTGCGCGTAGCCTACGTCAGCCGCTCGGTTGCTGCTGCTGTGCCGCCTTCTTGATTGCCTCGGCCTGCTTCTTGACCAGCTTGCGCTGCGCCTTCGGCGCAAGATCCACCGCCTTCTGCGTCGCCAGATCTGCCGTTCGTGTATCTCCGGCCCTCGCTGCGTATGAAACCAGGCGGAGGTAGCCCGCCGTGTCACCCGCGTCCGCCGCGAGGATCGCCGCCGCCTTCTGCGCCTCCTTGGGCTTGTTCAGCGCAGGGATGTCGTAGACCTGGAGCGCGTAGCCAGCGACGTCGGGGCTCGGCTCGTCGGCCGCCGCGACATAGCGCTGCCAGTACGCGCCCGCCTTGCGGAGGTCGTCCTTGGCGTCGGCCGGGAAGCCGGTGCTGCCGCTCTCGCGCTGGCTCGTGGCCTCCGAGTAGTAGTCGCGCACGAGGCTGGCGAGGATGGCCTCGTTCTGCGGGTTCGCGTGCAGACGCTTCTCCTGCTTGTCGATCCGGTCCTGGAGCGCGCTGTTCACGCTCGGGCCGCCGCCTCCCTTGAAGGCATCGAGCAGGCCGCCGGACACGCTGCCGCCGACCCCGAACAGCACAAGCCCGCCGCCCATGAGCAGGGCGAGCAGCAGATAGGTCACCTGGACCGCCCTCCGGCGGTGTCCTCTGAGGTCGAACAGCATGCGCGGCTCAGCCTAGCTACAGGCCCTCTGCGGCAGGCTCGTCGCTCACGCTGTACGCCGGACGGCCCCAGCGGGAGGCGAGCACGATGCTGAGCTCGTACAGCAGGTAGAACGGAAGCGACTCGAGCATCAGGGTCACCGGGTCGAGGGTCGGCAGGAGCGAGGCCAGGATGACGATCACGACGACCGCGTAGCGACGGTTGCGGCGCAGCTTCTCCGCGCTCGTGAGGCCGATCTTGCAGGCGGCCAGGATGCCCACGGGTATCTGAAAGCCGAGGCCCATCGACAGCATGATCACGCTGACGAACGAGTAGTAGTCCTTCGCCCGGACCTGCGTGTTGAACTCGTCCGAGTTGAAGTTGAGGAGGAAGTGCAGCGCCGGCCCCAGAACGACGAAGTAGCAGAACACCACGCCCGCGATGAACAGGAACGGGACGAGGATGAGCAGCGGGGTGGCGACACGGCGCTCCGACGGGCTGAACGCCGGCAGGATGAAGGCGTAGAGCTCGTACAGGATCACCGGCGCCGCGATGATCAGCGCGAAGTAAGCGGCGTTCATCAGCGTGGTGGTGAACGCCTCCGCCGGGCCGAGGGTGATGGGCTCCTTCCCGGCGGGCAGGGGCGCGTTCATGATCTCGAGGACCAGGTCGTTCTGCCAGGCGGTCAGCGCCCACGCGATGCAGAACGCGACTACGCTGACGATCAGCCGGCTGCGGAGCTCGTCGAGATGGTCGACGACCGACAGCCGGTCCTCGTGCGAGATGGGCCGGATGCGCCGCACTCCCTACGCGGCTCCCGCGTCTAGGGCTTCTGCTCGCTGGCCGGCGTGACGGTGGTCGGCTCGGGCTTCTCGGCCGAGCCCTCGGGCAGCTCGTCCTTGTCCTTGCCGGTCACCGAGTCCTTGAACTCGCGCATGCCTCGACCGAGCGACCGGCCCAGGTCGGGCAGCCGCTTCGGGCCGAACACGATCAGCACGATGACCAGGATGACGATTATCTCTAGGGGCCCAGGGGTCCACATTGCTCAGTCCATGGTAGCTGCGACTATGGCGCCGTGATCAGCTCGGTTCTTTCCGACGGCACGATCCGCCGTCTCGTCGACGAGGAACGCCTGAAGATCCGGCCCTGGGACCCGGCCATGGTCCAGCCGGCAAGCGTGGACCTGAGGCTGGGCACCTCGTTTCGGGTCTTCCATAATCACCGGCTGCCGGCTATCGATCTCTCACAGCCGCCCACCGGCGTAACAGAGCACGTGCAGATCGACGAGGACGCCAGCTTCGTCATTCACCCGGGCGAATTCGTGCTCGGCACGACCGTCGAGTGGGTCGAGCTGCCGGACGACATCGTGGCCCGCATCGAGGGCAAGTCGAGCCTCGGCCGCCTGGGGCTGATCGTGCACGCCACCGCGGGCTTCGTGGACCCCGGCTTCAGCGGGACGCTGACGCTCGAGATCACCAACCTCACCCGCGTCCCGATCGTCCTGTGGCCCGGCAAGCCGATCGCTCAGCTCTCCTTTATGGCGCTCGATCAAGCTGCAGAGCGTCCGTATGGACATCCGGACCTGGGGAGCCACTACCACGGTCAGCTGGACGCCACGGAGTCCCGCTATGAAGGCGGGCCGGGGACGAAGCCGGAAACTCGGTGAAATTCGTTTCAAGTTCGTGGCCCCAGTTCCGATACAGGTGGCAGAGGATGGAAACGGTGGGCTCGAACGGCGACAACAACCACTTCACGAAGCGCGTGACGCTTCCGAGTGGCAAGACGATCGAGGTCGTCTACTTCGCCGACGAGTCCCGTCCGGCAGACGGCGTGGAGAGCCCCGCCCACCCGCCGGCCGAGCGGCAGCAGGACCTCCACGTGTGCGTGGAGTGCGACTCGGGGCTGGTCTACCCGGTGCAGTGGGAGGAGGCAGGCCCGGAGAACTGGAGCGTGCTGCTCCACTGCCCGAACTGCGACGTGTTCCGCGAGGGCGTCTTCACACAGGACAACGTGGAGCTCTTCGACGAGGAGCTCGACCGCGGCGCCGACGTGCTGGCGCGTGACTACAAGCGCCTGATGCGTGCCAACATGGCCGACGAGATCGACCGCTTCGTGGGCGCGCTCGACGCGAACGCGATCCTCCCCGAGGATTTCTGAGCCTCGGCGCCGCTAGGCGTAGCGCCCGACCACGCCGTCCGCGACGAGCTGGAGCGCGCGCGTCCGCTGGTCCGAGAGCTCGACGCCGTCCAGGCCCCGCTTGGCCTCGCTGACGTACCCAAGCGCCTCCTCGCGCGCTTCGTCGAGGGCCCCGGTGGCCGCGATCCGGTCGCACACCGCCGCGGCCTCCTCCGCACATCTCACCACCCCGCTCAGCGACGCGTCGCTTCGGCGGGCGAGGATCAGCGGAAGCGTCACCGTCCCGTCGAGCAGGTCGGCGCCGCGCGGCTTGCCGGTGCGCTCCGGAGGCCCGGCCACGTCGAGCACGTCGTCGAGTATCTGGAAGGCCAGGCCGAGGCGCTCGCCGAAGCTGCCGAGCGCGGGCGCCTGCCTGGGCCGGCCTCCGAACAGCGCACCGAGCCGGCAGGAGGCGTCGAACAGGCTGGCCGTCTTCAGGCGGCAGCGCTCGAGGTAGCGCTCCTGGGTCACGTCCTCGCTCCAGGCATCGGCGCGCTGCATCAGCTCTCCGCGCGCGAGGGAGGAGGAGGCCGCCGACAGCGCCCTCACGGCCTCCTCGCTGCCCGTCCCGGCGAGCTCGGCGAACGCGCGCGAGAAGAGCAGGTCGCCCGTTGCCGTCGCGGCTCCGCGTCCGCCCCCGGCGAACACCGTCGGCCGCCCGCGGCGCAGCTCCGCGCCGTCGAGGACATCGTCGTGCACGAGCGTGGCCATGTGGAGCATCTCGACCGCGGCGCCGGCCGCCACGAGGCGCTCGTCCGGCTCGGCGGCGCACAGGAAGACCAGCATTGGCCGGAGGCGCTTCCCACCCGCGGCGAGCGTGCCGCCGGCGTGGCTCTCGAGCTCCGCGCCGTGGCCCTGTGCCAGCTGGGCGAGCCGCTGCTCGGTCCGCTCGAGCTGCGCGGCGAGCGCAGCCCCGCCCGCGGTGAGCACCGCGCCCAGCTGTGCCTGTGCCGTGTTCAGTTCTTCGTCCCCACGTGAATCGCGATGATCCCCCCGGCGGTCAGGATCCAGCGGACGTCGTCCAGGCCGGCCGTGGCCATGCGCGCCGCCAGCTCCTGGGGGCCGGGAAAGCGGCGCACACTACTCGGCAGGTAGGTGTACGCATCCCGATCGCCGGCCACGCGCCCGAGCGCCGGGACCACGCGGTCGAACCAGGCCCTGAAGAACCACGACAGCGGCGGCCTCTGCGGCGACGTGATCTCCAGGACCACCACGTAACCGCCCGGCTTCGTCACCCGGGCCATCTCCCGGAGGCCGCGGTCGAGGTCGGCAAAGTTGCGCGCCCCGAAGCCCACCGTCACGGCGTCGAAGGCCCCGTCCGGGTGGTTGAGGTCCAGGGCGTCGCCCTCCTCGAAGGTCAGGCCCGGCGCCTTTCTCCGGGCCAGCTCGAGCATCGCGGGCGCGAAGTCCGAGCCCGTCACCTCCGCCCCCCGCCTGGCGAGCTCGATCGCGAGATCGCCGGTCCCGGTGGCCACGTCCAGGGCAGTGGAGCCGGGGGCCACCCGCGCGAGGTCGACGGCGCGCTCGCGCCAGCGGTGGTGCATCCCCGCGGTCATGACCGAGTTCATCCGGTCGTAGACCCGCGCGATCCGGTCGAACATCGCCTTCACCTGCGTGTCGGGGAGCGTGCCCGACGCGGGCGTGCCCGTCACGAACGCACTAATTGCTCCTCAGCGACGCCACGTACCTGACGAGCTGGTTGAACTGCTCCGGGTTGTCGTTCTGGAGCCTGCGGTACGGGGGCATCGGAGGCGTTGGGTTCACGAGCGTGCGGGCGATCGCGGCCATGCCGAGCCGGTCGCCCACATTCGAGAGATTCGGGCCCAGGGTGTTGCCGTTCTCGCCCACCTTGTGGCAGCCGAGGCAGCCCGAGGAGGCCATCACCTCCTGGCCCTTCTTCAGCCCCGGTGGGGCCGGCTGATCGATCTCCGTGGGCGAGCCGGCGAGGGCGCCGACGATCGTCAGGTAGGCCATCGCGGCGATCGTCGCGAGGCCCGCCGTCACGGCGATCGGCCGCCGCAGCGGGTTCCGCTCGGGGTTGCGGTCGATGAACGGCAGCAGCAGGAGCAACACGAGGCAGATGGTCGGAATGCCCACCGTCGCCATGAACACCAGCGACGGCGGCTTCACCACCCGCAGCAGCTCGAACAGGAAGAAGAAGTACCACTCGGGCCGAGGCGTGTAGGTCGTGGTCGTGGGGTCAGCCTTGGGGCCCAGCTCGGCCCCGAGCACGATCGACATGGTGATGATCACGCCGAGCGTGACGCACGCCATCGCGCCGTCCTTCGCGATCGCGTAGGGGAAGAACGGCTTTCCCTGGTTTTTCAGGATCGAATACTCGCGGAGGTACTGCTCCTTCTCGCGCGCGTCCATCCCTCAGACCTCCTCTCTCAGGAGGTCCTTCTTCTCGGCCTTGAGCCACGGCGGCGCGGTCGTTCCGAGCTTGGCCACGAGATACAGATGCGCGCCGATCAGCGCCGCGATCAGCCCCGGTATGGCGAGCATGTGCAGCGAGTAGAAGCGCGAGATCGTGGTTGGCCCGAACTCGGAGCCGACCCGCAGGAAGTCCGCGAGGTAGGGGCCGACAATCGGGCCGGACGCGTTCAGGTTGACCGCCACGACCGTGGCCCAGAAGGAGCGCTGGTCGAACGGCAGCAGGTAGCCCGTGAGGCCCATCATCAACGTCAGGACGATCAGGACGACGCCGATGATCCAGTTCAGCTCGCGCGGGTACTTGTACGCGCCGAAGAAGAACACCCGCCCCATGTGGAGGAAGATCAGGATGATCATCACGGTCGAGCCCCACTTGTGCATGCCGCGGACGAACTCGCCGAGGAAGACGTCGTTCGTGATGTGCGACGCGGACTCGTAGGCACGCGTGGGATCGGGCTCGTAGTACATCGCGAGGAAGACGCCCGTTACCGCCTGCGACAGGAAGGCGAACATCGTGGCCGAGCCGAGCGTGTAGTACCAGTTGGTGCCCTTCGGGACCTTCCGGTACAGGAAGCCGCGGAGGAACGGGCTGAGACCCGTGCGCTCGTCGAGCCAGCCGACGGCGCTCGCGACGCCCTCGACCGCCTGGTCCTTCTTCGTGGGCGCGGTCGCCGGGGCGCCGTTGCGGCCGCCGTTACGGTCGTTCTCGCCGGGCCGCGGCGGGCTGCGCCGAAGCGCCCTGGGAAGCGGAGGCGTCATGTCGTGGGCCTCGACGGGTAGATGTACTGCCACAGCCCGTCGAGATGGTTCGACGGGTCGCGCGGCGAGAAGCGCTCGAGGTCCGAGTTGAGCGAGAAGCGGTCACCCACCTCGACGCGGCCGGCCGTGACCCGCGTGTAGAAGCGGTCGAGCGGCCGAACCGGCGGACCGCCCTCCACTTGGCCTTGGAAGCCGTACACCCCGCCGTGGCACGGGCAGACGAATTTCTGCGAGGCCTGGATGTACCGAACCGGGCAGCCGAGGTGGGCGCAGCGTGTGGAGATCACGACGTACGGCTGCGGATCCTGCCCCTCGTTCACCTTGTCCTTGCCCCTTGCGAACTTCCGGACGTAGACCGTCGTCTTGCCCGCGTCCCCGATCTCGGGGTCGATGCTGATGACGCGCGGGGTGTAGCTCACCTCGTTGAAGTCTCCCTCGGGACCCACGTCCTGCCACGTGCTCGGCACCGTCTTCTCGAACAGCGGCCCGACGGCGAACCCGAGCCCCGGGAGCGCGAATGCCATGGTCGCGATCCCGCCGACGGCCAGGGCCGTCCCCTCCATCATGCGACGGCGAGTGACGGTCTCGCCCTCGAACGCGCCCGCGATCCCGCGTCCCTGGCTGTAGCGGGATTTCCTGTCGAACTTCTCGGGTGAGTCGGCCACGGGTCAGCTAGGGATTGTTCCGCCCGGCGGACCGGAGTGCCAACATGGTTACGGAGCGCACGAGCGGGCCCGGAGCCTATCCGAGCGGGGACTCCCACAGAGCGTCCGCGTCGGCCGGCCTGCCCTCGGCCTGAGCCTGGGCGGTGTCCGAGATCAGGTCCGACAGAAGAGCCACGGCCTCGAGGTCGCCGCTGTCGGCCAGCCGCGAGAGCCCGAGCGCGTAGAGGGCGTCCCCCGCGAGCAGGCGCAGGTCTGCGTCCATGCCGCTGAACGCCCGCGGCTCGCCGTAGTGCAGGAGGTAGCCCTCGTAGACGGCCTCGAGTACGAAGCCGCGTGTGCCGTCGACGTCCTCGAAGCGCCCGGACCCAGGGTCGGGCGCCGCGTATGGCGCGAGCGCGGGATCCGCGGCCGCGACGACCTCGCCGAGCCTGCTCACAGCTCCGCGAACACCTCGCGGGCGGCGGCGAGCGTCTGCTCCACGTGCGTGTCCGTGTGCGCGAGCGAGGGGAACCAGGCCTCGAACTGGGACGGCGGCAGGTAGACGCCGCGGCCCAGCATCCCGCGGCAGAAGGCGGCGTATGCATCCAGGTCGCACGCGCGCGCCGCCTCGTAGTCCTCGGGTGGTTCGGGGGCGAAGAAGAGGGTGAGGAGGCCGGGCCTCGCCACGGCGTGCGCCTCGACGTCCGCCCCCCGCGCCGCTTCCTCCAGGCCGCCCGCGAGCTTTCGCGCAAGCTCGTCGAGCTTGGCGTACGCGCGCTCGTCGAGCAGGCGCAGCGTGGCCAGCCCGGCGGCCGTCGCCAACGGGTTGCCGGACAGCGTGCCCGCCTGGTAGACGTCGCCGGCCGGCGCCACCTGCTCCATCAGGTCACGGCGCCCGGCGTATGCGGCGGCCGGCAGCCCCCCGCCGATGATCTTCCCGAGGACCGTCAGGTCGGGCTTCACGCCCTCGCGCTCCTGCGCGCCCCCGGCCGCGACGCGAAAGCCCGTGATGACCTCGTCGAAGACGAGCATCGCTCCCGTAGCGTCGGCTTGCTCGCGAAGGCATCGTAGATAGCCGTCGCGGGGTGGGACGAGCCCCATGTTGGCCGGATACGGCTCGCAGATGATCGCGGCGGCCTCGACGTCGGGGAGCTCGGCATTCCAGCGGGCGATGACCGTGTCCGCCGCCTGGGCCTCGGTGACTCCCGGGCTCGCCGGGATGCCGTGGGTCGCCAGGCCGGAGCCGGCCTCGGCGAGCAGGCCGTCGACGTGCCCGTGGTAGGCGCCGGCGAACTTGACGACCTGATCGCGGCCCGTGGCCGCGCGTGCCAGCCGGAGCGCGCTCATCGAGGCCTCCGTGCCGGACGACGTCATCCGCACCATGTCGGCGGACGGAACGCGGTCCACGACCTCCGCCGCCAGCTCCACCTCGGCCTCCGTAGGCGCGCCGAAGCTCGTGCCCGCCGCTGCGGCCGCGCTGACCGCGGAGACCACCTCGGGATGAGCGTGGCCGGCGACCAGGGGCCCCCACGACATGACCCAGTCGACGTAGCGGTTGCCGTCCACGTCGATCAGCTCGGCCCCCTCTCCCCGGGTCACGAAGATCGGCTCGCGGCCGATCTGGCGCATCGCGCGCACCGGCGAGTTCACCCCGCCCGGCAGCAGCTCGACCGCGCGCTCGTAGGCCGCGGCCGATCTCGTCGCTACGCGTGCTCCGCTTCCCACCGCTTGTGCTCGTCGGTGAAGTAGCGCAGCCGGATCTTCTTGAACTCGGTGGACGAGTACAGCGTCCGCCGCTCCTCGATCCCGGTGTCGTCGGCGATCGAGTCAAGGATCGCGTCGCACTCCTCCTTGGAGCGCCCGTGCGCCATGGTGAAGACCGAGTAGGGCCAGTCCTCGTAGGTGGGCCGCTGGTAGCAGTGCGAGATCCCGCGGAAGGACGCCATCCGAGGCCCGAGCTCGAGGATCCGCTCCTCGGGCACGCGCCAGACGCCCATGCCGTTCGCCGAGAAGCCCGCGCGGCGATGGAAGAGGATGGCGGCCACTCGCCGGAGCGCGCGGCGCTCGCGCATGTACTCGAGATGCGCGAGCAGCTCCGGCTGGCCGATCCCGAGCTCCGCGGCGGCGGGCGCGAACGGCTCCGGCACCACCTTCATCGGCCCCTGAGTCGCACGGATGACGGCCACGTCGAGCTCCGAGAGCTCGATCGCCTCGGGCTCCCTATGGTCCACCGCCTCGGCGGCGGCCGCCAGCGCCTCGGTGCCCTTCTCCATCTCGAGGTCCATGCGGATCTTGAACAGGCGCAGCGTCGGCAGCTGGCGGACCGAGTGCGCGTCCGTGAGGCGCTGGAGAACGTCGAGCGTGCCGTCGAGCCCGAGCCGCGAGTCCGGCTCCGTGGCGATCGTGAACCAGATGTTGAAGTCGTGGTCGCGCAGGTAGTTGTGCGACACGCCCGGGTGCTCGTTGATGATCTTGGCGGCACGCCAGGGATTCTCCGGGTCCACCTTGGCGGCCACGAGCATCGAGCTGTAGCCGAGCACGCGCGTGTCGAAGATCGGCGTGACCTCGCGGATGATCCGCTCGTCGAGAAGCCGGCTGGTTCGGGCCAGAACCTCGTCCTCGGGGACACCGGCGAGCCGGGCGACGGCCGCGTACGGCCGCGGCGCGATCGGGAAGCTGCCCTGGAGCAGGTTCAGGAGCCGCTTGTCCAGCTCGTCGAGCGGGACGGCCGAGCCGTCCTTTCGGCTCCGAACCTTCGCTATCGAGTGAGCCAACGCGCCACGTCCTTCGCGTGGTAGGTGATGACGATGTCCGCCCCCGCCCGCCGGATCGCTGTAAGGGCCTCCACGACGGTCGACTCCTCGTCGAGGTGGCCGGCGGCGGCAGCGGCCTTTAGCATCGCGTACTCCCCGCTCACGTTGTAGGCGGCCACGGGCACGCGCGTCGCCTCCTTCACGCGCCGGATCACGTCCAGGTAGGGCAGCGCCGGCTTGACCATGACCATGTCCGCCCCCTCCTCCACGTCCAGGAGCGCCTCGCGCACGGCCTCGTCGGAGTTGGCCGGATCCATCTGATAGCTGCGCCGGTCCCCGAAGGACGGGGCCGAGCCCGCGGCCTCGCGGAAAGGGCCGTAGAAGGCGGAGGCGAACTTCGCCGAGTAGGCCACTATCGGGAGGTCCTTGTAGCCCTCGGCGTCGAGCTGCGCGCGGAGCGCGCCCACGCGTCCGTCCATCATGTCGCTCGGCGCCACGGCGTCGGCGCCCGCGCGGGCGTGCGAGCTCGCGGTCCTTGCCAGCAGCTCGAGGCTGAGGTCGTTGTCGATCGTCCCGTCGTCGAGCACGACGCCGCAGTGGCCGTGCGAGGTGTACCCGCACAGGCATACGTCGGTGATCACGAGGAGGTCCGGGTGCGCCTCCTTGATCGCCTGGACGGCGAGCTGGACGACGCCCTCGTCGTCGTACGCGCCGGAGCCCTGCTCGTCCTTCTCCGCCGGCACGCCGAACAGGAGCACTGCGGGTATCCCGAGGGCATGGGCCTCACCGGCCTCCTCGACGGCGTGCGAGATCGACATCCGCTCGACGCCCGGCATCGCCTCCACCGGCGTGCGCCCCTCGCCGAGCTGTACGAACATCGGGTAGACGAGGTCCGCCGGCGTGAGCGTGGTCTGGCGGACGAGATCGCGCAGGACCCCCGTCTTGCGGAGCCGCCGCAGGCGTGTGGCGGGGAAGGGCATCGACCCGTCAGTCTAGGTGGCCTCGAAGGCCTTCACCGCCGTATCGCGGTCGCGGAACGCCTCCAGCCGAAGGATGAGGCCATCTCGGATCTCGACGAGGTGGTACAGGTCACCCTCGATCACGACGCCGCTCGCCCGGCCACGGGCGTGGATCTCGACCGTCAGGAGCGCCCGGTCGTCGCGCGCGTCGATCTTGACCACGCGCGTCTGGAACTGCTCCCATTCCTGGTGGAGGTCGCCGAACCACTCCCTCAGCCCCTCCCGCCCGTGGTACACGCTGACCCCGATGTTCGCGCCGAGGATCGGCCGGGCCTCCGCGTCCGGGTGCACCACATCGAGGAGCGCGTCGATGTCGCGCCGGCTCCACGCCTCGTAGGCGGTGTGGACCGTGTCCTCGAGCGTCACGCGAAGCGCTCCAGCGCGAGCCGCCCGAGCGCGCCGAACACGAGCGTGAGCCCCGCCAGGTGGAGGAGCGGCCCGCCCAGCCCGCCCGCATCGTTGAGCGCGGCGTCGAGCGCGTCGAGCGCCGGCTTGAACGGGAAGGCAGCCGAGACTGCGCGGATCACGTCGTAGAGCGCCGGGGCCACCGCTCCCGACGGCACGAGCGCCAGGAACGCGAGCGGCAGGCACAGCATGAACGCGAGCAGCGACGCGGCCCGCACGTCGCGCGTGAGGCCGCCTATGGCAAGGCCCAGCGCGGCGAAAGCGAGCGCTCCCCCCACGAGCGCGGCGACCCAGAGCGGGAAGCGGCCCCAGTCGAGCTCCACGAACAGCCCGAGGCCAACCATCATCACCAGGCAGACGATCACCGAGCACGCCGCGGCGAGGCCGGCCTTCTCCGCAAGCAGCCCCGTTCGCGAGACCAGTCCGCGCACGAGCCGCGAGAACGCGTTCTCCTCGCGCTCGAGCGCGAGCGTCCCGGCGGCCAGCAGCAGGGTGATGAACATGAGCGAGACGGCCACCGCCAGGGCGACGGCGAACGAGGTCAGCGAGGTCGTGCCGCCATCGAGGGTCGTGGCCTTTACGCGGATCGGCTCGCCGACGACATCGAGCACGTCGTCCGAGAAGGACAGGTTCTCGCGCGCGAGCCTTCCGAACGCGATCACCCTGTCGAGCTCGGCACGCTCGGCCGAGCCCGCCGGCAGCTCGGCACGCGCCCGCTGGAGGATCGTCTCCGCGCGCCGGAGGCCGAGCACGTCGAAGTCCTGGCCCAGGAAGCTGTAGTTGCCACCCGCGCTGATCAGGTCGAGCAGCTGGAGCGCCTCCTTCGCCACCCGCTTGGTGAGCGCTCCGTTCGCCGTCTGGACCTGCGACTTGATCGTGTTCTCGACGTACTGCTGCTTGGCGGGGTCCTCGGCGTTGTAGTAGACCTCGACCGTGCCCGGCCGGAGCGACGACTGGATGTTCGTCGCGAGGTTCTTGGGGATGATCAGGGCGCCCAGGACGTCGCCTTCCTTCACCTTCTGGATCGCCTCCTGTTTGCTGTCCACGCGCACCGGGTCGATGGCGTCGAAGAGGCGCTGGCCCTCTTTGGCGAGGTCGATCCGGTCGCCGCCGAGCTCGACGACCGCGGACTGACCCTCGAGGCCGTTGTAGAAGGCCACCTTCGGCTTGTCCGGCCCGCGCGAGAGCGCGAAGCCGATCAGCACCGCGATGATCACCGGGTAGAGCACGAGCAGGGCGACGAGCAGCGGCGACCGCCGAAGGATCTGGAGGTCCTTGAGCAGCAGCCAGCGCATCAGTGGCCGCGCCCGTGGAGGAATTCGACGAACGCCTCCTCGAAGTCCAGGCCGGTGGTCCCGACCTCGTGCTCGAGCTCCCGCGGGGCGCCGTCGAACAGCAGCTCGCCGTCCGCGAGCACGATCAGCTGGCTCGCGTAGCGGTCGGCCTCCTGGATGTTGTGCGTCGCGTAGATCACCGTCGTGCCCTCTCCCGCCAGCCGCAGGATGAACTCCCACAGGCGGGCGCGCTGGCGCGGGTCGAGCGCGGCGCTCGGCTCGTCGAGCAGCAGCACCTCGGGCTCTGCCAGCAAGCCGATCGCGATGTTCACGCGCTGCCGGTTTCCTCCCGAGAGGGTCCCCACCTGGTCGCCCGCGCGATCGCGCAGATCGCTCAGCTCCAGCATCCGGTCGACCGTCGCCCGCGGGTCCACGCAGCGCTCCAGCCTGGCGAACAGGAACAGGTTCTCCTCGACGGTGAGCTTGTTGTAGAGGGCCGCCTGCTGGGGCACCCAGCCGATGCCCTTAGGTAGCACAGTGAGCTCGCCCTCGTCCGGTTCCTGG
>JBKPSR010000029.1:0-8861 GCA_046735115.1 Actinomycetota bacterium
GTGTCGTGCCCGAGTCGCGCGCAGAACGGCCGCGACGGCTCGACCCGCTTGGCCAGGTACTGGCGATGGTCTTCCTGGCCACGCTGACCTACGCGATCATCGAGGGCGGCGACGCCGGCTGGAGCTCAACCCGGGTGCAGGTGTCGGCGATCATCGCCGTGGCCGCGGTCATCGGCTTCGTCGCGCGCGAGCGTCGGGCACCGGAGCCGTTGATCGAACTGCGCTTCTTCCGAAGCGTGCCGTTCACCGGCGCGACGCTGACGGCGGTAGCCGCGTTCACCGCACTCGGCGGCTTCCTGCTCGTGACGAACCTGTATCTCCAGGGCGACCGCGGACTGTCACCGGTCCACAGCGGCCTCTACACGCTGCCCATGGCAGCCCTGGCGTTCGTGACCGCGCTGTTGTCGGGCCGAATCGTCGGCCGGCACGGCGCGCGCGTCCCGCTCGTAGTCGGCGGGCTCGGCCTGGCCGGCGGGAGCCTGATCCTCACGCAGCTCACGCCGACCACCGCGACAGCCGACCTGCTCTTGGCCTACTCGGTGTTCGGCCTGGGCTTCGGGATGGTGAACCCACCGATCACGAACGCCGCGGTGTCGGGGATGCCGGCCGATCAGGCGGGTGTGGCGGCGGCTGTGGCGTCCACGAGCCGGCTGGTCGGCATATCTCTCGGTGTGGCGATCATCGGGTCGATAGTCGTGTCGAGCCGAGATGCCGGCGGTGGCAGCATCGCTGCGGCGAGCCACGCCGGCTGGTGGATCTGCACGGCGTGCGGGCTGGCGGTTGTCGTGATAGCGCTCATCTCGACGACCGAACGAGCGCTGAACACCGCGCGTCAAGTGGAGGCCGCAACCGCCTGAGCTGGGCCTCGGAGATTCAGCGGGCGCGCGCCCAGGCGTGAGCGCGAGGGCGATTGCGAGCTCGAAAGTCATCTCCGCCCCCGGTAACCAGCACGGCGTCCCCACCTGGGCCGCCGACAGCGGTGAGAACCTTTCGCAGGCGAGAGACGTGTACCTGAACCGTCTTGGCCGCCGTGGCAGGTGGGCGCTCGCCCGAGAGCTCGTCGATCAGCCGTTCGTTGTCAGGGTCTCGTTGACGGGCACCAGCAGCAGGGCAAGCAGCGCCCGTTGCTTGCTTCCCAAGCGGCACGTCGCGGCCCTGGTCGAGGGCCTCCAACGGGCCAAGGATGCGGGAGGCCCCGCTTGGGAAGACGCGCGACCGGGTAGGGCGACAACCCGTGCCTGTGATCGGTCTTCAGTGGTCGCGCGAACAGATCGGCGACCCTGAGCCCGTTCATCGAGACCGCCGGCGGGTGCTGACGGAGCTCGCGCCGTGAGGGGCAAGGTCACGAGCGACCTCTGGTGGAAGAACGCCGTCTTCTACTGCCTCGATGTCGAAACCTTCCTCGACGCGGACGGTGACGGCTGCGGCGACCTGCCGGGGCTGTGCGAGCGGGTCGACTACCTGAGGGGGCTTGGCATCGACTGCGTCTGGCTGATGCCATTCATGCCGTCCTGCCAGCGCGACGACGGCTACGACATCACCGACTTCTACGGCGTCGACCCGCGGCTCGGGACGCACGGCGATCTTGTCGACGTCGTGCGGACGGCGCGCGAGAGCGGTATCCGCGTGATCGCCGACCTCGTCGTGAACCACACCTCGAACGGGCATCCCTGGTTCCGGGCTGCCCGCCGCGACAGGGACTCGCCGTTTCACGACTTCTACGTCTGGCGCGACGAGAAGCCAGACGAGAAGCCCGGCGACGTGGTGTTCCCGGACCGAGAGAACTCGAACTGGGCGTTCGAGGAAGAGGTGGCGCGGTGGTACATGCACCGCTTCTACTCCCACCAGCCGGACCTGAATGTGGCGAATCCCGACGTACGCGACGAGATCGCACAGACGGTCGGCTTCTGGCTCCAGCATGGATTGAGCGGCTTTCGCGTCGACGCCGTGCCGTTCCTCATTGAGCCCCCTGGCACCGATGAGCACACGCGCCAAGATCCGCACAAGCTGCTGCGGGACCTGCGGAGCTACATCGGACGCCGCGCCGGCGACGCGGTGCTGATGGGCGAGGTGAACCTGCCGACGCCACAGCAGCGCGAGTTCTTCGGCGACGAGGACGGCGACGAGCTCCACGTCGTCCTGTCCTTCACCGTCAACCAGGCCATGTACCTGTCGCTCGCGCGCGAGGACGCGACGCCGCTGAGGCGGGCGCTCGACGCGCTCCCTGCCATCCCGGAGGGCTGCCAGTGGGCGAACTTCGTGCGCAACCATGACGAGCTGACGCTCGACAGGCTGAGCGAGGAGGAGCGCCAGGAGGTCTTCGCGGCCTTCGGGCCTGAGGAGGAGCTGCAGCTCTACGGCCGCGGGCTGCGGCGCCGGCTCCCGACGATGGTCGGTGGCGACGAGCGGCGCATCCGGATGATGTACTCGCTCGCCTTCTCACTCCCCGGGACGCCCGTCCTGTTCTACGGCGAGGAGATCGGGATGGCAGAGAACCTCGCGATCGAGGGGCGCTACAGCGTGCGCGCGCCGATGCAGTGGTCGGCCGAGCGGCAGGCCGGTTTCACCACGGCATCCGAGCCCTGCCGCCCGCTCGTCGAGGAGGGCCGGTTCGGGTTCCGAGAGGTAAATGTGACACGCCAGCGGCGCGACCCCGAGTCACTGCTCAACTGGATGGAGCGGCTGGTTCGGCGCCGGCGGGAGTGCCCGGAGCTTGGCTGGGGCGAGTGGACGCTGCTGGACGCGGGTGATACGGCGCTGTTCGCACAGCGGAGCGACTGGGACGAGTCGACGATCGTCGCGGTCCACAGCTTCGCGGGACGGGATTCGAGCGCACGGCTCGCGCTCGGCGAGGATGGGACGCTGATGGACCTCTTCGAAGACGAAGACCGCGAACTGGACGGGGGCGAGGCCCTGATCGAGCTTCCTCCATACGGCGCCCGCTGGTTCAGGCTGCGGCGGCCGGGGCAGCGCGTGCCGCCCTGAACGCGGAGCTCCGTCAAACGTAGTCAGCTGGTAGCTGCTGTGTGCGGCGGGTATGCAGGAACTAGCGACTGGCACTGCGCGAGAGCTGGGAGGACGCCCTGTCGGGAGCGACGGACCTTTCTGCGTCGGTTGTTGTGGGTCTCGGCTGTGCCGTGTTGTCCGCGCTCGGCACGAACCTGGCTTTTCTGTACAAACACCGCGGCGCTGTCGCGGCGCCCGACGTGGACATGCGCCACCCGCTGCTCAGCGCAGCCGATCTGTTCCGCTCGAAGTGGTGGACGGTCGGCTGGCTCGTGGCGGTGGCGGCGTTCTTGGCGCATGTCGGGGCGCTCTCGCTGCTGCCCCTTTCGACGGCCCAGGCGGTCCTATCGGGAGGGTTCGTGCTGCTTGCCGTGCTCGCGGAGCGCTTCTTCGGCTTCCAGCTCGGCCGCCGGCAGTGGATCGGGATCATCCTGGTGGCGGTATCGCTCGCGCTCCTGGGCGTAACGGGCAAGGAGCCCGGCGGCGACACCTCGGACTACTCGCTGACGGCGCTCATCCTGTTCGAGGGCGGCGGCATCGCTCTGGGGCTACTGCTGATCTTCTCGTACCGCATCGAGCGGGTGAGGGCGCAGCGCGGCGTCCTCCTGGGCGCGGCGGCGGGGCTCGGGTTCGGGATCTCCGACGTAGCCATCAAGGCGTTGAGCGACGATCTCGAGGGCGGCATCATCGGCATCGTAAGCCCCTGGAGCGCGCTCGTCGTGATCGCGGCCGTCGGCTCCTTCTTCGCGTCCGCGCGGAGTCTCCAGGTCGGCGATGGCGTGGCGGTGATCGCCGTGACCTCCGTCGCCGCGAACATGTCTTCGATCCTTGCGGGGATGGTCGTCTTCGGCGACCCGCTGGGGGACGACTTCCTCGTCGTCGCGGCGCGGCTCGCCGCGTTCCTGCTGGTGCTGCTGGCCGCGGCGTTGATGCCCGCCCCGATCCGCGCTGGAGAGGCGTTGAAGCAGCCGTACGCTGAGCATGTCGGGAGCTCTCCCCACCCCGCCTAAGGGCCCGCCGCGCTAGACGGAGCCGGCCTCGCCTCCGATCCTGCTGCGGACCAGCTCGGCGACCTCGGCGGCATGCCCCGGCGCAATCCCACTGATGACGCCCTTGCCGCCGGTCGTAGACAGAGCGAGGCGTGCTCCGAACCACTTCCCTTTCACGTCCACCGAGGAAACCTGCTCGTACGGGAAGGACAGCGTCCGACGGAGGGAGATGAAGAGGAGCCGCCGGTCGGTGGCCACGAGCACGCCATCGTGCCCCGCGCTGATCCCCGGCGCCATGTCGATCACGTCCTCGTCATCCTCGACGAGCTCGCTGAGCCGGTGGATCAGAGCGCGGACCTCCTCGACCGCGCGACGGTCCGCCCACGCCGCCCCTAGATCGCGCTCCGCCTGCTCAGCCTCGCCTCGAGCGGCCCGCCGGATCATGTCCGCGTTGCCGGCGGCGGACTCGATCTCCTCGGCCAACCGCCGCATCTTGCGCTCATCCCGGTGGGGGAACCTGACCTCGCAGGCCCACGTCGGACCTTCGATCTTGAGCTTCAGCTCGTGAACGTGGAAGCGGCCGGCGCCCGGCGATTCCTCGATCCGCGCGCTGACTTCCGGGGTCAGCTCATGGTTTGCGCCGGCCGTGCTCAGCCGGTCGGCGTAGAGAATCAGTTCGTGGCCGTACGATGCCAACGGCTTCGCGGTACGGGCCGCCTGCAGTTGACGCTGGGCGAGCTCGATCGCGCGATTGTGCGCCTTTTCGGCCTGGCGGAGCGCCCGCTGGGCGGCGGCAATCTCGTCGTGCTCCTCGCGCAGCAGCTCCCGCAGCGGTCGAGCAGCGGCTTCGATGGCCTCATGCTTGCTTTCCGAAGCCACCATGGCTTCGACAGTAGATCACGGGCTCGATCGAGACAAGACGATGAACGCTGCACTAGGCGTCCAGCCGGACACGCCTGGCAAGCTGGGCAGCATGCGCCTCCGCTGACAACTTGTCTCAGGTGGTCTCGGATCAGCGCCTGATCAGCTCGAAATGGAAGCACGAAATGAACCACCGGAGCACCTGGGCGACCATCGCATGGGAGGGCTGTTAGCGACCTACCGTCGTACTGGCGCCGATCCGCCCTTCGGCGATCCGGCGCGCAACCACGGCGCGGCCATGGAGGGGTATTACTGGCGCCTCGTGCATCCGAAGGGCGGCTGGGTGATCGTCTGGCTCTGCGGCGTCTGTCAGGGGCCCGGCGGGTCGTGGGCGACCGTCGCACTCGCCGCCCACCCTGGCGGCTTCCTGCGCCATGCGACCGTCGAGCCGGCAGGTGGCGACTTCGAGCGCTTCGGCGCCCGAGCGGGCGACGTGTTCGAGGGATCGCTCCACGAGTTGCGCGTACGGATCGGCGACGACGCGTGGGTGGAAGCGCGGTTGCGCCCTCGGGTCCCATGGCCGCGGCCAGTTCTCGGCGGGCTCGGGCCGGGCCAGGTCGTTCCGGGACTTGCGCAGTACTGGCATCCCGTGCTGCTCGCGGCCGAGGTAGAGGGCGAGGCGTGCGTCGGGGGCAGGCACCTTCGGCTGGAGGGTGGGCACGCCTATGTCGAGAAGAACTGGGGTCCTGGCTTCGCGGGGCGCTGGTGGTGGGGGCAGGCCGACGACTTTTCGGATACCGACCTCGGAGTGGCTTTCGCCGGTGGGCGGTTGCCGATGCTCGGTGTTAGTCCCGCCCCGACAGCCGTCGTAGTTCGGCTGGGCGAGCGGGTGCTGCGCTTCGCTCCTCCGCTAGCCCGAGCCAGGGCACGCGTCGACGGGCGCGACTGGCACGTGGAGGCGCGATCCCCGCGCTATCACCTCGAGCTCGAGGGCGAGGCGGACGGGGAGAGGCCGCACCGGCTGCCGGTCCCCGACGTGCGGGCGCGCCGGGTCGAGATGCGCTCGCAGCAGGTGCTGGCGGGCCGGCTTCGCCTGCGCCTTCGTCGCGGACGCCACACCCTCATCGACGCGGTATCGAACCTGGCTGGCCTTGAGCTCGGGGAGCCGCCTCGCGAGCGAGTTTCCCCTCCGCGTGGCGCACAGCCGTCGTGAGCCCCTCGGCACCCACCAGGCGCTCGAACGGGCCGACGAGCCTCCACAGGATGCGCAGGCGAAGCGCTGCGGCGCGGTCGACCGGCTGGACGCGAGCCTCCGACACCAGCTCCGTCCGGCCATCCCCCCGGCGCGCAGTCCAGTGGGCGATGAGCACACGCACGGTGCCGGCCTTGTGCCAATTGCGGAAGTCGCCGGCTCCCTCGAGGGCGGGGTAGTCGCGGGCCGGCGTCCAGATGCGGCCGCACAGCCCCGAGACGAGCAGGTTGGTCTCCTCCTCGAGGATGGTGAAGGGATACGCTCGAAAGAGCTCCCCGAACGACTGGTCAGCAACCGTCCCTGGGATCCGCCAACGAACGAGCCGGCCGAGCGCGTGCGTGTCCGAGAGCCGCATCCTGAGCGCCGCTTGCCACAGTTCGTCGGCATCCGCTGTGGACGCGCGGCGATGATGCGTGCGAATAGCGGGTCGCGGGAGCCAGCGGTCAAGGTGCGATGGAGACATCACGATGGGGCTGATCCAGCATAAGAAGGAGGCGTACTGGTTCTACCGCTTCGTCTCCCCTCTATACGACCGTTGGGTGAACCCCCTGTTTTGGACCACGGAGCTCCGCAGCGCCGCTCTGCGACTTGCGCGGCTCGACGATCGCGGTCTGCGCACGCTCGACGTCGGCGCCGGGACCGGTTTCTCCACCGTCGGAATCGTCGAACGGGTCGAACCAAAGGCCGTGACCATGCTCGACCAGAGTCGGGATCAGCTGCGCCGAGCGCACGCCAAGTCGGAGCTGGCCGACTGTCGCAAGCTGGTTGGCGACGCCGAAGCTTTGCCCTTCGCCAACGACTCATTCGACCGCTACGTCTCCTGCGGCAGTATCGAGTACTGGCCCGACCCGGCTCGCGCAATCGCCGAGGCACATCGCGTAGTGCGGCCTGGCGGCACGGTGCTCGTCGTGGGTCCGCTGCCGCCGCGGCGCCGCGTCGCGCGCCTGCTGGCGGACGCCTGGATGCTCTTTCCAACGGAGGCACAGTACCGCGGCTGGTTCGGGGCGGCGGGCCTCGAAGAGATCGAGGAGCTCCGGCTGGCGCCGCCGTGGGGGCGCAGATCCGGTCAGGCGGGGTACGCCCTCGCGATCGCCGGCCGCGCTAGCGAGGCTGGACCGGCCCTCGCGCCTGCGCACGCCATCGAGGACGTACGCGAGCCATGGACAGCGCTGCGGTTGCTGCGCTTCGCGGCCGGCTCGCTCGCGGGCGCCCTCTTCGTGCCGGTCGGCCTGGTTCTGAACCGGCGCGCCCGGCGCCGCGACCGGGGCTGAAGGCGTGCGCGCCGTGGGCACATGGGTCGGCGTTCGCCTTCCGGCCTCGTGGCTTGCCGCCCCCGCCACGCTGTGGCGCTTCTCCCGGCCGCACACGCTCGTCGGCACCACGGCCAGCATCCTCGGGATCTACGCGATCGCGACCGCCGAGCTGCCCGGTGTGGCTCTCGGTGACGGCATCGGCGACTTGGCCCTGACCCTGCTCGCGGGCGCCGCGGTCAACCTTTACATCGTCGGCCTCAACCAGTGTGAGGACGTCGAAATCGACCGCATCAACAAACCGTGGTTGCCCATCCCCGCCGGCGACCTCAGCCTGCGCGCGGCCTGGCGACTGGTGATCGGCTGCGGCGTGCTGGGCGCCGGCTTGGCAGTGACGCAGGGCTGGGTGGAGGTCGTGGCCGTGGGCGCGGCACTGGCTATCGGCACGGCCTACTCCTCGCCGCCCCTGCGCCTCAAGCGATTCCCCGCCGCGGCAGCGGCGAGCATCTCCGTCGTACGTGCATGCGTGGTGAACGTGGGCGTCTACCTCCATTTCGCTGATTCGCTCGGGCGGCGCGGTGAACTAAGCCCGCTGCCCGGACCAATCGTCGCCCTTACGCTCTTCGTCCTCCCCTTCTCATTTGCCATTGCGGTGCTGAAGGACGTGCCTGACGCCGAGGGCGACCGGCGCTTTCGGATCGCGACCTTCACCGTGCGATTGGGGCCAAGCGCCGCCTTCAGAATCGGCATGGCGGCCTTGACCGTCGGCTACCTCGGCATGGCGCTGCTCGGGCCACTTCTTCTGGAGTCGGCCTCCCCCTGGGTTCTCGCGCTCGGCCACCTTGCCTGCCTCGCCGTCCTCTGGCGCCTCGCCCTGCAGGCCGATCCCAAAGACGCGGCCTCGTTCGGGCGCTTCTACATGCGCGTGTGGGCGTTGTTCTTCGTCGAGTACCTGCTCATGCCGGTAGCGGTGCTCGCCGGGCCCGGATGAGCATGGCGTTTGAGCCGTCGCCCCCGCGTGAGCGCGACCACCCGGGTCCCGCCGGCTGGGGAGAACGTCACGTTGCGCCGCGCGACGCGTTCGGCCCCAGCTCCGGGCGCCTTGCTCAGTACGCGCCGGCGCAAGATCTCCGCGAGCGCGATGCGCATCTCCATCTCGGCGAACGCGGCTCCGAGGCAGCGCCGGACTCCTCCGCCGAATGGAATCCACGCGTATGTCGCGGGCGCGTCCTCGAGGAACCGCTCCGGGCGGAAGGCGAACGGCTCGGGGTAGGTCTGGGCGCGCGTGTGCGTAAGCCAGATTGCCGGCGTGACGTCGGTGCCGGGTGGCAGGACGTCAGCGCCGACTCTCAGCTGCGAGGCCAGCCGCCGTCCGGCGAGCGGGACCACCGGTCGCAGGCGAAGTGACTCCGCCACGACGGCGCGCAGGTACGCGTCGTCCGAGCCGGCATCGATCTCGGCGAGCAGGCGCGCGAGAGCCTCCGGGTGACGAAGCAGGAGATC
>JBKPSR010000030.1:0-12231 GCA_046735115.1 Actinomycetota bacterium
GGCCTACCACGTCGAGCACGCGGCGCAGCGGGGCGATCTCGAGGCGGCCGGCGTACTGCGCGCCGCGGGCGACGCGGTGGCGCACCGGTCTCCCGTGGCCGCGGCGCACTGGTTCCGCGCCGCGCTCAGGCTCCTGCCGGAGGACCTGCTCGGTGACGCCGAGCGCCGGCAGCTGCTCGTGAGGCTCGCGTCGGCGCTACGAGGCAGCGGGGACCTCGGCGGCTCCCGCGAGGCGCTGCGCGACGCGCTCGACCTGGTGCCGTCCCACGATTCGGCCGAGCGGGCGCTCCTCGAGGCGGCCTGCGCAACGGTCGAGGCGTGGCTGGGCCGGGTCGAAGACGCCCATCGACGGCTGGTGCGGGCGCGCGACGCGATGGGCGACGAGCGCTCCGCCGAGGCGACGATGCTCGATGTGCGGCTCGCCCTCGACGCGCTCAACGAGCCGCGCTCGGCCGAAGGCGCGGAGATCGCCGACGGGGCTCTCGAGAGCGCACGTGCACTTGACGACCCCACGCTCGTCGCCGAGGCCGCCGGGGCGGCCGCGCTCGCCCACGGGCTGTCCGGCCGGGTCGAGGCTGCGCGAGAGCGCAACGCGGAGGCGGTGACCGCGCTCGAGGGTCTCTCCGACGCGGAGCTGGCCGAGCGGCTCGAGCTCTTCTACTACCTCGCCTGGGCCGAGAACTACATCGAGCAGCCGGAGCAGGCGATAGCAACTGCCGAGCACGGCCTCGCGATCTCACGTTCGAGCGGCCAGGGCCACCTGGTGGTCCCGCTGATGCTCGCGCAGGCGCTGCCCAATGACATGCTGGGGCGCATCGCGGAGTCGGTGAGGGTGACCGAGGAGGCGCTCGAGGCCGCACGAACCTCCCCCAACCCGCAGTACCTGTTCTGGGCGCTGTGGGAGTGCGCCTACTCCCATGTGCTCGCCGGCAACGCCGAGCGGGGGCTCGAGCTCGCCGAGCAGAGCGCCGAGCTGGCGAGAGGTCTCCCGCACAACTTCCTCGCATGGTCCCAGCCAGGCACCGTTCACGGCTGGGCGCTCATGCATGCCGGTGACCCGGAGCGCGGCGTCGAGACCTACATCGAGGCCGCCGGAGGCCCCGAGGCGCCGCGGCTCTCCGCCTACGAGCGCGTCCTCGCGTTCCAGCAGATCGCAGAGGGCCTCGTGATGCTGGGCCGGCACGACGAGGCGGAAGAGTACGTCGGGCGCGTCGAGCGGCTCTCCAGAGAGCTCGGGCTGCCGGGAGCGAAGGCGCTCGCGGCCGAGGCGCGCGCAAACCTGCTGCTCGCGCAGGGCCGCGCCGAGGATGCACTCCAGGTGGCCGTCGAGGCCCGCGGACCGGCAGGCGCATGCGGATTCAGGCTCGACGCCGCGCAGCTCCGCCGGCTCGAGGCGAGCGCGCTCGCGGCGCTCGGCAGGCGCGACGAGGCCGTCGCGGCGTTTCGCGAGGCCGAACTCGACTTCGACTCGTTCGGCGCGCTCAGGGCCCGGGGAGCCGCGAGGCGCGAGCTGCGGAGGCTGGGGGCGCGCGTCGAGCCGCGCGGCCCGGCCACAGGTGACGAGCTGGGCGTGGAGGCGCTGTCTCGCCGCGAGCGGGAGATCGCCGAGCTGGTGGCCGACCGCCGGACGAATCGCGAGATCGCCGACGCGCTCGTCCTCAGCGAGAAGACGATCGAGTCGCACATGCGCAACATCTTCCGCAAGCTGTCGGCGTCCTCGCGCGTCCAGGTGGCGCGGCTGATCGAGCGGACGCGCGAAGACGCTCCCCGCTAAGGGGTCGGTTGAGGGACTTCCCCCGATGACCGTGGCGGGCCTCCAGCGGAGGCTTGCCCCATGACATACACGAGCAGTTCTCACATGCAATGTTGGCGGCGCGGCGGTCTCGCGCTCGCACTGGCGGCGGCCTGCGCCCTCGCGCTCGCCGCCATGGGCGCGCCCGCGGCCCACGCGTCCGGTGACCTGACCGGTGTGTACTCCGGAAAGGCGGAGCACGACGTCTTCTCCTTCGCGCCGGACGCGGAGCCCTACGTGTCGTCCTTCAGGGTGCGCGTCAACGACCGGCGGGTGACCGGCATCCACGTGGACGTGCGGCTCGAGTGTCCCGAGGTGTCGATCCTCGACCTGCGCCTCTCGAAGCTGGTGCTCCGGACGAAGCCGCAGCTCACGGCGACCGACGGCTTCACGCTGCGCAGGAACGGCATCACCGTTCGCGGTCACATCGGCAGGCGAAAGGCCTCAGGCACGATCCACGCGGTCAAGGGCGACTGCGAGTCGCCGGACGTGGCCTGGACCGCTCGCAGGACGGCGACGCTCTAGGCCGTCGCGGCTCCGCCGCACACCTCGCAGAGCGGGTCGCGCGGCACCGGCTCCGCCGCCACGGTCAGCGTGCGCGTGTCGAACACGCGCACGCTGCCTTTGCTGGCGGGCTCGCACAGGCCGGTCAGGTGGTGCACGACGTCGAGCGCGACCCGGCCGCCCACGAAGGCGCAGACGGGCCCCAGCGTGGCGGCCGGTGAGGGCGCGCCGCGGCGCTGCTCCACGATGTGGTCGTAGAGCTCGTACGAGTCGCGCGAGGAGGCGGCGGTCGCCGTCGGTGGCGCCGTCCAGCACCAGGTCGCAGTCGGCGCTCGGACGGAGCAGGCAGATGTCGCCGGAGGGCGCGTCGAAGATCTCGGTGGTGATCTTGAGGCGGGGTCATTGTTGGCATGGCTGAGGTACTACGAAGACCTCTCGTGCGCCAAGCTCGCTGAGCATTTCGGACTAAGCGAAGCGACCGTTAAGGTGCGTCTAGACCGCCTTCGGCGGCGACTCAAGGAGAGATTGGAGGCCCAGACTTGAAAAGACAAACTGCGAGTGCTGTTGACTCGCGGCTGGCAAAGGCGCTGGCCCACCCGCTGAGGGTGCAACTCCTCGCTGCCCTCAACGAGGGGGTGGCCAGTCCGAACGAGCTCGCGAAGAAGCTCGACGAGCCGCTCACGAACGTGAGCTACCACGTCCGGATGCTGCATGACCTGGGCACCATCGAGCTGGTCGAGACGGAGCCGCGGCGCGGCGCTCTGGAGCACTACTACCGGGCGGTCGTGCGGCCGTTCTTCGGCGAGCGCGACTGGAAGCGGCTGCCGAAGAACGCGCGCGGGTCCATCTCCGACGCCGTGCTGCAGCTGGTGTGGGACGACGCGGCGGAGGCGATCAAGAGCGGCCTCTTCGACGAGCGCGAGGACCGGCACCTGAGCCGCAGCGTGCTGGCGGTGGACGCCCAGGGCTGGGACGAGCTCCACGACCTCCTCGCGGACACCCTCGACCGGGCCATGCAGATCCAGGCCGACAGCTCCTCGAGGGCGGCCAAGGACGGCGGCGAGACCTCCAGCGTGAACCTCGTCATGATGACCCACCCGACGCCGAGCTCCGCGAAGGACAGCACGGCTCCGAGCTCCGGAACGCGCAGGAAGCGCCGTAACGGCGGCAAGAAGGCAGCCGCCAGGAGCTGATCCGCCACGGATGGCCGCGCGTCTCAGATCGTGACGAGACGCGTGGCCGCCGCCTTCCACGTCGCGGTCACCCGGACGCCGGCCGCGAGCCCGAGCCGCTCGACCGACGCGCTCGTGATCTCGGCCACGAGCGGCTGCGGTCCCGCCAGCCCGAGCCGGACGCGGTTGCCCACCGTGGTCACCGAGAGCACCTCCGCGGGCAGCCGGTTCTCCGCGGACCCGTGCGGCTCCTCGCTCGCGGGCTCGATCGAGATCTCCCACGGATAGACGCTCACCGCCACGACGCCCTCGCCGGCGTCGGTGCTCGCGACCGTGCCGCCGCCGTCGAGCTCGACGCGGGTGATGCCGGACGGATCCCTGTGCGCGATCCCCGTGAGCACCACTGCACCGGTGAAATCGGCGACGAACGCCGATCCGGGCTTGGCCGCCAGCTCGCTGGGCGTGCCCTCCTGAACGATCCGGCCCCTGTCGATCACCCCGACGCGGTCCCCGAGCTGTGCGGCTTCGGAGAAGTCGTGGGTCACGAGCACGGCGGGGGCCTCGCTCTGCCGCAGGACGTCGGCCAGCTCGCGTGCCGCGGCCGCCCGGGTGCGGGCGTCCAGCGCGGAGAGCGGCTCGTCGAGGAGCAGGACCTCGGGGTCGCGCGCGAGCGCGCGCGCGACGGCGACGCGCTGGCGCTCGCCGCCGCTCAACGTGTGGGGCCGCGCCTCGGCGTGCTCTCCGAGGCCGAAGCGCTCGAGCAGCTCGAGCGCGCGCGCCCGCCGCTCGGACCGGCTCATGCCGCGCAGCGGATAGGCCACGTTCTGCCAGGCGCTCAGGTGCGGGAAGAGCGCGTAGTGCTGGAACACGTAGCCGCAGCGGCGCTGGTCTGCCGGGACGTCGACGCCGCTTGCCGTGTCGAGCCAGGTCGTGCCGTTCGCGTCGACCTGGCCGTCCTCCGGACGCAGGAGCCCGGCGGCCACGCGCAGCACGCTCGTCTTGCCGGCGCCCGAGGGGCCCGCGAGTGCGAGGCACTCGCCGCGCTCGACCGTGAGCGAGACGTCGAGCAGCAGGCCGCCCAGGCGATGACGCGTCTCAACGCGCAGCAAGGCCGACCATCTCGCCGCCCCTGACGAGCTTGACGGAGAGCAGGATCGCCGCGGACACCGCCACGAGCACGGCGGACAGAGCGAGGGCGGAGTCGAAGTCGGTCGACAGCCGGTCGTAGATCGCGAGCGGCACGGTCTGGGTGATCCCCTGGAACGACCCCGCGAACATGAGCGTCGCACCGAACTCGCCCAGCGACCTGCCAACGGCGAGCGCCGTCCCTGCCGCGAGCCCGGGAAGCGCCACGGGGATCATCACGCGCACGAACCCGTGCGCCTCGGATGCGCCGAGTGTCCGCGAGGCGTCGAGCAGCGTGGTGTCGACGGCGGCGAACGCCGCCATCGCCTGGCGGACGTAGAAGGGCGACGAGACGAACGTGAGCGCCACAACGACGCCCGCCGTTGCGAACGAGAGCTGGATCCCGGCGGCCTCGATGGCGCCGCCGAGGATGCCCGACGGACCGAGCGCGGCCAGCAGCGCGATTCCCGCGGCCGCGGGCGGGAGCACGAGCGGGAGCTCGATCAGCGTGACGACGAGCGCCTTGCCCCGGAACGACCGGGTGGCCAGCAGATACGCCGCGGGGGTGCCCACCAGCAGGATGATCGCGATCGCCGCCGCGGTGGCGCGGAGGCTCAGCCAGAGCGCGTCGAGTGCGCCTTCCTCGCCGAGGCTGGCGACCAGGTCGCCGGGGCTCGAGTTGACGAAGATCGCGACGATCGGGAGCGTGAGGAACGTCAGCGCGACCGCCAGGCAGACGCCCGCGAGCAGCGGGAACCAGGCGGACCGTCTCACGGCGCCGGGCCGAAGCCGGCGTCCGCGAGCGCGTCGGCGCAGTCGCCGTGGGTGAGGCCGTCCACGAACTTCTTGGCGAGCTCCGGCTGCGGCGCCTTCTTCACGACGCCGGCGCCGTAGGTCACCTGCGGCTCGAGGTTCGCGGGCAGCTTGATCGCCTTCAGCGCTCCGCCCGTCGCGTTCACGTCGGTCACGTACACGAACCCTGCGTCGGCCGCGCCCTGGGTCAGCTTGCCGACAATGCCCTTCACGTCCGGCTCGTTGGAGCGCACGTTCGCGAGGATCGCCTTCTCCTGGTCCGGCGGCAGCTTGGCCAGCGTCGCGCGCGTGTAGGCGCCGATTGGGACGGACTCCGAGCCGATGACGATCTTGGTGCCCTCCTCGGTGAGGTCCCCGACCGACCCGATGCCGGAGTCCTCCGGCACGGCAAGTACGAACTCGTTGGTCGCGAACTCCACCGGCTGCTCGAGCAGCCCGTCGCCGTGGAGCTCGTCCGGGAGCTTGGTGTTGGCTGCGGCGAAGACGTCCACCTTCGCGCCCTGCCGGATCTGTGCCGCGAGCTCGTCGGAGCCCGCGAACGACAGCCGGACGTCGGCGTTCTCGGCGTCCCCGAACTTCGGCGAGCACGCCCCGAGCGCCTCGGTCATGGAGGAGGCGGCGGAGACCACGAGACGGGTCGGGCCGTCGGAGCCGCCCTCGTTGTCGTCATCGCAGCCCGGCGTGGTCACGGCGCACGCCACCAGAAGAGCGAGGCAGCCGAGCCGCTTCACCGGCCGCTTCGCTCGACCATTACGGAGGTGGCCTTGACCGCGGCCGTGGCCTGAACCCCGGGCACGAGGCCGAGCTCCTCGACCGAGTCGCGCGTGACCGCCGCAGTAACGAGAAACGGGCCCGCCTCGATCTCGACGAGCGCCATGACGCCGTCGACCTCCACCGACCGCACCACGCCTGGGAAGCGGTTCCTGGCCGAGAACGCGTCACCTGTCTCATGCCGCGCGGGGTGGCCGGAGAGCCGCTCAACCTCGCGCCGGGGTACGCGACGGCGGTTAGCCGAGTCCCTCGTCGTGCGGAGCTTGCCGGCGCGGTCCCAGCGCCTCAGCGTGTCCGGGCTGACGCCGATCGCCCGCGCAGCCTCGCCCAGCAACATGCCCTCGTCGCGCGCCATGCGCCTAAGCATTGCATAGACAGCATGGACCCCGGGGGCCTTGCCCTCAGAACAGCCTGTAGCGGTCCCTGCAGAGCTTGAAGCCGTTGATGATTGCGATGGTTGACGCAGCGCACCGGTCGTGCGGCTGAAGCACTCGAAGCGCCGACGGCGTGTCCCCGGCCACCAGACCGGAATTGCCTTCGCCCATTGCAACCCGGGCGAGAAGACGGTCGGCGGCGGCGGCCAGGATTCGGACCCCTAGCTTGCGTCTTTCATCTTGCGGGTGTCGCGTGGCTCGATGAACGGCTCTTCGTGTTCGGGGTGACCGGCTTCGATCGCCCGGCCGCGCTGCAGCTCGGCATTCACTTCGGCGCCCAGCAGAACCATGATGTTCGAGATCCACAGCCAGACGAGGAACACGATCGGGCCCGCGAGGGCGCCGTAGGTCTTGTTGTAGGAGCCGAAGTTCGCGACGTATAGAGCGAACGCCAGCGAGGCGATCACCCAGCCGATCACGGCAAGCACGCCACCGGGCGTAACCCAGCGGAACCCCGGGTGCCTCACGTTGGGGGCCGCCCAGTAGAGCAGCGCGAACATGAAGCTCACCACCAGCAGTAGCACCGGCCACTTGGCGATGTTCCAGACCGTGATCGCCGTATCGCTCAGGCCGAGTACTCCGCCCACCTCCTTGGCAAGGCCGCCGGTGAGCGTGACGGCGACAGCGCTCAGCGCCAGCAGCAGCATCAGGACGAGCGTTAGGACCACTCGCGTCGGCACGGTTTTCCAGACGGGTCGGCCCTCGTCGATGTCGAAGATCCTGTTGGACGCGCGCATGAAGGCCGCGACATAGCCGGAGGCCGACCAGAGTGCCCCGAGCAACCCGATGATGAAGATCACTCCCGCCCCGCCCTGCGAGCCCTGCAGGTTCTTGATTGCGCTCGTAGCAATCTCCTGCGCGGGCCCCGGCGCGACCTTGCCGAGGTTGTCGATCAGCGGCTGCGTCGCCGAGCTTCCGATCAGGCCCAGGACGGACACCAGCACGAGCAGCGCCGGGAAGATCGAAAGGATGCCGTAATAAGTGAGCGCTGCCGCCCAGTCGGTGAGGTTGTCGTCCTTGAACTCCCTGACACTGCGCTTCAGGACGCCCAGCCAGGAACCGCGGGTCAGGTCCGATGGACCTTTGGCTGCGCGCTCGCGGGAGAAGCGCCCGGACGAGTCCGCGCGCCCATTGAGTTGCCGGTCTGTGGTCTTTTCGGGCATTCCCCAACCTCCGTGTCAGTCGCCCGGCCATACGCCGGTCACTCGCTCGAAGCCTCTCGCCCCGCCGCGCTGGATCGCCGCCTTGACGAGAGCGAACACTGCCCCCTGCAGGGCGGCGGCCGGCAGCACCTCACGCCAGCCGTACTCGGACTCGAGCGCCTTTGGCGCCTCTTCCTCATTGGAGATGCGCTTCCAGATCTGCTTGAAGACCGTGCCCGCCGCGATGGCGCCGAGCACGCTGATCAGAAGCGACACCGGGGTGTAGAGCACCTTGGCCATCTCTACCGCCTTCCGATGGCCCGGCCGATCAGGAACCCGAGGCCGAGCGCGACCGCGATCGCCGGGAAGGGGCGCTTCTCGGCGGTGCGCGCGACCTGCGAGGCCGCGTGCCTCGCCTCGTCGGGAGTCGTGCGCGAAACACGCTCGCGGGCTCCGTTCACCCTCGCCTTGATGTCCTCCTGACGCTCGCGCAAGGCCGCCTTGCGCTGCTCCACCTTCTCCGAGACGCGTGCCTTCACGTCAGCCTTCTGTGCAAGCGCGTCCACGGTGTCACCCAGCTCCGCGCGCATTTCCTCAATCTCGTGCTGGAGCTGCTCCTGGTCCTTCTCCTGGGACAGTTCTTCAGTCGGTCGATCGGTCATCCGCGCACTCGCTCCCTTATGTGCTCCACGTCGTCCTGCACGCTTTCCATAGCGCGCTCCGGCTTCGGAGGCGTGGCCTGCTCGACCTGTCTCCTACCGAGCAGCGCCAGGATGCCGGCTGTTATGAGCAGCACGGCACCCACGATCAGCGCCGAGACCCATGGCTCGACGGCTGTTGCCGCCAGCATGATCACCGCAGCCACCACTGCGCCGACGCCGTAGAGCGCCACCAGCCCGGCCCCGCCGAACATCCCGGCACCGATCCCAGCCCGCTTGCCCTTCTCCTGCAACTCGACCTGCGCGAGCCGCATCTCCTGGCGTACGAGCGCGGCGGTCTGCTGGGAGAGCTGCTGGACGAGGTCCCCCACCGACCGCTCTGAAAGCTCTTCAGTCCTCACCTGGGTCACCGTCCTTGGATCGCATCTCCATGTGCGTACCCGTCCCTCCGCAGGTAACCCCAACTGGGAAGACTCTTTCACCCGCGGCACGATCCGTGGCGCAACTCTGAACGGCCAAGCTGCCCTGGCCCCAGCCGCTCACGGTGCCGAACCGCGCTGAGCGATGCGTCGAAGTTGAGCCAGGATGTGCTCCCGGTTCGCGCTCAGGCCCTTGGCGAGGTTGGGCTTTTGGATCCGATACAGGTAGTCGACACACCACTGCAGCTGGTCCAGCGCGAGCTCGGCGGCCTGTCTGTACCGCTCGGCTTCCCGTGCACGGTCTCGAACGGTCTTGTTGCGCGTGTCCACTGGCGTCCCCCCTGGGCTCGCGTGTGCTCGGGCCCCCGTGCCCCGACCGCCTCGGCCCAAACCGCTCGATGGGCGCTGGTTTCGACGCACGCGCGCGCGGTAACCGGCGTCCCATGTTCGGGTCGATCCGGAGCGTTGGGCTCGACAGAGATCGACGCCAGGCGCCACTCCCACGCCTTACTTTGCCTTCGCGCGTCCCTTCGTCCTCCGCGTAGCACCGCGGCCACGTGCCGCCTTGCCCTTGGCTCCGGCTGAGCGGTTCCCGGTCAGCTTCGAGAAGGCCTCCATGATCCTGCCGGCGATCTTGTCGACGGTCCCCTCGGCCTTATCTCGCGATCCCGACTTCATGACTTGCCGTCCTTTCCAGGCACAGAGAGCGCGTGGGTGATGGCGACCACGGTGCTCGCGCTAGAGCGCGCGGTCCTCGTACACGGTCCGGCCCGCCCGGTCGTCGTAGACCGTGCGGTCCGCAGTGCGAGTGCGGCGCGAGTTGATCAGGAGCAGGCCGATCAAGAGCCCCACCACGCCGGCGACCATGAGAATCACGCCCGCGGTTTGGATCGAGAACCCGGCCACGGTGACATCGACTGCAAAGGCGAGGATCGCGCCCACGGCGATCAGAAGTATCGATGTGCCGATCGTCATCTCGCCTATGTGCCCGGGACTATCTGCACCAAACGACTGGCGCTCCCCAAGACCTGTTCTCCCATGGGTCTCGATTTACAGGGAGGATGTGCCCAGGGACACAGCCGGGCTCGTACTCCCAAACGGCGCTGGCGGAGCCGGTGATTGCACCCCGCTTCGCCACCTGGATATAAGACGGACGATCGCGTCGCTGAACAGGGCGCGCGCCGACTCGTAGAACGCATAGACATCCACCACGCGCGCTCGCTCGGTGTCGACCCCGGCTGACAGTTGCTTTGCGGATCGTTTCGTGAACGGTACGCGCCGACGAACGAACCCTGTCATTCAAGGCTGCTGGTTCACGAATGGTCCACGGGTCCTCCCCTTAGCCCCGTTTCGAGGGCGTCTCATGGCGAGTTACGCGGACGTGAGCGCACGTATCACGATCACGCAGGTCAACGCGTACGCCCCCGATCTGTCCGCGACGCCACTCAACTGAGAGGGTGGTCCCACGAGTCAGCCACGACCCACCGATCCGATCGGATCGATTGGATGGACCGAACGCACCGGGGGAGTGCTCACCGCGCGGGAATGCCTGTCGCTTGCCGGGCCCCTGCTGCGAGGGGAGCTCGGCATCCTCGTTGGCCGTCTCGCGATGGGGCTCCGACTGCACTCGGGGCGCCGGAGTGCTATCGATCCGGCGAGCCTCGTGCCTCCGGACTCCTCCGTCGCAAGAGATGCCGACGTGGTAGCCCACGACCTCCTGACACCGGCACTTCTCAACCATTCCCGTCGTGCCTACGCCTGGGGCGCGGCCATCGCCGCACTCCACAGGATCACGTTCGACCGTGAACTCCTGTTCCTGGCTGCGATGTTCCACGACGCGGGGATCCCGAGCCCGGTGCCGCACGTCGACTTCACGGTTCGCAGCGCCGCGTTGGCGCGCGAGTTCGCTGACAGCCACGATATGTCCACCGATGACCGCGAGCTCGTTGCAAACGCGATCGCCATGCACCATACCCCGGGCGTAGGCGTCGACTCCGGTGCCGAGGCCTACCTCCTATCTGCCGGCGCAGCGGTCGACGTGTTCGGGCTACGCAGCAACGAGGTACCCGATGAAGTGCGCAACAGGGTCATCCAGGAGTACCCACGGTTGGGCTTCAAGCGGGAGTTCGCCGGGCTTCTTCGAGCCGAGGCCAAGCAAGGCCCTCGTGGCCGCGCTTGGTACCTGCACCGCTTCGCCATGAGCGATCTGAGGATTCGGCTCGCGCCCTTTCGCGGTTGATGTGACGGCAGCCGCGCGAGCCCGCTGCCGCGAAGCTCGGTCGCCCCGAGTTGACGGCGTACTACCTGCGCCATTCGTTCGCGTCTCTGCTCGCGCATGAGGGGCGCTCGGCCGCCTACATCGCCGCGCAACTCGGCCACGGCGCCGAACTTTTCGCTCCGGGTGTATCAGCATGTAATCGCGGAGTTCGAGGAGACGCCCCGGCTGGACGCTGAGGTCGCGATTCGGCAGCCTCGCGAGGCGAAATCCGTGGGGCGTCCCGGCTAGCTCGTTTTCGGCTGGTTCACGAAAGGTTCACGCCGGGGTGAATCCGTGACGGCGCTGACACCGGATTAGATTGCTTTCCAGGAGTTTCCCAGCGCCCCGAGCAGGATTCGAACCTGCGGCCTACTCCTTAGGAGCGCGGCGTGCGCGGCGGGTTTGGCTTTCCTATGCGGCGGTCAGTTGTTCTGAGTTGCGCTCACTGGTGTCCGAATGCATGGGTTCGGGACACGGTTCGGGACACAGTTCGCTCTCGACGAAGCGGGTGAACCGCTCCGCGGCTCCGACCTTCGGAACGTGGTGGGCGTAGCGCATGGTGGTCTTGATGTCGGCGTGGCCCAGGTACGCCTGCACGTCGACCAGCGGCCACACCTGGACCGCCAGCGTGCCGGTGTGGCGCAGGTCGTGGAAAACGATCGGGTCGTCCCTCAGGATGCCGTCCGGGTTGCCCTCGCTTGGAGGCTCGAGGAAGCGCAGGTGCTCGAGCCCGGCCGCCGTGAGTGCGGCGTAGAACGCCTCCCGGATATCCCCATCGTCGAGCGCCCCGCCCGTACCCGAGACGAAGGCACGGTCATCCGGGGTGGTGAGGTAGTCGCGGCGGGAGAGTTCGTCGAGCGCCCTCGCCGCCTGGTCGATCAGCGGGACGCTGCGGACCGTCTTCGACTTCGGGACCTTCTCGTCGCCGTGGGCGGGCAGGTTGCGGCGAACGTGGATAGTCGCGGCGGCGAAGTCGACGTCGCGCCAGCGGAGCGCCCGGAGCGATCGGGTCATAGTCGTTCGCGAGCTCGACGGCGTCGTGCGCCTCGAGCGCGAGCAGCCGCCACTCGCCAGCCATCCATTCGGTGAAGTAGGCGTCGAGCTGGGAGGCCGTGGCCGGAGGATGGAGTGCGCGCAGCGCGG
>JBKPSR010000031.1:0-8246 GCA_046735115.1 Actinomycetota bacterium
GCGGTATCGCTCGATTTCGCGGTCCAACTCCCGAGTCCGATTCCGGATCTCACGCGAGGCCATAGACATCCTTCCCTCGTAGCGGCGGTCTCGCCGTTTCGTTTCCCGGGACGACTCCGCGCAACCTCAGTCGTCGCCGACGACCTGCAGCTTCGGCCGGTTCTGTCGGCCTGCAAATCGCGGCCTGCCACTTCCCGGCTTCATTTCGAACGGCACGCTCGCACCGTCCGAGCGAGCGGTAGCGGCTCAGGCATCTCTGGGAAGGGGTCGGCCTCGGCGGGACTCAAGCGCCGAAACGTGGTGCCGATGCGTAACTCCATAGGTTTCGTGACGCGTGCCCCTCTACACCTTGAGGGGCGGCCTGACGAAGCGCCCCGGATCACCGGCCTAACCACGGGCTTTCGAAAGACGATGCTTCCAGGCGAACAACGAGCGGTACAGCTGCGCAAGATGGCGCGACGGCTTGAGGCAAGCGCGCCGTCGCCCGAGCGTGACCAGCTGCTCGACCGCACGCGGCGGCGGCTGGCCGAGATCGAGCAACACAAGGACCTCGACCCGCCCTCGTCGCATCCAGCGCTCCCCTGGCCGAGGTGATGCCCAGGCAACCCGCTCGCCGGCGACTTCTCGACGCGGCGGCTCAGCGCGGCGTTGGCCATTTGGCGGAGCCTAGAGCCGAACGTGATGCCAGGCGTGCGGTTGGGCAGGGCGGCTGAGCTTGCCTGCCCGTCGTGTCCGGCGTAGGTTTGTTTGAGAGCCCAGGTAGCCTCGTGAGCGGGTGTGGCTCCTGGTCTGGCGCGCGCTCGCAGAATGGGATGAAAATGCTTCGGTCGAGGCTCGTGTTTACGGCGGGTGCGGCGGTTGCGTTGCCGTTCGCGGGCTTGGTGTCGGCTGCAGAGGCGGACAGCTGAGGGACCGGTTTCGGCTGAGGTAATTGGTGTTCTCGCGCGGGGCTTTGTAGCGTGGCACCTTGGCCGTCACGCGCTCGCCTCTGGCCCACCGCAGGTTCGCGATGCCCGGGCGCGCATGGCGCTCGTTGCCGGTGGCAGTCGTACTCGTTGGGGCGCTTCCCGCGCCAGCGGACGCTGCTATCGACTTGTACTTCCAGACCTCGCAGTCCGGCGGTACCACGACGATTGGCCAGATCCTGGCGACCAACTTCGAATCGGTCGCTGGGCCGGGTCTCTGCAATCCGAGCGGCGGTTTGACCTGCCAGTACGGGCCTCCGACTTCGCTGAGAGTTGAGCGGGACGGGCAGGTGTTCACATCGACGCCGTCTACCTTTTGGTACGACCAGGCACGGCCGACCGTGCCCGTGGCGCCGCGCGCCGGTGATGTCGTGCGCGTGCTGGTCGAAGGACAGGAGAAGGCGGTAGTCGCGTTCGACGGGCGGCCGACGTTGGATGGGAATTGCATGCCGCCCGGTGGTGAGCGCGTCTTCCGGGGCAGCTTCAATCCGGCCGCCACGCTCGAGGTGACCAGGGAGCAGTACCAGGCCCCTCCGGTGCCCGCCGAGCTAAGCGTCGTCGGCGACCGCTACGAGGCCACCTTCGCGCAGCCGTCCGGCACGTCGTTGGTCATCGCGACTCACGGCACGGCCCCCAAGACCGATGGCGGGACGATCGGTGTGCATTCGACCCTTCGCGCTCACCGTCCGCCTTGCCCGGTGACGGAGATCAAGACGAGCATCAAGCCGCCCGCCCGCCGCAGGGCCATTCGGGTGCGCGCCGACCGGCGCTTTCGGCTTGGACACCGGCCGGTCTGCCCGCAGGCTCTGCCCGCATGCCGGGTGGAGGTCAAAGTCGAGCCGTATGGCGCCTTGCCCCGTCTTCTGGGCCTGCGCCGGTACAAGGTGGAGGGCGGATCCAGCGCTCGGGCTCGTGGCCGGCTGCGCCGCAGTGCCCTGGCCCGACTGCGGAGAGCTGGGCGCCTGAAGGTCATCGCAACGATCGCCATCGGGGCCCCGCCCACCAAGGTCCCGCCGTTCGTCCAGGGCAAGCCGACCGGCAAGGTCGCGGTAGTGACGCTCCTGGCGCCGCGCTAACCCTTTTAGCGAGACTGCATGCGCGTCGCCTTCGTCCTCGGCGATGCCTCACCGAACGAAGCGGCCTGGGGTAATCAGAGCTTCCCATGCGGGTGCAGACTGCGCAGCCGTCCCGTGGAGCAAAACCGTCGGCTCTCGAAACCGTTGTCGGCCTCTGGTCGACCGACGGGTCGAATCCCTCCCCTCCGTTGAACGGGCGGCGAGCCAAGCGATCTAAACCACGCCGGACGGCTCGTTAAGCCGAGAAACGCGTGTGCCGATTATGGGCCTATGTCCGCTTCGCGTACCAGCACACGTGCTGGTCGTGCGCTTCCGCTCATCGCTCTGATGCTTGCTGTCGGTCTGCTCCTGTTCGCCGTCGGCGCCGCTGCGGTGGACCACGGTCGCAAGCGCGATGTGCTCGAACGCTCGCTTCGCGCCGAGGCGAGCGAGCAGGCCGAGAAGCTTGACAACTACTTCAATCGCGCGCGTTCGCTGACGCTGGTCACGGCGCACAATCCGGCGTATCGCGAGTTCTACAAGCTCGACGGCTCCCGCGAGGAGAAGATCCTGGCCGGCGGCCCGGTGATGACGGAAGCCGAGCGAGGGCTCGCCTACTTGGAGGACCTGTTCCCCGGCGCGATCGGTGAGGCGTGTTTCATCGACCGAAGCGGAGCGGAGAACGCGCGAGCGGTGAAGGGACGCGTGGAGGGCTTTCGGAATCTCTCGCTTCAGGAGGCGCAGGCGCCCTTCTTCAAGCCCACCTTCGCGCTGAGACCCGGCGAGGTCTATCAGGCGAATCCATATCTCTCGCCGGACACGAACGAATGGGTGGTCTCGAACTCAACACCGCTCCCAGGCAAAGGCGGCGTGAGTCCCGCGATCCTTCACTTCGAAGTGACGATCGAGAGCTTCCGCAGGGAGGCTGCCGAGGCCAGCGACCGCTTCGACATCGCAATCGTAGAGGCGAACAGCGGCCAGGTAATCGCCGACAGCCGGTTTGCCCAGGCGCCAGGCGCGGAGTCCAGGCTCGGACGTCCCGAGGACCTCCGGTTCGCGCGGTTCTTCTCGACGTTGGGCAGGGCTTTCGAGGACGGGACGGCCGAGGTGGCGGGACGGCCGAGCGCGTTCCACAGCCTCAGTCGTGAGCCAAACAACGCGAACCAGTGGGTGGTGGTCGCCTCCGCCCCGGCCTCCGCTGCCTCGTGGATCGACGAGCTCGGCCCGCCGGAGCTCGCAATGATGGTCTTCGCCTTGCTTCTCATCGCCTTCGCGGTGCTGAGCTTCCGGGCCGCGCAGGTGCAGCTCCACTCCGCCGCGATGAGCGACCCGCTGACCGGACTCGGCAACCGGCGCAGGTTGATCGCCGACCTCGAGGACCTGCTCCAAGGCGCCACGCCGAAACGGCCGCTCCTGCTCGCGGTCTTCGACCTCGACGGTTTCAAGTCGTACAACGACACCTACGGCCATCCCGCCGGCGACTCCCTGCTCGTGCGGCTCTCGGCCAGACTCGACGCCGCCGTGAAGGGACACGGCACGGCCTACCGGATCGGAGGCGACGAGTTCTGCCTGCTCGCTCCTGTCGCGCCGGGCGCAGAAGATGTCGTGCTCGTGGCCGCCAACGCGGCGCTCTCGGAACACGGCGAGGGATTCGCCATCAGCGCCTCGCACGGAGCCGTCCTCGTGCCTCTGGAAGCGGATGACAGCTCTGAGGCTCTTGGTCTGGCGGATCAGCGGATGTACGCAGACAAGGGCGGTGGGCGAGCCTCCGCTGGGCGGCAGACGACGGATGTTCTACTGCGCGTGGTGAGCGAGCGCTATCCAGACTTGGGCGAGCACCTCGACGACGTGACCGCCCTCTGCTCCGGCGTCGCCGACGCACTCGATCTGCCCGAAGACGACCGCGTACCGCTGCTCCAAGCCGCCTCGCTGCACGACATTGGCAAGGCGGCCGTGCCGGACGCCATCGTCTTCAAACCGGGCCCGCTGACGGAGGACGAGTGGACCTTCATGCGGCAGCACACCGTTATCGGCGAGCGGATCCTTGCGGCCGCCCCCGCATTGGCGGGCGCCGCACAGCTCGTCCGCTGGAGCCACGAGCGCGTCGACGGCTCTGGATATCCCGACGGCCTGTCGGGCGAAGACATTCCACTTGGCGCACGCATCATCGCCGTTTGCGACGCATTCGACGCGATGACGTCCCGGCGACCGTACCGGCCCACCCCGATGAGCGTGGAGGGCGCCCTCGCGGAGCTGCGCCGCTCGGCGGGCTCGCACTTCGATGCAGGCGTGGTCGAGATTTTTGCGCGGGTCCTCGCCAACGCGCCCGACGGCGCGGCCTCACACGCGGCCTGAGGGACCTGATTCCAGGCCGGGCTCCACTAGAGCCCAACACAGGGCGTCGAACTCGCAGTTCCGCCCGTCGCGACACCGGACTTGGCTCTACAACAGGCTTTGTAGTGGCTCGCGGCGAGGTCGAGCCGGTCAGCCGGGGAATGTCAGGGGGAACGAAAGCCAGATGATTGCAAGGGCAACGACGAGTTAGAACATTGCGACGGTCATCGCACCGGAGCTGGCGTACACCGTTGAGATAGAACGCATGCGGACGAGGCGGTCTGCGGTTTCACTTCTCACTGGTCCTCGATCGGGTGGGGCGGCGGTGGCGATGGCCGGGGCAGGGGAACGGCACCGTGACCACCGGCCCACCGCCTTGATGCGAACGTTACGGACAACGGCGACGGCACGCTCACGATCACCAACCTTTCCACCGGCAACGGCGTCGTCTACGGAGCGGACGGCAACGCGATCGCCAGGAACCCAGGTCAAATCCGGGTCCAGTTCATCGTCGATCACGCTGGCACGCCGTCCGACCCCGACGACGACGTGTTTCTCGCCGACCTCGGGATAGTCAAAGACTCAACCGGGCGGACCGACGACTTCTGCGAAGCCGTGGTACCAGCACTGAGCTGAGGTGAAGTGAGGCGGGCGGGCTGATTCAGTTCGGCCCGCCCTAGTTGGGCCGATCGAACGGCTGGGCCTCGGACAAGGTGCAGTCACCGTCCGCTGGCAGGGCGCAGTGGTCCCAAGACATAACGGCGAGCACGTAGGCGGTGGTGTCCGCCTCCGCTGATTGATGATGACGACGACGCATTCCCCCGGGTCGATGTACTCCTCAACCTCCAGCTCCCTTCATCCCAGGCATCGGCCCCCTCGGCGAGGAATTGCATCGCGCCCTCGCCTCCGATGTAGATCTGCTGGTTAGGCCAGCGGAGGTGAGACACATCCCAAACGAAATCGGCGTGGGCGCGGATTTCACCGGTGGCCACCCAGTGCTCCCAGCCGAGTCTGATGATCTCGACGTTCTCCTGCGACATCGCCTACCTACTGCAACGGCTGGGCGCCGTGGCGACGATCAGCCCGTCTTGCTGATGATGCTGCGCGCCTGCTCTTTGTTGAATGCGCGCAGGGTTGTCGTGCGGATGTTGCCCTGCGCCGCCGACGACAGCAGCGCGGCCGCCAGCGTCTCGTCGTCGGGCGCCTCGATCGTTGTGACCATGTCGTGCGCACCGAGAGTCCACCAGATGTTGGTGAAGCGGACGCCGAGACTCTCGAACTGATTCTCCGCGGCCTCATAGCGGTCGACGGTGTTCTTGAAGTCGCGGACGCCCTGTTCGGTCCAATTGATCAGCGCGACGTACTCGGGCATGCGGTCCTCCCCTCGGGGCGATGGTCGCGCCGCTGAGGAGGGTCTCGCACGGCGCGAAACTCACAGCCGCCCCACCGTAACCGCCGGATCGTCGCGGGACAAGTCACCCGGCCCGGAGACCTCCAAGCCTACTCCCGCAGCGCCACGCTACTAGGGCCCGGCGTCGGTTCTCCGCCGCTCGTGGGTCGGGTAACCGTCGCGAGGTTGGCGGCTCGTCCCGCTGGCGGTGGCACCCGCCGGGACGGAGCATCGTCGCCGACAACGCCAGCCCTTTGAAGGGAGCACGCTATGAAAACCATCCTCAGACCCCTCGGCTCGCCGGCCATGATCGTCGCCTGCGCCGCGCTGATCGTCGCGCTCGGTGGAGTGAGCTACGCCGCCGGCGTGCTGCCGAAGGGGTCCGTCGGCACGGCCCAGCTCCAGAAGAAGGCCGTGACCGCCTCAAAGCTGCGCGCGAACAGCGTCAGCGGGCTGAAGGTGAAGGACGGCAGCCTGGCCGCCGCCGACTTCAAGGCTGGCCAGCTCCCTCAGGGGCCGAAGGGCGACCCGGGTGCTCAGGGGCCGAAGGGCGACGCGGGCGCGCCCGGCGTCAGCGGCCGGCAGTACGTCATCGGCGCGGAAGTGTCGGTCAACCCAGGGCAGCTCGGCGGCGCGCAAGTCACGTGCCCGGCAGGGAAGAAGGTAATGGGCGGCGGCGGAGGTTCGGAGGGCAACACCCCGATCACCGCGATGGGTCAGATCAATGACTCGACATGGGCTGTGCTCGCTAGGAATGACGAGGCGGTCCCCGTCAAGGTGAGTGCGCACGCCATCTGCGCACAGGTCGGCTAGTCGCACGCAGGCAAGACAACGAGCGGCGAGCAGGATCAGGGCTCGCCGCTCATCGTTCGTCGCACGAGCCTCCGCGTTCTCCTGCGACATCGCCTACTCCCGCAGCCCGGCGGCTTCGAGGGCCTGCGGCCTGTCGGCGTGCGAGGAGCGGCGCACGATCTTCCCATTGCGGAAGGTCCAGACGTGGAAGAAGCGATTCCAGACCTCGGCGTCGCTCCCTTTCAGTCGCCCGCCGTCGCGAACGGCGGTCACCACACGTTGCTCGTCGGCGTGGATGATCTCCTGAAGGTCCACGCGGAACTTCTCGAACGTCTCCCAGTACTCGCGCAGAGCGCCCTCGGCGGCTTCGAAGCCCTGGAGGACGCCGAGATCCGGTTTGGCGTCTGTCAGGTCGAGCGCGTACTCCGGGTCAAACACCTCCGCCGGTGCTCTCCCGTGGGAGCTGACCTCGCGGTAGACCCGCCTGACAATCTCCACGTTCTCCTGCGACATCGCCACAGGCCAGTATCGCCCAGTTCGGCGGGGCGCGGGAGATGGCGGCGCGAGGCCGTTCCCCGCAGTCTGTCACGGCACGAAGAAGCGGGCTGAAGCGCGCACAGGGGCCAGCGCGACCTTGACTGAAGCGGACGACCGCGAGTAGCGTCGGCGCCGTGGGCTGCCGAGTAGTTGCCATCTCGGCCACCGACGGCTCGGCCGGGGAGCAGCTTGGCGCGATCGTCGCGCGCGAGCTCGGGTTTCAGCTCGTCAACGAGCAGATCATCGTGCAGGCAGCGCGAGAAGCGGGGGTGACCGCCGATGCAATCGCGGACGTCGAGCGGCGCAAGTCCGTGCTGGCCCGCGTGTTCGACTCGCTGGCGGAGCGACCGTTCCCGGCGACGGCCGCAGGCATGTCCGGCCACGGAGCGACCACTGGGAATCTCGGCCCCAGCCCTGACCTGCTGCGTGGCTTGATCCGCGACGCCCTCTGGGAGAGCGCGGAGCGCGGCAACGCGGTCCTCGTCGCGCACGCGGCCTCGCTCGCACTGGCCAACCGCACCGACGTTTTGCGCGTCTGGGTCACCGCCTCACCGGAGACCCGGGCGCGACGACTTGCCGAAGCGGAGGACATCGGCGAGGCGGAGGCCAAGAAGCTGGTCGCTAGTGGCGACGCCAACCGCGCCGACTATCTCAAGCGCTTCTACGGCGCCTCGGCGGAGCTTCCGACGCACTACGACATCGTGCTCAACACCGACCGCGTCGCGCCCCAGGACGCCGCCCTGTTGATCGTGCGCGTGGCGCGCACGCAGATTCCTGCGTAGACGAGCTGTCCGCAACGGATGGGCGACGCTCAGCGGCGCGAGTTCCACGAGGCGCTGCTCGACGCCGACGCCTTCGAGGATCTGCCGGGCAAGTGGCAGGCCGCGATCGTCAAGGCCGAGCAGAACCGGCCGAACCTGCGGGTCGGGAGGCAGGAGTAGCCGGCTAGGCGAGCATCACCGAGTAGCCGCCTCGCGCTTGCGCCGGATTACGCGTGCACCGGCCGGCACTGCGGGTTGGATTCGCTGGTCCCGAAGCCTCTCACCAAGGGACTGACAACCGCCGCATGTTCGCGGCCGGTGCCACCAAGAAACGGGTCGGCACGGGCGCAACTTCTGCGATGCGGCAGCACTCAGCAGGGCGTGCGTCTGCGCCATTAGCTAGCGAGTCCGG
>JBKPSR010000032.1:0-20017 GCA_046735115.1 Actinomycetota bacterium
TTTCTCGCCTCCGAGAATCGCGTTGTCGATGAGCCGGGCGCGCCCGACGCGGGCGGCCACGGCAAGGAGCGTCGAGCCGTTCACGCGCTCGACTGGGGAGAGGTCTGTGGCGGAGCGCAGCTGGAGGTAATCCGGCTCCACTCCCGCGCGGTCCAGCTCGTCGCGGGCGGCCTTCACGACCGCGCCGGCCTCGAGCGTGCCGCTCGCCACGGCGGCCTCGGCCGCTCGCAGCGCCCGGTTCAGGGCCAGCGCGCGCTCGCGCTCGTCCGGGCTCAGGTAGGCGTTCCGCGAGCTGAGCGCGAGCCCGTCAGGGTCGCGGACCGTGGGGCAGACCTCGATCCGCACCGGGATGTCGAGGTCGCGAACGAGCTTCTCGATGACGAGCGCCTGCTGGGCGTCCTTCTGTCCGAAGTAGGCGGCCTCCGGCGCGGCCATGTTGAACAGCTTGGTCACCACCGTCGTCACGCCCTCGAAGTGCTCCGGGCCGCGCTGCGCCCGGTCGCCCTCGAGCATGTCCGTGAGCTCGCCCACCGCCACGGTGGTCGCGAAGCCGTTCGGATATACCTCCTCGACAGGCGGCGCGAAGAGCACGTCGACTCCCTCGGCCTCGGCCAGCCGCGCGTCGCGCTCCTCGTCGCGCGGATACGCCTCGAAGTCCTCGCTCGGGCCGAACTGGGCGGGGTTCACGAAGAGCGAGACGACGACCACGTCGTTCTCCGTGCGAGCGCGCCGCATCAGCGAGAGGTGGCCCTCGTGGTAGGAGCCCATCGTCGGGACGAGCCCGATTCGGCGCCCCGCGCGGCGCTCGGGCACGAGCAGGCCGCGCAGGTCGGCGACGCTGCGGACCGTCCTCACGCCGGCGCCTCCTGTCCGGCGAGCGCCCGCGTGCGCCGCGCCAGCTCGTCGAACAGGCCGAGCAGCTCCGGGGCCACCTGCTCGACCGCCGCCCGCTGGACCTCTACCGTCGCCTCGTCGCCGCGGGCGATCGGCCCGGTGAGGGCCGCCTCCGGGCCGAGCTCGGCGACGTTCTCAACCGTCTGGCGCACCAGCGGCAGCAGCAGCTCGCGGGCCTCCTCGCGCTCGAGCCCTGCGCCGGTCGCGATCGACTCGGCGGCGGCCTCAAGCGTCACGAGGAAGTTCGAGGCCACCGACGCGGCCGCGTGGTACGCGGCACGTCCCTCGTCGTCGATCTCGAACGGCCTCATGCCGAGCCGCTCCGCCAGCCCCGTGGCGAAGGCCAGCGCCTCGGGCGTCGAGCCCGCGACCGCCGCCCCTGCGCCCTCGAAGCGCACCCCCGGGTGCGCGAACGACTGGAGCGGATGGAGCCCGAAGGCCGGCACCCCGGCATGCGCGAGCGCCGACAGCGGCGTGGCGCCGCTCGTGTGGCCGATCAGTGGTGCCGCGGCCGTCACGACCTCGGCCGCGGCGGCGATCTCGGAGTCGGGAACGCAGAGCACTATGGCCTCGCAGCGCGCCGGCCGCTCTCCGCGCCCGAGCGGGCCAACCACGTCCACGCCGGCGCCGCGCAGCGCGTGCGCGAGCGCGGTGCCCACGCGGCCCGCGCCGACTATGCCCACCTGCAGCGGGCTCAAAGGACTCGTGTGATCTGGGCTCATACCCCGTCGGTCCACTCCGTCACGGGTAGCGGCCGACGGCTCTGAGGATACCCACGACCGTCTCCGTCAACCCCAGCGCCTAGGCTTGTGGCCCATGCAGTCACGCAGCGCAGAGGAGCGCCGCGCTGAGCTCGTCGAGCTGTACAAGGAGGCGTCGGTGTGCGCGCGCTGCCCGCTGTCGAAGACACGGACGAGGGTGGTCTTCGGCGCGGGCAACGCGGATGCCGACCTGATGTTCGTCGGGGAGGCCCCGGGCATGCACGAGGACCAGCAGGGCCTGCCGTTCGTGGGCCGCGCCGGGCAGCTGCTGAACCAGCTGCTCGAGGAGATCGGCATGTCGCGCGAGGACGTCTTCATCGCGAACGTCCTGCAGTCCCGGCCGCCGGGCAACCGCGACCCGCAGCCCGAAGAGATCGACGCCTGCAAGCCGTTCCTCCACCGGAAGATCGAGCTGATCGAGCCGAAGGTCGTCTGCACGCTCGGCAACTTCTCGACGAAGCTGCTGACGCGCTCTCAGCGCGGCATCACGGCGGTGCACGGCCGCCCGCAGGTCCACGAGCTCGGCGGGCGCCTCGTGCGCGTGTATCCGCTCTTCCACCCGGCGGCGGCGCTGCGGAGCACGAAGACGCTCGAAGACCTGCGCGAGGACTTCGCCCGGCTGCCTGCGCTGCTCGACGAGCCGCCGCCCGTGCCGATCGGGGCCGTGGCGCCGGTGGCGGCCGCCGCGGTGGCTCAGCCGTCCGAGCCGGCGCCGCCGACCCTGTTCGACTGAGAGCGTCCGAAGCGGCCGAAATGGGGGTGGCGCCGGCCGGACGGGGGAAGCCGGCCGACGCCCCGGGGACCGGACCCGGCAAGGGCCGGCTCAGAGGCATCGGCGAACGCGTTCCGGCTCCCCCTGCCAAGGTTCCACCGTCAGTCCATGGCGTACCGGATGCCGCCCGAGGTCAAACACTCAGACAGCGCGGAGGAAACTGAGGCGGCCGGCGCCGAGCTGGCGCAGCGCCTCGGCCCCGGAGACGTGGTGCTCGTGAGCGGCGAGCTCGGCAGCGGCAAGACCACCTTCGTGCGCGGTGCGTGCCGGGCGCTCGGGGTCGAGGGGCCTGTCACGAGCCCGACGTTCACGATCGGCCAGGTACTCGGGAGGTCGCCCGAGGTCGCGCATCTGGACCTATACAGGCTCGGCTCCCTGGCGGGAGAGGACCCGGCCCTGCTGGACGACTACCTAACGCCCGACCGGGTCGCATTCGTGGAGTGGCCCGCCGTTGCGGAGCCCACGCTCGAGCGGGTGGTGGCGCGCGTGCTGCTGGAGCACGCGGGCGCCAACAGGCGTCGCATCACGCTGTTGTGACGCTCCTCGGAATCGACACCTCGACTCCCGCGGCGAGCGCATGCGTGCTGCGCGCCGACGGCGGGGCCTTCGAACTGACCCCCGCGCCCGAGCGGCTGGCGCGGCCGTCGGCGCACGCGAGCGAGCTGATGCCGGCGGTCGCATACGTGATGGAGCGCGCCGGGGTGGGGTGGCACGAACTCGACGCCATCGCTGTGGGCGTCGGGCCTGGCACCTTCACCGGCCTGCGGATCGGCGTCGCGACGGCGCGCGCGCTCGCCATGGCCGCCGAGCTGCCGCTCCGCCGAGTGTCGTCGCTCGCGGCGCTCGCCGCCGCCATCGAGGCCCCGCTTAAGCTGCCGCTGATCGACGCGCGGCGCGGCGAGGTCTTCGCCGCCCTCTTCGACGGCGATCGCCAGCTCTGGCCGCCGTTCGCGGCGTCCCCGGAGGCGCTGGTCGCGCGCGTCCGCGAGGGCGCTTTCAGCCCCGGGGCAGCCGGGGACGGGTCGTTACGATTTCGAGAGATGCTCGAGGAGGCCGGCATCGCGGTAGAGCCAGACAGCTCCGAGGCCCACGTGGTGCGCGCTCTCAACGTCTGCCGCCTTGGTCGCGGAGCGCCGGACGAGGCGCCGGGGGCCGTCCTCCCTGACTATCTGAGAGAGCCGGACGCGAAGCCCCAACAGTGAACACAGAGCTCGAGATCCGCCCGCTGGCCTACGCGGACCTGCCGCAGGTGATCGCCATTGAGCGGCGCGCGTTCCCGACCCCCTGGTCGCTCGCCATGTTCGTGCTCGAGCTGTCCAAGCCGTCGGGGATCTGCCTTACCGCGCTCGAGGACGGCGTGATGGTCGGGTACCTCGTCTGCTCGCGCTACGACACGGTCTGGCACCTGATGAACGTCGCGGTCGAGCCGGACAGGCAGCGGCAGGGAATCGCGACCGCCCTGTTGGAAAGCCTCTTCGAGCAGGCGGACCGGCCCAACGAGCAGTACACCCTCGAGGTGCGCACCTCGAACGAGTCCGCCATCCGGCTGTACGAGCGCTTCGGCTTCCGCGCCGCCGGCCGGCGCCGTGCCTACTACCACGACAATCGTGAGGACGCGCTCATCATGTGGCGGACGGTGAAAGAGCGCACCACGGCTTGATTCTCGCCCTGGAGACGAGCTGCGACGACACCTGCGCGGCCGTCGTCACCGAGGACGGTCGGATCGAGTCGAACATCATCGCCTCGCAGGGGCTGCTGCACGCGCGCTACGGCGGAGTGGTGCCGGAGATCGCCTCGCGCCACCACCTCGAGCTCGTGGATGCCGTCACCGCCGACGCTCTCGAGCGGGCCGGAGCCTCGCTCGACGACGTCGACACGGTCGCCGTCACCCGCGGGCCTGGGCTGATCGGTGCGCTGCTTGTGGGCGTCTCGTCCGCCAAGGCGATCGCAGCGACGCGCGCCCTGCCGCTCGTGCCGGTGAACCACCTGCACGGGCATGTCGTGGCGAGCACGATGGGCGAGCACCCGGTCGAGCCGCCGTACATATGCCTGGTCGCGAGCGGCGGGCACACGTTCCTCGCGCGCGTGGAGGATCCGTCGAGCTACGAGGTGCTCGGCCAGACGCTCGACGACGCCGCCGGCGAGGCGTTCGACAAGGGCGCCCGCCTGCTCGGGCTCGGCTACCCGGGCGGCCCCGCCATCGACCGCCTGGCCCGGGAGGGCGACCCAGAAGCCTTCGACCTTCCCCGCAGCGCGCCCGGCGAGCTCGACTTCAGCTTCAGCGGGCTGAAGACGGCACTGCTGTACGCCATCCGCGATCTCGGCGAAGCCGCCGCGGAACGCTCGGCCGACCTCGCCGCCTCGTACCAACGCGCCATCGTGGACGCGCTCGTCGGCCGCACGCAGGCCGCGCTCGAGCGGACCGGCGTCGAGCGGCTCGCCATTGGCGGCGGCGTGGCGGCCAACTCGGAGCTGCGCGCGGCCGTGGCGGAGCTCGGCGTGCCGGTCTGGGTCCCTCCTGTGGAGCTGTGCACCGACAACGCGGCGATGATCGCGGGCGCGGCGAGGTTCCTCGAGCCGATCCCGTATCCCGGCTATCTCGATCTCGACGCGGCCGCGCGTCTTTAGTCAAGCACCGGGCGGTGCCCGGTGCGCAGGCATGCGCTCCTGTCTTTAGCCAAGCACCGGGCGGTGCCCGGTGCGCAGGCATGCTCTTAATTCTCGAGGCGAGATTCCTCGAGATCGAGGTCGCGCTCGATCTTGCGGCGCACCTCGTCGCTGATCTCGCCACGGTTGCGCATCCCCACGAGCTCGTCGCGCTGCGCGTCGTAGACGTCGTACATCAGCCGCCGCCAGGCGTCGGCCCGCTCCTCGTAGTTGTCGCCGTCGCCGTCCACGAGCGCCCCGAAGCGCCGGCGCCGGTAGTCGAACAGGTTGCGCGCCCGCTCGATGCTGTCGCCGCTGATCCAGTCCGGCTCGCCCAGCTCCTCGATCCTCGTGATGCCCGCCTCGGCCACGCGCTGGCGCGCGATCCGCTCCTCACGCTCCTCCAGTCCGTCGTCCTGCAGGCCCAGTCGGGCGATCAGGGGTCCGAGCGTGAGGCTCTGGCCCACGAGTGTCACCAGAATCACGCAGAAGGCCAGGAACACGATCAGCTCGCGATCGGGGAAGGCGCCACCGGCGTCGATCTCCAGCGGGATGGCGAGGGCCGCGGCGAGCGAGACGGAGCCCCGCATGCCGGCCCAGCCCACCGCCAGCCGCTCCGCAGGCGGGGCCCTCCGCCGGCCCTCGCCGGTTCGGTGGTCCGTCATTTGGACGGCATATGGGATCAGGAACATCCACAGGAGCCGCACGCCGATCACGACGCCGCTCACGAGCAGTCCCCACCACACGAGCTCGCCGGCCGAGGTGCCCGAGAGGCGGTCGAGTATCCCCGGCAGCTGGAGGCCCACGAGCAGGAACAGCAGCCCGTTGACGATGAACGTGAGGATCTCCCAGACGGCCACCCCCTGCAGGCGCATGAGCGGCGTCGTGAGCTGCGGCGTGTGCCAGCCCATGTACAGGCCGACGGTCACGGCAGCGATCACGCCCGAGAGCCCGAGCTCCTCGGCCGGCAGGTAGGCGGCGTAGCCGGACAGGAGCGAGATCGTGATCTCGGTGGGAGGGTCGTCGATCCGGGAGCGGACCTCGCGGATGATCCGGCCCGCCACAAGGCCGATCGCCACGCCGCCCACCCCGGTCGCCACGAACTTCGGGATCGTCTCCCAGATCGAGAACGAGCCGGTTACGACCGCGGCGATCGCGAAGCGGTACAGCACCAGTGCGGTCCAATCGTTGGTGAGGTTCTCGCCCTCGACGATCGTGATCAGCCGCCGCGGCGCGCCGATGCGGCGCATGATCTCGGCCGGGGCGACAGCGTCGGTGGGCGAGACGATGGCGCCCAGCACGAATGCCGGGCCCCAGTCGAGCCCGACCACCTCGTGGGCGACGAGGGCCACGGCGGCCATCGTCACGAGCACGAGTGGAATCGAGAGCTCGGCGATCGGCTTCGCGTTCCGGCGCAGATCCCGGACGGAGGTGAAGAAAGCGGCGCCGTAGAGGAGGGGCGGCAAGAAGATCAGGAGCACGAGGTCCGGGTCGAGCTCGACCGACGGAATGCCGGGCAGGAAGCCGATCGCCGCCCCGCCAAGCACGAGCGTGACGGGATAGGGCACGCGGACGAGCCGGGCAAGGACCGCCAGTGCGGCAATCGCCAGCAGCAGCCCGAATACGACCAGCTCCACGTGCTCCACGACGCAAGAGTGGCAGCATCCGCGGGGTGGCCCTCGTGACTCTCTACGGCAAGCCCGGGTGCCACCTGTGCGACGAGGCGCGCGAGGTCGTGGAGCGGGTCCGGGCGGAGCATCCGTTCGACCTGCGCGAAGTCGACGTCTCGCTGGACCCGGGGTTGAACCGCGAGTACGGGGAGCGGATCCCGGTACTCAGCGTAAACGGCGAGGAGCTCTTCGACTTCTTCGTCGAGGAGGCGGTGCTCGTGGAGCGGCTCTGTAGAGTGGACAGCTCGTGAGGTACGACGACAGTCCAGCGGGCGGCGTCGGGCTTCAGCCGGTGCGGCACGACGCCGAGCCGGGCGCCTCGGAGCGGCTCTCGCTCGGGGTCGCAGCCCGACTGTCGCGCTACCTGCAGGTGCTCACCCAGGCGAAGAAGATGGGGCGCGAGACGATCTCGTCGCAGGAGCTGGCGGACTACACCCACGTCAACTCGACCCAGATCCGCCGGGACCTGTCCGGCTTCGGCAAGTTCGGCAAGCGGGGGGTCGGCTACAACGTCGACTCGCTCGTCTCGCAGATCCGCAAGATCCTGCGGACCACCGGGAAACACAACATCGCGCTCTTCGGCGCCGGCAACCTCGGGCAGGCGATCGCCGGCTCGGACATCTTCGCCGACCACGGCTTCCGTGTCGTGGCGCTGTTCGATAAGGACCCCCGGAAGGTCGGGAACCGGGTGGGCGACAACCTCACCGTGCACCCCTACGAGGAGCTGGAGCGGGTGGTGCGCGAGGAGGACGTCGTGGTGGGCGTGCTCGCGGTTCCAACGGAGGCGGCGCAGCAGGTGGCCGACGACCTCGTGCACGCCGGCGTGAAGATCATCTTCAACTACTCGGAGGCGCTGCTGCAGGTCCCGCCCGAGGTGACGGTCCACACCTCGAGCCCCGCGGTCGACCTGCTGTACGCGCTCTACTTCTACCTCACCTGAGGCCCTTTCCATGCTCGACATGCCGCGGGTCAGAGAGGTCTTCGAGGCCTCAACGGACTTCACGGTCGGGCTCGAGGAGGAGTTCGCCATCCTCGAGCCGCAGACGCTGTCCCTGGACCACCGCTTCGAGGAGCTGCGCGATCTCGCGCAGGAGGACCCGGTACTCGCCGAGTCCGTGGCGGGCGAGCTGATCCGCTCCGAGATCGAGATCCGCTCCGGCCGCGGCGAGAGCTTTGCCGATGCGGTCGCCAAGCAGCGCGACGCGCGCTTGCGCCTGTTCGCGCTCGCCGCGCGGAACGAAGCGCTGCTCGGCACCACCGGCACGCACCCCTGGAGTCCGTGGCAGGAGCAGCAGATCATCGACACCGACCACTATCGGCGTGTCGAGGAGCTGCTCCAGTACGTCGCGTGGCGGAACAACACGTTCAGCCTCCACGTGCACGTCGGCGTCCGCGGCGCGGAACGGGCGGTGCGGGTGTGCGACCGCCTGCGGCCGGTGATGCCCGAGCTGCTCGCGATCTCGGCCAACTCACCGTTCCTCGACGGCCGGCACTCGGGCTTGCACTCGGCGCGCACCCAGATCTTCACCAAGAGCTTCCCGCGATGCGGGATCCCGGACGCGTTCGGGAGCTGGCAGGCGTACGCGCGCTACATCGACTTCCTGGTGCGGACCAACTCGGTCGCGGAGTTCACGCAGGTTTGGTGGAGCGTGCGGCCGCATCACTCGTACGGCACGGTGGAGATGCGGATCTGCGACGCGCAGACGAGCGGCGACGACTCCACGGCGCTGGCGGCGCTGATCACGTCGTGCGTGGCCCAGGCCGCGCTCGACCACGACGAGGGCGTGCCGTTCGAAGACCCGCCGCCGCGCCTCATCGAGGAGAACTTCTGGCGCGCCATCAGGTACGGGCTCGACGGCAAGCTGATCGATCTCGCGCGGGCGGAGGAGTACCACGCCGCCGCCGCTCGCGACCGGCTGCTCGCGTGGACGACGCCGGCTCGGATGGCGCTGGGAATTGACGTCGCACTCCCTGAGGAGAACGGCGCCCAGCGCCAGAAGCGCGTGCTGGCCGAGAGGGCGGCGATCGAGGAGGTCTATGCCGCCGAGGTGGAGCTCACACAGCGCACGTACGCCGCGGAGGAGGTTGCGACATGAACGACCCCAACCAGCCGACCGAGGAGCAGCTCCTCGAGGCGCTGAAGCAGATCAAGACCGAGGACGTCGTCGTCCAGACGGTCGCGACCCTGGTGAACCTCGCCGGGCAGAAGCTCTCTGTGGAGGGTGCGAAGGACCCGGCTGAGGCCAAGAACGCGATCGACGCCGCCAGGCACATGCTGCCGCTTGTCCCCGAGGACGCGAAGCCGCCGATCCAGAATGCGCTCGACCAGATCCAGATGCTGTACGTGAAGGAGTCCTCGGGCGGCGGCCGGCCGGAGGAGCCGCCGCCGGCGTCCAAGATCTGGACTCCTGGCTCGTGATAGGCATCTTCGGGGGGTCCGGCTTCTATAAGTTCCTCGACGACGTAACCGAGGTACCGGTCGCGACCCCCTACGGCCCTCCCTCGGCGCCGGTGCGCGTCGGTCAGCTGGATGGCCGCGACGTTGCCTTCATGCCGCGCCACGGCGACGAGCACACCCTGCCTCCGCACCGCATCAACTACAGGGCGAACATCTGGGCGATGAAGGAGGTCGGCGCCGACCGGCTGATCGGCCCGTCCGCCTGCGGATCGCTGAAGCCGGAGCTGGCGCCCGGCACCTTCGTGCTCTGCGACCAGTTCGTAGACCGAACCGCAAACCGCGAGAGCACCTTCTACGACGGCCCCCAGACCACCCACGTCTCCGCGGCTGACCCCTATTGCCCCTCGCTCCGCGCGACGATCGCCGAGTGCGCGCGAGAGGAGGGCATCCCGGTGGTGGCGGGCGGGACCGTCGTCGTCATCGAGGGGCCGCGCTTCTCGACCCGCGCCGAGTCGCGCTGGTACGCCGCGAGCGGGTTCGACGTCGTGAACATGACCCAGTACCCGGAGGCCTGGCTGGCCCGGGAGCTCGCACTCTGCTACGCGAACGTCTCGCTCGTCACCGACTACGACGTGGGGCTGGAGGGCATGCCCGACGTGGAGCCCGTGTCCGCGGACACGGCTTTCCACGTGTTCGCCGAGAACCTCGATAGACTGCGCGCCCTTCTGTTCCGGGCGGTGCCCAGGATCGGCCCGCAGCCGGACGACATCTGCGCGTCGGCGCTGGACAGCGCGATTGTCCACCACTAGCGGGCGCCGCGCGCTGGCTCTTCTGACTCAAACCGGAGGAAATACCCCTTGGACTTCCTGACTGACTGGGGCGTGGTGATTGCGCTCGTATGTGCCGGCGCTGCCGTGGCTTATGGCGTCGTCACCTCACGCTGGCTGCTGGCTCTCTCGCCCGGCAATTCGGAGATGCAGGAGATTTCCAAGGCGGTGCAGGAGGGTGCCGAGGCGTACCTGCGGCGCCAGTACACGATCATCGCCGGGGTCGCGGTGGTGCTTGCGGTCGTGCTTGCCGTCGCACTCGAGGCGCAGGGCTCGGAGGGCGTCCTGATCGCGATCGGCTTCCTCATCGGCGGGACCTTCTCGGGATCCGCCGGTTTCATCGGGATGAACGTGTCGGTCCGCGCGAACGCGCGTGTGGCGGAGTCGGCGCGCTCCGGCGTTTCGCGAGCGCTCGAGGTGGCCTTCAAGGGGGGCGCCATCACGGGTCTGCTCGTCGCCGGGCTGGCGCTGTTCGGCGTCGCGGGCTACTACGGCATCCTGATCCTGACCGGCACGAATGAGCGCGACGCGATCGACGCGCTCGTGGGCCTCGGCTTCGGCGGCTCGCTGATCTCCGTCTTCGCCCGTCTGGGCGGCGGGATCTTCACCAAGGCGGCGGACGTGGGCGCCGACCTGGTCGGCAAGATCGAGGCCGGGATCCCGGAGGACGACCCGCGCAACCCCGCGGTGATCGCCGACAACGTGGGCGACAACGTCGGCGACTGCGCCGGAATGGCGGCGGACCTGTTCGAGACCTACGCGGTCACCGCGGTCGCGGTGATGCTGCTGGGCGTGCTCACCTTCAATCAGACCGGCACGGTGGCGACCTACCCGCTCGTGGTCGGAGGCGTGTCGCTGCTCGCCTCGATCATCGGGACCTATGCCGTCCGCTCCCGGGCCGGGAACGTGGAACGGGCCCTGTACCAGGGCCTGATCGTGTCGGGCGTCCTGGCAGCGATCGCGTTCCTGCCGATCACCCTCGCGATGATGGACGACCTCACCTACAAGAGCGGGGTCTCGAGCCTGCTGCGCGCCGGCAGCTCGGCGCCCTCGGGCATCGAGCTGTGGCTCTGCACGCTGGTCGGCATCGGCGTGACGGCCGGGCTCTTCGTCATCACGGACTACTACACGTCGACGCGCTTCCGCCCGGTCCGCACGACCGCGCGCGCATCGCAGACCGGCCACGCCACGAACATCATCCAGGGGCTTGCGCAAGGCTTCCAGTCCACCGCCGCGCCGGCGATCCTGCTCGTGATCGGGATCCTGATCGCGAACGAGCTCGCCGGGATCTACGGCATCGGCGTGGCGGTGATGTCGCAGCTGTCGCTCACAGGGCTGATCGTGGCGCTGGACGCGTTCGGGCCGATCACGGACAACGCCGGCGGCATCGCGGAGATGGCGAACCTGCCCGAGGACGTGCGGAACGTGACCGATCCGCTGGACGCCGTCGGGAACACGACGAAGGCGGTGACGAAGGGTTATGCGATCGGATCTGCCGTCCTGGCGGCGCTCGTGCTCTTCGCGGCCTTCCACGAAGAGCTGCGTGAGGAGGCCGCGAAGTCCGGCAGCTCGGTCGTGTCGTTTGACATATCCCAGCCCGAGGTGCTGATCGGCCTGATCCTGGGCGGGATGATGGTCTACCTCTTCGCGGCTCTCGCGATCGAGGCGGTGGGGCGCGCCGGCGGCGGGGTCGTCGAAGAGGTGCGTCGGCAGTTCAAGGAGAAGCCGGGCATCATGGACCGCACCGAGAAGCCCGACTACGCGCGGGCGGTCGCGATCGTCACAGCGTCGGCTCAGCGCGAGATGATCATTCCCGCGCTGATACCGATCGTGGTGCCCACGGTGGTCGGACTGCTGTCCACTGAGGCGCTCGGCGGTCTCCTGATCGGCGTGATCGTGGTGGGCTTTTTCGCAGCCATCTCGATGACGGCCGGCGGCGGCGCCTGGGACAACGCGAAGAAGCTGATCGAGGACGGCGAATACGGCGGCAAGGGCTCGGAGGCCCACGCGGCCTCCGTCACGGGCGACACGGTCGGCGACCCGTACAAGGACACGGCCGGCCCGGCGATCAACCCGATGATCAAGGTCGCGAACATCGTGGCCCTGCTGATAATCCCGTTCCTCGTGTAGCCGGCCGCGGCCATCCCGCCCGGCCGGCGCCGCGCGGCGAGCCTTACGTCCCGCCCGCGCCGGGCTTCACGCCCCGTTAGCCCAACCGTCACATCTCGGCGCGTAGGCTCCACATCGTGCCGCATGCCGATGACATCCACACGCTTCCGGAAGACCTGCCCGTCCCCGAGGACGACGGCGCGGCCGATCACCTTCTCAATGCGGCGGTTCCGTCGATCGCGCTGCAATCGACAGGAGGCGACACCGTTCGGCTCGCCGACCTACCCGGGCGGACCGTCCTGTTCTGCTACCCACGCACCGGCCGCCCCGACGCGGAGCTGCCGCCTGGCTGGAACGCGATCCCGGGCGCGCGGGGCTGCACGCCCGAGGCGTGCGGCTTCCGGGATGCTCACGCCCAGTTCGCCGACCTCGGCGTTCGCGTGTTGGCGCTCAGCACGCAGGCCCCGGACTACCAGGCCGAGATGGCGGCACGGCTGCACCTGCCGTTCCCGGTGCTGAGCGACGAGAACCTCGAGCTCACCGACGCGCTCCGCCTGCCGACCTTCGAGACACAGGGGTGGACCCTCCTGAAGCGCCTGACGCTGGTCATCGACGACGGGCGCATCAGCCGCGTCTTCTACCCCGTCTTCCCACCGGACTCGCATGCCGCCGAGGTGCTCGACGAACTCGCTCGCTAGGCCGCCCGCGGACCACTAGCGTTTCAGGGTCGATGGCTGAGTACCGCCCCAAGCACCGTGGCCTAGAGCGCGTGCTCGGGACAGGCGCGCTCTTCTCCACCGCCTACGGCAACGTGGGCAGCTCGATCTACTACGCCCTCGGCCTGGTGGCGATCTACGCGGCCGGGATGACCCCCGTGGTGTTCGTGATCGCCGGGCTGATCTTCGCCGCGACGGCCGCCACCTATACGGAGGCGACCACGATGTTCCCCGAGGCGGGCGGCTCCTCGAGCTTTGCCCGCCGCGCCTTCAACGAGTTCTGGTCCTTCTTCGCGGCATGGGCCCAGATGCTCACCTACGTCATCACCATCTCGATCTCGGCGTTCTTCGTGCCGCACTACCTGGGCGTGTTCTGGAGCCCGCTCGGCGAGTCGCCCGCCGACATCTTCGGCGGCATCATCGTGGTGGCGCTGCTCGGCACGGTCAACATCGTCGGCGTCAAGGAGTCGGCGGGCGTGAACATCGGCTTCGCGGTCACCGACTTCCTGACCCAGGTGATCCTCGTGGTGATCGGGATCGTGCTCGTATTCGACCCCGGCCTGCTGATCCGCCAGATCGACCTGGGAACCGTGCCGACCGTCGGCGACTTCCTGATCGCGATCCCTGTGGCCATGGTCGCCTACACCGGCATCGAGACGATCTCGAACCTGGCCGAGGAGGCGCGCGACGTCGGGAAGACGATCCCGCGTGGCATGGCCCTGGTGGTCGCGGCCGTGGCCGTGATCTACACGTTCCTCCCGGCGGTGGCGCTCTCGGCGATGCCCGTCAAGAACGGCGAGACGATCCTCGCGCTCCCCAAGGAGCAGGGCGGCTTTGCCGACGACCCCGTGCTCGGCGTGGTCGAGAACATGCACCTCGGCTCGCTCGAGCACCCCGCGCAGATCTACGTCGGGATCCTGGCCGCGACGATCCTCTTCATCGCCACCAACGCGGGCATCCTCGGCGTGTCGAGGCTGAGCTATTCGATGGGGCAGCATCGCCAGCTGCCCGAGCTCCTGCGGCTGCTGCACCCGCGCTTCCGCACGCCGTATGTCGCGATCGCGGTCTTCAGCGTGCTCGCCTGCGTCGCGATCATCCCGGGGGAGGCGGACTTCCTCGCGGTGATCTACGCGTTCGGCGCGATGCTCTCGTTCACGATGGCGCACGCGGCCGTGATCCGGCTCCGCATGAAACGGCCGGACATCGAACGCCCATGGAAGCCTCCGCTCGCCGCCACGATCCGCGGCCGCGAACTACCGCTTACTGCCGTCTTCGGCGGCCTCGGCACCGGCATCGCGCTCGTGGTGGCGACCGTCCTCGACATCCGCGTGCTCATCTCGGGGCTGGGGTGGATGGCCATCGGAATAGCTCTGTACATCGTGTACCGCCGCCGGCAGGGGCTCTCCCTGACGGAGACGCACAAGATCGTCTCGCCGAAGCCGGCGGTCGAGCACGAGGTCGAGTACGAATCGATTCTCGTCGCGTTCGAGGACGAGCACTACTCGCCCGAGGCGGTATCGACCGCGGTGAGGCTGGCGGCGCGCCGCCGCCGAGGCATCCACGTCCTGGTGACGATCACGGTGCCCCCGAACGCGCCGATCGACGCGTCGATGCCGGACGCCGAGGCCAAGGCCTCGTCGCTGATCGACTCCGCACGCGTCCGCGGCGGGCGGCGCGTCACCGGCCACTGGGAGAAGGTGCGCCCGGGACAGGCGGGCCGACGCGTGGTCGAGGAGGCAAAGGACATCCGCGCTCGGGCCATCGTCATGCCGCTGCCGCCAAGACGCACCGGCACTTCGCTGTTCGGGCGTACGCTTGAGACAGTGCTGACCGAGCGTCCCGCGCGCGTGATCATCGACTCGTCGAGGGCCGTCGAGTGAGGCGGGCTTACTTCGCCTCGACGCGCGTGCTCAGCACGATGCTGCTGGTTGTCGGACTCGCGATGGTGGTGTCGGCCGTGGCACGGGGCGGCGGCGCATTCGCGCTCGGGGTGGTGCTCGGCACGATGCTCGCGTTGCTCGGCGCAGGTCGGCTCTGGCTCGCCCGCGGCGGGGAGCGGTGAGCGGCGGGGGCGGAGGGGGCGGCTCCGGGCGCCGGACCGCCGAGCTGTCCGACCGCGCGCGCGAGGGGCTCCGGCGAAGCTCGGAGGGGCTGAGGCGCGGCTCCGAGCGCACGCGCGTCCTGATGGCGCACACGCTCGGTGAGCCGGCGCTGTTCGCAATCACGCTCAGCGCCGTCGGCTCGGCGATCTTCGCCTCGTTGGGCGTGGTGGCGGGCCGGGCGCTCGGCCTCACCCCGCTCGTGTTCCTGCTGTCCGGGATCTTCTTCGCGGTCACGATGGCCACCTACGTGGAGGGCAGCTCGCTCCACGTCGAGCGCGGCGGCGCCTCCACCTTCGCCCGCTACGCCTTCAACGAGCTGTGGAGCTTCATCGCCGGCTGGGCGATCTTGCTCGACTACCTGATCGTGATGGCGATCGGGGCGGTCGTCATCTCCGAGTACCTGACCGTCTTCTGGACCGAGCTCGACGAGGGCGTTCTGCCGGACCTGATCGCCGGCGCCGCCGTGCTGTTCGTGGCGGTGCAGAACATCCACGGCCTGTCGTCGGACCGCATCGGGAGCGTGCTCCGGCTCTCGCTGATCAGCATCGCCGTGCTGGTGGCGGTGTCGCTGATCGGCTTCGCGTACTACTGGGACCCGGCCTCGATCCACGGCTCGATCGACCTCGGCACGGCTCCGCAGTGGGACGACCTCATCTTCGCCACGGGCATCGCCACCATGGCGGCGATCGGAGTGGAGGCGGCGTCGGGGCTCGCCGGCGAGGTCAGGGTCGGCCGGCGCGGCCTCAGGCGAGTGGTGATCGCCGCGGTCGCCGCTGCCGTCGTGCTCTGCGTGCTCGTGTCGGTGGCCGCCCTGATGGCCACGCCGGTGGTGGGCACCCGCACGGCGCTCGGCGGTACCTACCTGGAGGCCCCGGTGCTGGCGATCGTGTCGTCGTACGAGCCGGGCTTCCTGCTGGACGCCGGCCGCTACGTGGTCGGCGCCACCGCCGCGGCGCTCCTGCTCGTTGCCATGAACGGGCAGATGCTCGGCCTCGCGCGGCTCGCGTACTCGCTCGCGACGAACCGCCAGATCCCGAGCGGGGTCGGCCGACTGCACCGCCGCCGCGGCACGCCATACGTGACGATCTCGATCGCCGCGCTGATCGCATTCGCGCTCGCGGTGCCGCACGACCTCGACTTCCTGGCCGGCGTGTTCGCCTTCGGCGCGATGATCGCCTTCTCGATAGCGCACCTTGCGGTCATCCGGCTCCGTTTCCGCGAGCCCGACCGTCCGAGCGCGTTCCGTGTGCCCTTCTCGATCCCGGTCCGGGGCGCGCGCGTGCCGCTGCCGGCGGTGTTCGGAGCGGCCTTCTCGATCTCGGTGTGGGTCAGCCTCGTCATCTATCACGAGGGGGCGCGCGCGATCGGCGCGGCGTGGATGGCCGCCGGCCTGACGCTCTACGTGGCCTATCGGCGGAGCCAGGACAAGTCGCTGACGCAGCGGTTCACGATCCCCGCCGAGGCGCTTCAGGAGGCGGCCGCGGCGGAGTACGGGAGCATCCTGGTGCCGGTCTTCGGCGAGGAGCTCGACGACGACATCGTCGGCACCGCGGGACGCCTCGCGGCCTCGGAGGGCGACGAGGACGAGGGCGGCGCGGTGCTCGAGGCGCTGTATGTCTTCGAGATCCCCATGTCGCTCCCGATCGACGCGCGTGTGCCCGAGGAGCGGGTGCGCGACGCGAAGCGCGTCCTCGCGCGTGCCAAGGAAGTGGGGGAGGAGTACGCCGGCGTGGAGGTTGCGACCGCCATGGTCCGAGGCCGCTCGGTGGGCCAGGCGATCGTCTCAGAGGCGAAGCGGCGCGGCGTCGAGGCGATCGTGCTCGGCGCCGAGGAGCCGAGCCGTCTGCGTGGCGGGGCGATCCTCGGAGGGCGGGGGAGCGTCCGCGATCGCTTCGTCGGGGACACCACCCGCTACGTGGTCGAAAAGGCTCCCTGCAAGGTGATCCTGACGGCGCCGCCGACGGGCGAGGAGGGCACGCGCGAGGGCGTCCTGCCGTAGCGCGGCGGCTTCACCGATTCGCCGCCCCCCGGATGTATTGTGGGACCAATATGTTCGTTCTGATAGTGGGCTGCGGGCGAGTGGGCTCCGCAATCGCCACCTCCATGATGGAAGAGGGGCACGACGTGTCCGTGTTGGACGAGGACGCCGAGGCGATCGCGCTGCTCGACCGCGGGCAGGACGAGAGCTGGGAGGAGCGAGGCGGCCAGTTCACCGAGGGCACAGCCCTGGAGATCGACGCCCTCCTTGCCGCCGGCATCGAGCGTGCCGACGCCTTCGTCGCGTCCACCGACGGCGACAACACGAACCTCGTGATCGCCCAGGTGGCCAAGCGGCGCTTCAACATCGACCGAGTCGTGGTCCGCGTGCTTGACCCCGCTCGCGCGCGCTGGTACGCCGAGCAGGGCCTCCAGACGGTGTGCCCCACCCAGACAGCGATCGAGCTCCTCGAGGCGGCGGTGCGCGGTCACATCCGCTTCGAGGGAGTGGCGGGCTAGCTCATGTACGTGGTGATCGTCGGTGCCGGCAAGGTGGGCTGGAACCTCGCCCGCGAGCTCATCAACAAGCGCCATGAGGTGACCGTCATCGAGGCGGACGCGCAACGGTACGCCGTCGTGGAGCAGGAGCTCGAGCACAGCGCGATGTACGGGGACGGCTCCGAGCTCTGGGTGCTGGAGCGCTCCGGGATCGAGCGAGCCGACCTCGTGGTGGCCGTCACGGGCGATGACGAGGACAACATCCTGATCTCCCAGGTGGCGCGCGAGAAGTACGGCGTGGAGCGCGTGGTCGCGCGCTGCAACAACCCGCGCAACCTCCAGCACTTCGAGCTCCTCGGTGTGCGCCCGGTGATCTCGGCGACGGATCTGATCCTTCGCCTGATCGAGCACGAGGTGCCGAAGTACGGCCTCGTCCATCTGCTCGACCTGCCCGAAGAGCGGCTCGAGATCATCGAGCTGGAGGTGGGCGAGGGGTCGCCCGCTGCAGGCCGCAGCGTCAAGGACCTCGGCCTGCCCGACGGCTCACTCGTGATCTCGATTTTGCGCGAGGGCGGCGGCTTCGTGCCGACGGGCGACTCGGTCGTCCAGCCCGGCGACGAGGTGCTGGTTGTGCTCGACGTGGGTATCGAGTCTCGTGTGACCGAGCTCTTCACCGCCCGCACCGCCGCGTAGAGACCATGGCCGCGCGCCAAGTCGACCATCTCCTGATCGGGGGCGGGCTCGCCGCCGCGAACTGCGCACGCTGGCTGCGCGAGGAGGGTGACGCGGGCTCGATCCTCCTGGTGGGCCGCGAGCCGGACCGTCCTTACAACCGGCCGCCGCTGTCGAAGGGCTACCTGCAGAAGAAGGAGTCGCGCGAGGACGCGCTGTTCCGCCCGGACGAGTGGTGGGAGGAGCAGGACATCGATGTGCTCACAGGCACGAGCGTGACGAAGCTGGACGCCGAGGCGCGCGTCGCCACGCTCTCGACGAAGGAGGAGGTGCAGTGGGGCTCGGCGCTGCTCGCGACGGGCTCGAACGTACGGCGCCTTCGGATCGACGGCTGCGATCTCGACGGCATTCATTACCTACGCACGTTCGGCAGCTCGGGGGCGATTCGCGAGGAGGCGGAGAGCCGCAAGCGCGCCGTGCTGATCGGCGGCAGCTACATCGGCTGCGAGGTGGCTGCGTCGCTGACCGCCGCGCACGGGGTTGACTGCACGATCGTGATGATGGAGGACGTGACCTTCGAGCCGTTCTTCGGCCCGGAGGTCGGCGGGTTCTTCCAGAACGCGCTCGAGCAGCACGGCATAACGGTCCACGGCGGTCAGGAGGTCGAGCGCTTCGAGGGCGACGGCGAGCGCGTCACGAAGGTGGTGACGAAGGCGGGCCTCGAGCTCGACTGCGACTTCGTGGTGGTGGGGATCGGCGTGACCCCGGACGTGACGCTCGCCAAGGCCGCCGGGCTCCAGATCGGCGAGCAGGGCGGCGTGAAGTGCACGGCCGGGCTCGAGAGCTCCGAGCCGAACGTCTTCGCCGCCGGCGACATCTGCGAGTACGACAGCCCGGTCCACGGGAAGCCGATGCGGATCGAGCACTGGGACGTCGCCTTCAACCAGGGCAAGACGGCGGCGTTCAACATGCTCGGGCGCGGCCTCGAGCACACCGTCGTGCCGTACTTCTTCTCCGACCTCGCCGACTGGGTGTCGATGGAGTACGTCGGCCCGGGCTCCGGCGATGTGGTGATCCGAGGCTCGATGGACGAGGCCGAGTTCGCCGCGTTCTGGCTCGACGACGGGCGCGTCACCGCCGCGCTGTCGGTGGGCCGGTCGGACGACTTGGACTCCGCGCGGCGCTTCATCTCCGAGCGGACCGCGGTGGACGAGGAGGCGCTGCGCGACGTGAATGCCGACCTCACGTCGCTCTAGACGATCCGGCGCGGCTAGCTTGTGGGGATGACCGCCGAGCTCGCCGATCGATTTCTCGCACTGCACAGGCCCGGCCGCCCGCTGCTCATGCCGAATCCGTGGGACCGCGGCGCGGCGCGGCTGCTGGAGGCGCTGGGGTTCGAGGCGCTGGCGACGACCAGCAGCGGTTTCGCGGCGACGCTTGGGCTACTCGACGGCATGGTGAGCCGCGACGAGGCGATCGCCCATGCCGCCGAGATCGTGGACGCCGTGGATGTGCCTGTGTCGGCCGACCTCGAGAACTGCTTCTCCGACGACCCGGCCGGCGTGGCCGAGACGGTCCGGCTGGCGGTCGAGGCCGGGCTGGCCGGTTGCTCGGTCGAGGACTTCAGCGGGCGCGAGAGCGAGGCGATCTATGACGCCGGCCTAGCGGCCGAGCGCGTGGCGGCGGCCGCGGAAGCGGCCCACTCGGGCCCGCGCCGGCTGGTGCTGACCGCGCGCGCGGAGAACCACGTCCACGGCGTCGACGACCTGCCCGACACGATCGCCCGCCTCCAGAGCTTCCAGGAGGCCGGAGCCGACGTGCTCTTCGCGCCCGGCCTGCGACAGCTCGACCAGATCCGCGAGGTGCTGAGCTCGGTGGACCTCCCGCTCAACGTGCTGGTCGTGGGCGGGATGCCGACCGTGAGCGAGCTCGCCGAGGCCGGCGTCGGCCGAATCTCGGTGGGCGGCTCCTTCGC
>JBKPSR010000033.1:0-10038 GCA_046735115.1 Actinomycetota bacterium
TGCCTCATGACCGTGGGTCCCGTCCGCTGTGGCGCCGGCCGCGAACGCCCCCAGACACAGTAGGGCGAGGAGCGCGACCACCGCCGATCGGCCGCGTTGCGGCAATGGCAGCCCGCGCAATCCTCGCGTCCGATCTCGCAGTGCCGAGCACGGCGCCGCTCTACACGACCAGCACGGTCCGGTGCATGCGGTCACGACGGTCGTGCGCACACGTCGCGCGTGCCGCCGTCCAGGCGGGCGACGGCGACGCCAACTACGCGCCGGTCATTGCCTCGCGGCCGACCGTCCGGTTCATCGTCCAGATGTCGAGGCCACCGGCGGCGCCGCTGGCAAAGGAGATCGAGCTCCGTCGGCCCGGGAAATGCGGCCGAGGGAGGGGCCGCCCCGAGTCTGGCCGGCGGACTCGCCGGCGAGCCCCTGCCCCCAGCACTCTGCTGCGGATGAGCCTATTGTTGCGTCTCGACCTCCAGCCGCTCCCCGGTGCCGTTGACCGGGACGTTCGCGACGACGTTGTCGTGCGGGTCGTAGACCGTGGCGCGACCGTGGAACGTGAACGACTGGCCATCGTCCGCCAGGTCGATCGTCCGGTTGATCTTCTGCTTGCCGACGAACGCGCCGGTCGCCGGGTCGAAGCGGAAGAACACGCCGGTCTCCGCGTATTCACGGCCCCCGGTCCGTTCCCAGCTTCCGTACTGCGGCGAGCGCGAGGCGGTGTCGTTCCCCGACTCCACCATGCTGCCCGCACCGGTGTAGACCCGCAGCGATGTTATGGGCGGCAGCGGTGCCGGTCGGTTCACGGTCACGTTCCACGTTCCCGCGAGTTGATTGCCGGAGTTGGTGTGTGCGGCGCCGGATGTCGCGATCGTGCCTCCGGCGATCGCTGCGGCGGCCGCAAGCGCGGCCACCAGCTTCGTCTTGGTCGTCATTTGACGCTCCTTTCGTTGGGCATGTGGTCGGTTCGTTGGCCGCGGCCGGCGGATCTCTGCGACAGTTGGAAGGCGGGAAGTGTGCATGTCGGCCTCGTGCGGGTGGATGCGCTGGATGCGCGATGAGGGCGCCCGCCTCGGCGCGCGAGGCGGGCGCCGAGGCGGCTACGTGGTGACTCGGGCGGCGCGGCGGCGGATGCGCAGCCGGCGGACCAGGGTTGCGCTGGCCGCGACGACGGCCAGTGCGGCGGCGACCGAGAGCGCGATCGGCAGCCACGGCGTGTCGTCGGACGGTTCCGGCGATTGCGCGACGGTCAGCGGCTCGGGCTCGCCGTAGGACGAGTAGTAGCGCTCCTGCGCCTGCGCGGCGGACGTGCCGGCGTCGCTCGTCTCGGGCTCGCCGTAGGACGAGTAGTAGCGCCCTTGCGCCTGCGCGGCGGACGTGCCGGCGTCGCTCGTCTCGGGCTCGCCGTAGGACGAGTAGTAGCGCTCCTGGGCGAGCGCCCCGGCCGCCTGCGTGCGCTCGTTCGCGCTGGCGGGCGCCACGCCGGTGAGGGCGGCTGCGAGCAGCGCGCAGGCGATGGCGCAGATGATGGTGTGACGGTGGGTGCGACTGGCGAACATGTGGCCTCCTGAGTGTTCCTTCATGTCTGTTGTCCTTCCGCTCTCGAGGGGGTGTCGTCGGAGATGACGGCGGTGAGGCGCTCGAACGGGACTCCGGCCCGTGCGTAGACCGCGCGCACGAGGTCGTCCGAAGGCGCCTCGAGGAGGCACAGCAGCGACTCGTCGGCCGGGACGACCGTCGACCGGAGGTAGCGCACCGGCTGGCCCTCGCGGGCCATGCCGACGGCCGCCGCGCGGACGCGCGCCGCCGACGCCGCGAGCCGCTCGGCGGTGAAGCCGGGGCGGTAGTGCTCGACGAGGTAGGTCTGCCGTGCCATGCGGCGACGGTATGCGCCGCCCGCCGCCGCGGCATCGGGCGTTTCCCTACGTTTGTGCCTCCACCCGCCGGTGCTCGTCGGCCATGCGCGCGCCGAGCTCCGCCCGCGAGGCGATCCCGAGCTTGCGGTAGACGCGCGCGAGGTTGGCCTCGACCGTCTTGGGACTCATGAAGGCGGCGCTCGCGACCTCGCGGTTCGTCATGCCCGTCGCGGCGAGCTCGGCGACTCGACGCTCGGTCGGGGTGAGCTCGGCCGGCGCACGGCGCAGGCCGACGCGCCCGAGCTCGGCACGCGCCTGCTCGGCCCATGTCGGCGCGCCGAGCCGCTGGAAGATCGCAAGTGCCTCGCCGAGCGCGTCGGCGGCGGCGCGCCTCTGCTTGACCCGGCGGTGCAGGCGCCCCTGGACGAGGCGATTCCACGCGAGGTCGAACGGGAGCCTCGCCGCCTCGTCGACGTCGAGCTCGTCGAACGCGGCGAGCGCCGCCGCGACGTCGCCCTCCGCCGCGAGGACGAGCGCGCGGGTGCGCGGGAGCGTGACGCTGATCCAGAGCCTGGGGAAGCTGCGCCCGCGCTCCTCGAGGCGCGCGAGAGCCTCGCGGGCGCGGTCGTGCCCGCCCAGCGCGACCAGCGACTCGACGTGGAACGGCTCGCTCCGGTCGGGCGCGAGCTCCTTGAAGGCAATCGTCTCCATCCGCTCCCGCATCCGCGTCAGGGTGGCGTCGACCGCGCGGTGGTCGCCGTCGACAAAGTCGATGAAGGCGAGAGCCGAGAGGCCGAGCACCTCCCAGGCCACGAGCCCCGCGTGCTCCGCCTTGACGATGAACGGCCCCATCGTGGCCCGCGCCCGCTCGGTCCGGCCGGCGTGGGCGTCGATGATTGAGCGGATGCGGAATGCGGCACTCCACGGGCCCGGCTCGTCGAGTTGCTGCGCCATTGTGTCGCACGCCTCCTCCACGAACCGCCCCGCGAGGTCCCACCGTCCCGCGCGGAGCTCGGCCATCGACAGGTGCGCCAGCCGCTCCGCGCGCCAGAGATCCTCGCCGCGCTCCCGGTACCACTGCTCCTCGGCGGCGAAGCGGGCCCGCGCAGCCTCGAAGTCGTCGATCGCCCAGAAGTAGATCAGCGGGAGCGGTGTCTTCGGCGCGTCCGGGCCCGCCCTCCTCTCCAGCTCGCGCCACTGCTCGAACAGGTCCCAGCGCGGGCCGTGCCCCAGCCCGAGCTCCGCCCAGAACCGGTCGAAGACGATCTGGGCGAGCGGCCCCGGATCGCGGTCCGGGCTGAGCACGCGCATGGCCGTATCCGCGTGCTCGACCGCCCGCCTGGGATCGTGCGTCGTGAAGCTGACGAGCTTCGGGTAGACGCGGGCCGCGAGCTCGCGGTCCGCGGGCGCCGCCGCGAGGGCCGCCTCGAAGTGCGTCCTCGGCGGGCCGCTGCCGCTGATCCACGCGACCTCGCCGAGCAGGTAGTGGGCCTGGCCGCGCAGTGACGCGACCGGCGACCTCTTCTCGCCCTCGGCCAGCGTGCGCGCGGTCTCGACGTCGCCGGCGGCCAGACGCGCGGCGGCCTCGCCGAGCCGGCGTCGCGTCAGCTCTTCCGTTCGTTCGCTGGCCGTCAGCCGTGCCGACGCGGCCAGGAGATCCGCGGCGGCCTGAGGTGCGCCGCGCCGAGCGGCCCGCGCCGCGGCGCGCTCGATCTCGGCGGCGACGTCTTCGTCCGCGCCTGTCGTGGCGAGCGCCAGGTGCCGGGCACGCTCCTCGGGATCAACGACCACCTTCGCGAGACGCTCGTGCAGCCGGCGCCGCCGCTCGCCTGCTGCAGATCGGTAGACGACCGACGCGAGCAACGGGTGCGTGAACCGGATCCGGTCGCGCCCGGCGACCAACACGCTCGCGTCCTCCGCCTCGATCACGGCGTCGCGCGCGTCGCCCTCCCCGTCGAACGCCTCCACCACCGTGGCGACCGTCGGCTGCGAGAGCGCCGCGGCCGCGAGCGCAACGATGCGCGCATCGCGAGAGAGGGCTGCGACCCGTGCCGCCACCAGTTCCTCGACACTCCGCGGCACCGGCAGCGGCTCGTGGCCGCCTTCGTCACGCCCGAGCGCGCGCGCGATCTCGAGCGCAAAGAATGGGTTGCCGCCGGAAGCCTCCGCGAGCCGGATGAGCAGCGGCCGCGACAGCGACGTCCCGAGCCGGCCGCTGATCACGTGATGCAGCGCTGCCACCGAGAGCGGTCCGACGACGACCCGCTCACAACGGTCGTCCGGCAGCGCACGCGCGAGCCCGAGCGGCAGGTCGGCGTCTCCTTCGACCCGCCGCGCCACAAGCAACGCGAGCCCGGCCGGCAACCGCCGCGCCGCAAATGCGAGGGCCTGCTCCGACGCCGCGTCGACCCACTGCACGTCGTCGACCGCCAGCACCACGGGGCCCCGCGACGCGAGCGCGCGCAGGACGGCGACCAGCGCGGCCGAGGTCGTTCGCGCGTCCGCCGGCTGGTCCGCCTCTTCGAGCAGGAGCGCCGCCTCGAGCGCACGCCGCTGGAGCGGCGGCAGCTCGCTCTCCGTCTCATCGAACGCTGTGCCGACGAGGTCGGCGACCGCCGAGTAGGAGAGCCTCGCCTCGCTCTCCGCAGGCCGCGCCTGCAGCACGCGGAACCCGCGCGCATCGGCGGCGCCCACCGCCTCAAGCCAGAGCGTCGTCTTGCCGATCCCAGCCTCGCCGTCGAGGACGAGCGCGGCCGCACCTTCGGCCGCACGGTCGAGGAGCCGCCCGGTTGCGGCGAGCTCCCGCTCACGGCCGATGATCGCCGGCTCCACGCTACCTCACGACCCCTTTGGAGAGGGCTGCTGCGTCGACCGTACGGCCTGGTCGATGTCGTGCGTCACGTCCACGATCGTGACACGCCGGTGGGTAAGCACGCCATGGATCCGCAGGAGGACGTCCTGAAGCTCGGCGCGCGTCAGCGCATCCACCGACGCGAACGGCTCGTGCAGCGGCAGAACACCCGGCCGCGAGAGATTCCATCCGGCGGTCTCCTGCACGTAGCGCGAGATCGTGGCAACCGCGAGAGTTGACGTGGCGAGCGGAGGCGGGCCGGGATCAGGTCTGGCCTCCGCCGGCCTCCGTCGAGCTCCGAGATCTTGTTTCCAGCCCGGGCGGGCGCGATAGTGGGCGACATGCCAGACCCGCGGCGCGTCCACAACCGTCGGGACGCGCGTCCCGAGGGACGGTTCGCGACGCGGCGAGCGCCCCGCGAACGCGTCCGCTCGTGAAGCGACCGAACGTCGTCGGCTGGGTCGTCGTCTTCCTCGTGGTCGCGTCGGTGGAAGCACTCGTCCGGCTGTTCCGGCTGGGCGACAGCGTGCCTGCACCGACAGCGACGACGCGCGCGCTCGTAACCGAGCTGAGGACGGGCGCGCTCGCCGGCGAGATCGGAGCGACGGTCGGCAGCTACGCCGAGGGGCTCGCAATCGCCGTCGTCGTCGGGGTCGTGGTCGGCGTCCTGATCGGCAGCTTCCGCGCGCTCCTCGATGCGTCGTCCGTCCTGATCGAGTTCCTGCGACCGATCCCCGCGGTCTCGTTGATCCCGCTCGCGGTCCTCTTCTTCGGCTTCGGAGCGCCGATGCGGCGCTGGATCGTCGCCTACGCCGCCCTGTGGCCGATCCTCCTGAACGCGCTCTACGGAGCCCGTGGCGTCGACCGCGTTCTGCACGACGTCGCGCGGACGTCGGGCGTCGGCGCGGTCGGCCGACTCGTTCGAGTCACGCTCCCCGCCTCGCTGCCGAGCATCGCCACGGGCGTCAGGGTCAGCGCCTCGATCGGGCTGCTCGTCGCCGTCACGGCCGAATGGGTCAGCGGGACCGACGGCGTCGGCGCGTATATGCAGCGACAGGGGAACGCGTTCCAGCTGCCGGAGTTGTACGCGGCCGTCGTCCTCGTCGGCTTCTTCGGCTACGTCGTTAACCGCGCGCTGCGCGCGGCCGAGCGCCGGCTCGTGTTCTGGACCGGCGAGGAACGACTCGCTGAGCGGTGACGGTCCGCCTCGTCGAGCGCGTCGGGCGGCCGTTCCTGGGCTGGGTCGTGTTCGCTGCGGCCGTCGGGCTCTGGGAGGCGTTGGCACGGAGCGAGGGATCCTTCTTGGTGCCGACGGCGAGCGCGGTCGCAGAGCGCGCGTGGCATGTCTGGCCGACGCCGGACTTCCTGAGCAACGTCGAGGCGAGCCTGAGGCGCCTCGCGGCCGGGTATGCGATCGGGGCATCGGTCGGCGTCGCCGTCGGGGTTTCGATGGGCTCGTCGCGGCGGGTAATGCAGGCGCTCGAGCCGCTCGTCGAGCTCCTGAGGGCGACGCCGGCGATCGCTCTCGTGCCGGCGCTGATCGTGATCCTCGGCGTCGGCGATCGGATGCGCATCGCGGTCATCGCCTTCGGGGTCGTCTTCCCGGTGCTCGTCAACAGCATGGACGGCGTTCGAGCCGCGCCGCCCGAGCTGCACGAGACGGCGTCGCTGCTCCGCTTGGGGCGAGCCGAGCGGATCCTCCGCGTCGACCTTCCCGCCGCGCTGCCGTCGATCTTCGCCGGCCTTCGCGTCGCCGGCTCGATCGGTCTCGTCATGGTCGTCGTCTCCGAGTTCGTCGGCGGCGGCGACGGGATCGGACACTGGATCCTCGTCGAGCAGCAGCAGTTCGACATCCCCGCGATGTACGCCGGGATCCTCTTTCTCGGCTTGCTCGGATTCGTCCTGAACGGCGTCTTCGTGCTCGTCGAGCGGCGGGCCCTCTCCTGGCATCACGAAGCGACGGGTCATGGCGAGCGCTGACGCCATCCGTTCAGGCGAGGGCCGGCTACAGACGGCAGCGCCCGTCGTTCGCGTCACAGCCCTCGGCAAGCGCTATGTGCGGGACGCCGCGCCGGCGCTGTGCGACGTGACCTTCGACGTTCACGAGGGCGAGTTCCTCACAGTGGTCGGACCGTCGGGCTGCGGCAAGACGACGCTCCTGCGAATCCTCTCCGGCCTGACCCGGCCCAGCGAAGGCGCAGTGCTTCTCGACGGCCGACCCGTTCTGGGTCCGCCGCCGGAGGTCGCTCTCGTCTTCCAGGACTACAACCGCTCGCTGTTCCCGTGGCTCACCGTGATCCGCAACGTCATGTTCCCGCTGCGTCGCACGCGGGTCTCCGCAGGCGCGAGGGTCGCGCGAGCCGAGGCTGTTCTGCAAGACCTCGGTCTCCGGGGCGTCGCGCGCAAATATCCCTGGCAGCTGTCCGGTGGGATGGCGCAGCGGGTCGCCATCGCCCGTGCCCTCGTATCGCGCCCGAGGTTGCTGTTGCTCGACGAACCGTTTGCCTCGGTCGATGCGCTTACGCGTGAAGAGCTGCAGGACGTCGTCCTGCGCGTGCACGGCGAGCTCGAGGAACGCCGTATGACCGTCGTGCACGTGACGCACGACATCGACGAAGCCGTCTACCTCGGCGATCGCGTCCTCATCCTCAGCTCCGCACCGGGACGGGTCGTCGACGCGATCGAGGTCGACCTTCCGCGTCCGCGCGACCAGACGGCGAGCCGCAGCTCACCTCGATTCCTTGCCGTCCGGAACGAAATCCACGAGATCATCAGGAGGCCCCAGTGAGACGTCGGCAAGCGAACGTCTGGATGCGTCGCATGGCCGGCGAGAGGAAGCGGACGCGCCGGCTTGTACGGCTTTGTTGCATCGCGCTCGCGGTCTCCGCGTGCGGCACGAGCACGCCGGCTCGGACGACGATCACGGGCCCGGCAGCTCAGACGACGGTCCACATCACCGCGCTTCCGATCGAGCCGACGGCGCTCGCCTTCTACGCGAAGGACCGGGGCTTCTTCCACCGTGAGGGCATCGACGCGAGGATCACGCTCATCAACGATCCACAACAGGCTGCTGCTGCCGTACTGTCGCGCACGGCCGCGTTCTCGAGCTTCAGCGTGAGCAATCTCGCGGTCTTGAAATCTCGCGGCGCACCAGTGCGCCTCGTCGCCGCAGGCGCGCTCTATCTGCCAAGGGCGCCGACGACCGCGCTCGTCTCGGCGAAGGGGAAGCGGTTCAGGCGCGCCAGCGACCTGGTTGGAAAGACGATCGCCATCGAGGCTCCGAACACGCCCGCCCATATCGGGCTGTTGCGATGGCTCAAGCGAAACGGGGTCGACGCTGGTGACGTTCGCTTCGTCGAGATGCCGTTCCCACAGATGATCGGCCCGCTGAGCAGAGGAAGGGTCGACGCTGCCGTGCTGCCGGAGCCGGTCCTGACGGTCGCGCTGCAGCGAGGCGCCGTGCGCATCGCTCCCATCTTCAACGCGGTCTGTGCGCGCGATTGCCTCGGAACGGTCTGGATCTCGCGCCGCGACGTCGACGCGAAGCTCGCAGCGCGGTTTCGAAATGCGATTCAGGCGGCGGCCGTGTGGGCGAACCAGCAGGAAAACGAGCGCGCCAGCGGCGCCATTCTCGCCAAGTACTCCGACCTCGACCGAGCGCTGATCGCCAAGGTGACCCGAACGCGGTTCGCCACGCGGCTCAGGCCGGAGCTCGCGCAACCGTGGATCGACCTGTACGCGGAGTTCGGCGTCATCCCGTCGTCATTTCCGGCGATCGACCTGACCAAATAGGCCGTCCACCGGCGACTGGGCGTGGTCTTCAGCCGGCTCGACTGCCCGCAGGCCGAGCCACGATGCGAGTCTTCCCGCTCATCCTGTACGGCTTTGGTTATCGGTGATCGAAGCGAAAGCGTCCGACGACGTCGGTCGCGTCTCCGAACTGCTGTAAATAGCCCCGGCCGCCGTCAAGGCGACGGCGTAGGTTCCCTCAAGTCCGGCAAGACGATGAAGGAGGCCTACGCCGTGAGACGTACCGTACCGCCGTCGGCGGAGATCGAGGCTCAGATCGAGCAGTTGCTTTCGGTGGGGGTGGGCGAGAGCCCGCGCGAGTCGCTGTCGGAGCTGGCCAGGCTCGGTGCGCGGCTGATCATCCAGCGCGCGGTGGAGGACGAGTTCGACGCCTGGCTTGGCCGCGCGCGCTATGAGCGCCGACCGGACTATCAGCGAGGGCTGCGCAACTATGACTCGGGACTTCGCAACGGCTTTCGCCCGCGCAGGGTGCAGACGCTCGAGGGCGAGCTGCAGGTCGAGATCCCGCAGGTCAGAGAGGCGGCCGAGCCGTTCGTCTCCAAGCTGTTTCCGTGCAGCACCAAGGTGCTGCGCACCCAGCCATTGCGGGCGATGGTGATCGGCGCGTTCGTCAGGGGGCTGTCGCTGCGCGACATCGAGTCGCTGTGCGAGAAGGCGGGGCTGGGGAAGCTGTCCAAGACGACCGCCCAGCGGATCTGCACCGAGCTCAGGGAGCGCTTTGAGCAGTTCAAGCGCCGCGACCTCTACGACATACAGGTCGCGGCGCTGTTCCTCGACGCGGTCTTCCTCCCGGTCCGGCCCGACGGGCCCAAGGAGGGTGTGCTGGTCGCCTGGGGCTTCACCGAGGAAGGCGAGCGCGTGCTGCTGTCGGTGATGCTGGGGATGCGCGAGTCCCACGAGGACTGGCTCGCGCTCGGCAGGGACCTGATCGCCCGCGGGCTCGGCGCGCCGCTGCTGATCGTCGCCGACGGCGCCCCCGGGCTGATCAAGGCCGTCGAGCAGTGCTGGCCGGCCTCCGACCGCCAGCACTGCTGTGTGCACCGGGTGCGAAACCTGCTGGCCAAGCTGCCCGAGCGCGAACGCGAACGCGTCCGGGCTGCCTACTGGCAGGCGCTCGACGACGCCATCGACCAGCGCGACGGCAAGCAACGACTCCAGGCCCTGGTCGCCGAGCTCGACGCTGCCGGCTACACCACCGCCGCCAAGTGCTTGGCCGACGACCTCGACGCGCTCGCCATCCACCTGCGCTACCCGACACGACACCGCCGCCGGTGGCGAAGCACGAACCTGCTCGAACGGTCGCTGGCCGAGGTCAAACGCCGCACCAAGGTGATCGGCCGCTTCCCCGGCGAGACCAGCTGCCTGACCCTCGTCTGGGCCGTCCTCGATCTCTACATCACCCACGCCAAGAACGGCGTCCGCTTCAGCCAGCTCGAACGCCAACACCTGCGCCAAATCAGACACGCCGGAAGCGACGAAACGACCGACCAGGAGGTGAACGCCGCCTAGACTGACCACCACCGGGAACCT